>JBAVUQ010000001.1:0-5514 GCA_049696855.1 Candidatus Aminicenantales bacterium
GGCCGCTCCCGACGCCGGCTGGGTCGCCCGGACCCTCAAGAGGATGACCATCGAGGAGAAGGTCGGCCAGATGGTCGCCTGCCGCTTCACGGCCGATTTCCGCAACGCCGACAGCGCCACCCTCCGCGAGATCGAGTCGCTCGTCTCCGATTCGAAGATCGGCGGCCTGGTCCTTTTCGCGCCCGCGCGCGTCTACGAAACGGCCGAGCTCACGAACGCCTTCCAGAAGCTGGCCAAGGTCCCCCTCCTCATGGCCTCCGATTTCGAGCGGGGGGCGGCCAACCGGGTCACCAACGCGACCCTCTTCCCGCCGTTCATGGCCCTCGGCGCGACCGGCTCCGAGGACCTCGCCTACGCCATGGGCAAGGTCACGGCCCTCGAAGGCCGGGCCATGGGCATCCACGTGACCTATGCCCCGGTCGTCGACGTCAACATCAATCCCGACAACCCCATCATCAACACCCGGTCGATCGGCGCCGACCCGGCCCTCGTCAGCCGGCTCGCCGGCGCCTTCATCCGCGGCGTCCAGGACAACGGCATGATCGCCACGGCCAAGCATTTCCCGGGCCACGGCGACACGTCCCAGGATTCCCACAGCCTCATGCCGACCATCACCGCCGGCCTCGAGCGGCTGGAGAAGGTCGAGCTCTTCCCGTTCAAATCGGCCGTCGACGCCGGCGTCAAGGCGGTCATGACGGCCCACCTGGCCGTCCCGGCCCTCGACTCGACACCCGGAATGCCGGCGACCCTTTCGGCCCCGATCCTGACCGGTCTCCTGCGACAAAAGATGGGCTTCAAAGGGCTCATCGTCACGGACGCCCTCGAGATGGCCGGCGTGACCAACGCCTTTTCCACCGAGGAAGCCTCGCTCCGGGCCGTCCTGGCCGGGGTCGACCAGCTCCTCCTGCCGCCCGAGCCGGCCAAGGTCATCGCCTATCTTTCCGCGGCCGTCCGCGACGGCCGCATCCCGGTCGCCCGGATCGACGCTTCAGTGCGCCGGATCCTCGAGACCAAGGCCTCGCTCGGCCTGGAGCGCCATCGCTTCGTCAGGATCGACGCCCTCAGCCGTCTCGTCGCCCCGCGGGCCAACCTCGACCAGGCCGCAAGGATGCTCGAAAGCTCGGCGACGCTGGTCAAGAACGAGGGCGGCCTGCTGCCGCTCTCCATGGGCGCCGGCGAGCTCGTTGTGCTCTCTCTCAGCAGCGATCTCGGCGACTATTTCGCCGGCCAGGCTTTCGTCGCCGCGATGCAGGCCAGGTTCCCCGGGGCCGCCGCCTTCTACGCCGACGCGGACACCGGCCAAGACCTCCTTGACGATTCTTTCGCCAAGGCCTCTTCCGCCGGCGCCGTCGTCCTGGCCCTTTTCTCGAGGCTCAGCGACCGGAAGGGGAGCGTCGACCTCGAGCCGAAGCACATCGAGCTCATCCGCAAGCTTTCGGCCCTGCCCGGCCGGCCGAAGATCGTCGCGGTGTCCTTCGGCAGCCCCTATCTCCTGAGGCATTTCCCCGGGATCGACGCCTACCTTTGCCTGTACAAGGACACTCCGGAGACCCAATCGGCCGCCGCCCGGGCCCTGGCCGGGGAAATGGATGTGACCGGGAAGCTGCCGGTTTCGATCCCGGACCTCTATCCGATCGGCCACGGGCTCGAATTGAAGAAGAGAACGTCCTGAAAGGGAGATCGACATGACCTATAAATTTCTGGGCAAGACCGGGGTCAAGGTTTCGGCCATCGCCTACGGGACGATGTCCTTCGGCGGCGACGCCGACGAGGCGGGTTCCAAGGCTCTGTTCGAGCTCTGCCGCGCGGCCGGCGTCAACCTCTTCGACTGCGCCGACATGTACGCCGGCGGACGGGCCGAGGAGATCCTGGGCCGTCTCGTCATGGACTGCCGGGAAGAGGTGCTCATCACGAGCAAGGCCTATTTCGCGACCTCCAAGGACGTCAACGCCATGGGGGCCTCCCGCCGCCACATCCAATACGCCGTCGAGGCCTCGCTCCGGCGCCTCCAAACCGACCGCATCGATATCTACTATGTCCACCGTTTCGACGACCGCACGCCGCTCGAAGAGACCCTGCGGGCCCTTGACGACCTCGTCGGCTCGGGCAAGGTCCTCTACCTCGGGGCCAGCAATTTCGCCGCCTGGCAGGTTGCCAAGGCGCTGGGCATCTCGGCGAAAGAAGGCCTGGCCCCTTTCGCCTGCATCCAGCCGATGTACAATCTGGTCAAGCGCCAGGCCGAAGTCGAGATCCTGCCCCTGGCCCTGTCCGAAGGGCTCGGCGTCTTTCCGTACAGCCCGCTCGGCGGGGGGCTCCTGAGCGGCAAATACGGCCCGGGCCGCCGGCCCGAGGCCGGACGGCTGGTCTCCAACAAGATCTACGCCACCCGCTATAAGGACGACCTGAACTATGATGTGGCCGAGCGGTTTGCCGCTTTCGCCAGGGAGCGCGGCTTCGATCCGGCCGGGCTGGCCGTCGCCTGGGTCGGCTCCCATCCCGCCGTCACGGCGCCGCTCGTCGGGGCCAGGAACACGGCCCAGCTCGCCCCGCTTCTCGCCGCCGCGGACATCCCGATGACGCCGGAGCTCAGGGCCGAGATCGCCGCCCTGTCCCCGGAGCCGCCTCCGGCCACGGACAGGAACGAGGAGCGGACGGGCTTCAACTTCGGCGTGCGCTGAATCCGTCCGGGCGCGCCCGGTTTGACTTGATCGCCCGTGAGGCCTATATTTTGCCGCGGAGAGAGCGGTCCGATGGCCCCAACCTTCCGTCCCCGTTTCGCGGCGATGCTTGTGGCCGCGTTCTTCGTCGCCGGTCTTCTGCCCGGGCTGGCCCTCGAGCCCCCGACGAAGGAGCAGATCGCGCGCTACAAGCTCGATGGGACGATGGCCGCCCGCGTCGCCCGGGCCAGGGCCCTCGGCAACCACAAGATCCCCCAGCGGATGAGGGCCCGGCTCCGCGACAAGGTGTCCCGCCTGATCACAGGGCGCGGCGCCGTTCCCGCACGCGCCGCTTCCCCGGCCGTCATCCTGGCGCCGCCCGGAGCCTGGAAAGGCATGCCGACGACCGGGACGGTCAGGATCCTGACCCTGCTCATCTCGTTTTCCGACAATCCGGGGACGACCGCCCCGGCGACTTTCGAATCACGGCTCTTCGGAAGCGGCGCCGGCGGCCCGCCGTTCGACAGCCTGAGGAACTTTTACCGGCGGGCCTCCTATGACCAGCTGACGATCACCGGAGACGTGCTCGGCTGGTACCAGGCCCCCTACGCCAGGGCCACCGTGGCCGAGACGGACGCGGGCCGCGAGAACTTGATCAAGGAGGCCCTGAGCGCCTACGACGCCCAGGGACGCGACTTCTCTCAGTACGACAACGACGGCGACGGCACGATCGACTACCTGTGCGTCTTCTGGAGCGGCCCGCACGACGGCTGGGCCGAGTTCTGGTGGGGCTATTACACCTGGTTCTCCGACTCGACCTATCGTCTCGACGGCAAGCGGCTGACGAACTACTCCTGGCAGTGGGAGCTGTACAATTACCCCGGCGGCAGCTTCACGCCGAGCACGATCATCCACGAAACCGGACATGCCCTCGGGGTGCCCGACTACTATGACTACGACGACGCGATCGGCCCGCGGGGAGGCGTCGGCGGCCTCGACATCATGGACGGCTCCGGCGATCATAACTGCTTCTCGAAGTTCATGCTGGACTGGATCACGCCCACGGTCATACCGACGGGATCGCAAACGGTCACCTTGAGGGCCTCGGGGCTCTACCCCGACGCGGTCCTGTTCATGCCCGGAGCCGTCGAGGGCCGCATCTTCGACGAGTACTTCATGGTCCAGAACCGGGCCCGGTCGGGCAACGACACGAACCTTTTCACCGGTTCCGACGGCTTGGTCGTCTGGCACGTCGACGCCCGGCTCGATACTTGGAGCTGGGACTTCCTGTCCGATAATTCCTATACGGCCCACAAGCTCCTCCGCCTCATGGAGGCCGACGGGCTCGAAGAGATCGAGACCTGGGCGGCTTCGGCCGATGCGGGGGACTACTATAAGGCGGGGATGACGTTCGGCCCGTCGACTTTTCCGAACTCGGCGAGGTATGACGGCATCGCCACGGCCATGGCCCTGTCGGACATCTCCGGGACGACGACCCCCATGAGCGTGACCATCACCGCCAATGACAACCCCCCGGTCGTCGCCATCACGAACCTTACCGCCGGCCAGACGGTCTACGGGGCCCTCGAGGTCGAGGTCGCCGCCAGCGACGACAGCGGCCTGGCCCGCGTCGAGCTCTACGGCGACAGCTATCTGAGCCAGACGCTGACCGCGCCCCCGTTCTCCTTCATTCTCGATACGACCCTGTTCACGAACGGCGCGCACACGGTCCGGGCCGTCGCTTACGATTCGACCGGTGCGCACAGCGAAGCGGACGTCGGCGTCGTCATGGACAACATCTTCCCGGTCGTCAACCTCAAGGCGACCCGATCGGTCATCCGCAGCCTGCTCCTGCGGGAATACGCCAATGTCCTGACCTGGGCGGATAATTCCCGGAATCAAAGCGTCGAGACGTATCGGATCTACCGGGTCGTCGCCGCCGGCGGCCGCGCCCTCGTGACCGAGGTGCCCAAGGCCGCGGGCAGCACCGTGTACCGCTACCTCCATCGGAGGATCGATGGTTCAGAGGTCTACACCTATGAGGTTGTGGGGGTCAACGCTCAGGGTAGGGAAGGGCTCGCCGTCTCGGCCACGGCAAGGTGATTGCCGGAGGCAAGGCCTTGAGGGGCCCTGCCCCCGGCGAGGAAATTCCTGGACTCGCGCTCTTATTCGTAGACGAGGATCTCGACCCGCCTATTCTGGCCGCGGCCGTCGCGCGTCCCGTTGTCGGCGATGGGCATGGAGCTGCCCAGGCTGATGGCGGACATGCGGTAGAGCGGGATCTTGTAGGTCTTGTAAAGGTACATCAGCACCGCTTCGGCCCGCTTCTGGCCGAGGGCCATGTTGATCTCATCGCCGCCGGTGTTGTCGGTGTGGCCCTGGATCTCGATGTAGACGCCCTTGTTCTCGGTGACGAGCCTCTGGACGAAGGCGTCGAGAACGCTCTTGGCCTCGGGCGTGAGCGCCGAGCTGTCGAACGCGAACTTGGCCTGGTCATTCTTCAGCGTGGCGGTCATGACGAGGTTGCCCTTGATGAGGGTCTTGACCTCGCCGATCTCGCCCTCGACGGCCTTGAACTGGTCGTCGTGCTTGGAGATGAGCGAGCCGATCGTGGCCAGCTTCTCATCGTGTTCCGAGATCCGTTTTTGGCTCGTCTCGACCTCGGTCGAGACTTCCGAGATCTTCTGGTCGAGCGTCGCCGACTCGGTCCGGACGAATTTCTTCGTGGCGCAGGCCGGTCCGGTGATGAGAGCGGCCAAAAGCAGGAACCCCGTGAGATACACAATCTTCCTGTTCTTCATGAGAACCTCCTGTTGATGATTCTTGATGAGCGGCTGAGCGCCGCCGATCGTCCCCG
>JBAVUQ010000002.1:0-3179 GCA_049696855.1 Candidatus Aminicenantales bacterium
CCGCCCTGGGACTCGACGATCCGCGACAGGCTGAGCGAGGGGAAGACCATGACCAGGCCGACGAGCGACAGGCCCAGGGCGACTTCGTAGGAGATGAGCTGGGCCGCGCCGCGGAGACTGCCGATCAGGGCGAAGCGGTTCGACGAGGCCCAGCCGCTGACGAGGATGCCGTAGATGCCGAGGCTGAGCATGGCCAGGACGAAGAGGACGGCCGCGTTGAGATCGACGACCTGGAGCGGGATCCGCCGGCCGAACAGGCGGATCGTATCGCCGAACGGCACGGCGACCATGGTCACGGAGACAAAGAAGAAGGAGAAGGCCGGCGCCAGCCAATGGAGGGTGCGCTGGGCGAAGGTCGGGGCGAAATCCTCCTTGAAGAGCATCTTGATCGCGTCGGCGAACGGCTGGAAGAGGCCGAACATCCTCAGCCCGAAGATCGAAGCCCGGTTGGCTCCGATCCGGTCCTGCATCACCGCGCTCTCCTTGCGCTCGACCCAGGTCAGGAACAGAGCCAGCAGGAGCGTCCACACCAAGGTGAGGACCACCTTGACGACGATGATGACGACGTCACCGAACATCGGCGTCTCCGAGGTTGAGGCCCAGCGAGCTGCCCAGGCAAGAGAGGATGTCGCCTTCGGGAACGACCCCGGCGGGCGGCCGCACCGCGCAGACGAACGACTGCCGGAGGCCGTCGACGTTGACGTAAGTCCCTGATTTTTCTGCCGGAACGGCAGCCGGGAGGACCGTGTCGACGAGCCCGTCGAGCGGCCCGGTGTGGGCGGCGATGAGATACTTCGAGGGGACGGGAGCGAGGGCCCGACTGATGTCCGCCTCCCCGAAATGCGCGGCCAGGTCGGGTCCGAAGAGGAGGACGACTTCCGCGTCAGCAAGCTCACCGAGTCCGGGGAGCCTGGGCTGGAAGCCCGCCTCGAGGACGCCCCGGCTGTTGGGGACGCGCTCCGCCGTCAGCAACAGGCTGTCGGCCCGGCCGGGTTTCCGGTCGGCGAAAAAGACCTTCTCGAGGCCGAGTCCCGTGACGAACAGTCCCTTCGCCAGGGCCAGCTCCTCGCAGGTCAGGCGGCTGTTCAGGACGACGGCGATCTTGGCGGCGCGTTCGGGGCCGGGGATGGCCCGGATGGCCGCCGCGGCCGAGGCCAGGGCCTCAGGCCACGACAGGCCGGAGGCGGGCGCGCCGTCCTTCAGCAAGCGGACGTGCCTGCCCTCGTCGATGTCATGGCGACCGTCCCGGCCGAGGTCGCAGATCCAGAAGCCGTTGACGGCCGGGTTCTCGCGGGCCGTGACGCGATAGACCCGCCGCTCCCCTTTCGCCAGGGGATAGCCCGAGACGGATTCGACGGCGACGGCGCAGCCGCGGCTGCAATGGGGACAGATCGAAGGACGGCGCGCCAGGAACCAGGCTCTCGTCTTGAACCGGAAGTCCTCCGCGGTGATGGCCCCGACCGGACAGATGTCGACGAGGTTCCCGGAGTAATTGTTGTCGACGGGCATTTCGTCATAGATGCTCACTTCCGAGCGGAGGCCGCGCTCGAACACGCCCAGCTCACCGGTCCCGGTGACCTGCCTCAGGAACCGGACGCAGCGCGTGCAGAGGACGCAACGCTCGCGGTCGAGGACAAGCCCCCGGCCGATCGGCGCTTTCTTGTCCCGGCGTTCGCGCGGCTCCGCCATCCGGCCGGCGAAAAGGCCATAGGCATCGTAGTAATCCTGGAGGCGGCACTCCCCCGCCTTGTCGCAGATGGGGCAGTCGAGGGGATGCTCGGCCAGCAGGAATTCGAGGACGTCCTTGCGGGCCTCCCGGACGCGTTCGGTCGAGGTCCGGACGACCATGCCCTCCCTGACCTGGTTCGAGCAGGCGAGATCGAGCTTCGGCAGGCCTTCGATCTCGACGAGGCACATCCGGCAATTGCCCTCGACCTCCAAACCGGGGTGATAACAGAAATGCGGGATGGCGATGCCCGCCTGTTCGGCCGCCTTGAGGATGTTCGTCCCCTGGTCGACGGAGACCTTGACCCCGTCGATGGTCAGGCCGACGCGCTTCGTTCCGCTCACCGGGCCACCGCCTGATCGAGCTCGCCGCGGAATTTCGAGACCAGGGCGTTGATGGGCAAGGCCGCCCCATCGCCGAGAGGGCAGAGCGTCTTGCCTCTGATCCCGTCGGCCAGCCGCAGGATGAGGTCGAGGTCGGCCGGTCCCCCTTCCCCGCGTCGCATCCTTTGGACGATCTTGTAGATCCAGGAGGTCCCGATGCGGCAGGGCGTGCACTTGCCGCAGGACTCGTGGGCGTAAAAGCGGGCCGTGACATCAAGGACATCGAGGATCGGGGTCCCGTCGGGGATGACGACGATCCCCGCCGAACCGAGCATCGAACACGCCTTGGCCAGGGAATCGAAATCCATGGGACAGTCGAGCTCGTCGGGTTTCAGGATCGGGGCGGAGAGCCCCCCCGGAACGACCGCCTTGATGCTCCGGCCCTCCGGCAGGCCGCCGGCGTGGACCTCGATGATCGTCCGCAGAGACGTCCCGACGGGCAGCTCGTAGATGCCCGGGCGCCGGACGGCGCCGCTCACGCCGAAGAGCCGGGTGCCCCCGTCGGTCGGCAGGCCCCGCGACTGGAACCAGTCCGCGCCCCGGGCCAGGATCTGGGGGACCGTGGCCAGCGTCTCGACGTTGTTGACAACTGTGGGTGACCGGAAGAGACCCACGGTCGCCGGGAAAGGCGGCTTGACCCGCGGCTGGCCGCGCCGCCCCTCGAGCGACTCGAGGAGGGCCGTCTCCTCGCCGCAGATGTAGGCCCCGGCGCCCGGGTGGACGGCGACGTCGAGCCCGAACGCCGTCCCGAAGACGCGCGGCCCGAGATAGCCCGCGGCCCGGGCCTCGGCGATCGCCTCCTCCAGCCGCCGGGCGATCCGCCCGTATTCGCCGCGGACATAGATGAACGCGGACCGGATGCCCACCGCGAAGGCCGCGATGAGCATGCCCTCGAGCAGCTGATGGGGGGCGCGAAGGAGGACCAGCCGGTCCTTGAATGTCCCCGGCTCGCCCTCGTCGGCGTTGACGCACAGGTATTTCGGGCCCGCGACGCCGCGGGGGACAAAGCCCCATTTCATCCCGGCCGGGAAACCCGCCCCTCCCCGGCCGCGGAGGCTCGACTTCCGCAC
>JBAVUQ010000003.1:0-1537 GCA_049696855.1 Candidatus Aminicenantales bacterium
GGGGCCGAGGTCGTCCGCCTCCGCCTCGACACCAAGAGCGGCGGCAAGAGCGGGGTCTACCGGAGACGGGCATGACCCGGAAGGCCGGCGACGCCGGCACCGTCGTCTCCGTCAACACCAGCGTCAAGAAAGGGCAGATCAAGCGCCCCGTCGCGTCCATCGAGATCCGCGCCGGCCGGGGCATCGAGGGCGACGCCCACCAGGATTTCGGCCACCGGCAGGTCTCGCTCCTGGCCGTCGAGGATATCGACGCGCAAAGGGAAAGGCTCGGCGGCGGGCCGTCCGTCGCGCTCGGCCCGGGCGCCTTCGCCGAGAACCTGACGACGCGCGGCATCGACCTCGGCGCGCTCGTCATCGGCGACGAGCTCGTCGTAGGGGGCGTCGTGCGCCTGCGCGTCAGCCAGATCGGCAAGGAATGCCATACCAAGTGCGCGGTCTATCACCTCACCGGCGACTGCATCATGCCGGCCCGCGGCATCTTCTGCGAGGTCCTGAGCGGCGGCACGGTCAGCCCCGGAGACAGCATTGAAAAGCGGTAAGGTCCTGCGCATATCGGTCACGGACCGCTGCGATCTGCGCTGCATCTACTGCATGCCCGAGGCCGGCGTCGCTCTCGTCCCGATGGCGGACATGCTGAGCTATGAGGAGATCGCCGTCGTCGCCCGCGCGGCCATGGCCGCGGGGGTCCGGCGCTTCCGGTTGACGGGCGGCGAGCCGCTGGCCCGGCGGGGCGTCGCATCCCTCGTCCGGCTGTTGGCCGCGCTCGGGCCTGACGACCTGGCCCTGACGACCAACGGCCTGCACCTGGCCGATTTCGCGGCCGACCTCAAGGCGGCGGGGCTCATGCGGGTGACCGTCAGCCTGGACACGCTCCGCCCCGGCCGCTTCACGGCCATAACCCGGCGGAAGGGCCTCGACCGCATCCTGGCCGGGATCGAGGCCGCCCGTGCGGCCGGCCTCGCGCCGGTCAAGGTCAACATGGTCGTCATCCACGGCGTCAACGACGACGAGATCCCCGATTTTGTCCGCTTCGCCGTGAAGGAAGACGTCGAGCTGCGCTTCATCGAGCTCATGCCGACGAGCGGGCTCACGCCCGAATGCAAAGAGCTCGGGGCCTGGCGGCCGGCGCTCTTCGTCAAGGGCGAGGACGTGCGAGCCCGGATCACCGAAGCGTTCGGCCCCTTGGAGCGGCTCCCGGAAGACGACGGCGTCGCGGACATGTATCTCCTCGACGGCCGGACGCGCCTCGGTTTCATCGCGCCCGTCTCCGAGCCCTTCTGTCAGGGCTGCGAACGGCTGCGGCTGGGCCCGGATGGCTTGCTGAGGATCTGCCTCTTCGACCGGGCCGGGATCGATCTGCGGAAGCAGCTGCGCGAGGTCAAGGCGGGTCCTTCCGAGATCGCGGCCGTCATCAAGGCGGCCTTCGCAGCCAAGACGACGTGGGAGCGGGGCGCGATCGAAAGCCTGTCGAACGACATGTTCAGGATCGGAGGGTGACGATGAAGGTCGGGATCCTCACGGTGAGCGACAAAGGGGC
>JBAVUQ010000004.1:0-2601 GCA_049696855.1 Candidatus Aminicenantales bacterium
GACGACGCCCGGCAAGGCCGCGATCTCCGCGGGCGCCCGTTCGGCGTAACACCCCGTGACGACGATCTTAGTCCCGGGATTCCCGCGATGGACCGCGCGGATGAATTTCCGGACGTCCCGCTCGGCCCGTCCGGTGAGGGTGCACGAATTGACGACAACGACGTCGCTCCGTGCCCAATCCTCGTCGAGACGGAGGCCCCGCTCGCGAAAGGCGTCCGCCCAGGCGAACGCTTCCGCCTGGTTGACGCGGCAGCCGAAATTCCGGACGGCAAACGAGGCCATCGCCGCGGCCTAGCCTGGATTATTCACGAGCCGAGCCGGCTGTAGATGCAAGGCGTCAAAGGGTGAAGCTGTACTCGGAGTACTGCGAACCCTTTGCAACGAAGCAGATGCGACCGGATCGGCTTGCCCGGAGGGTGAAAACGCCGGTCTTGGCTTTTTGTGTGTGACACGGCAAAACGGCGTTTTCATGAAGGTCCAGGCTCGCGTCAGCCCTGGTCCTCTTTGAGGCGGGCGGCCTTGCCCTTGAGGTCGCGCAGGTAGTAGAGCTTGGCCCGCCTGACGCTGGCCTTGCGCACGACCTCGATCGTCTTGATCATCTTGGAATGGAGGGGAAAGACGCGCTCGACGCCGACGCCGAAGGAGACCTTGCGGACCGTGAAGGTGGCCTTGATGCCGCCGCCGCGCTTGGCGATGACGTCGCCGCGGAAGATCTGGATGCGCTCCTTGTCCCCTTCCCGGATGATGACGTGGACCTTGACCGTGTCGCCGACATTGAAGGGCACGAGGTCCTTCTTGAGATGTTTATCCTCGACGGCGCTGATGATATTCATTCGTTCTTCCTTTCGTTCGGGGTTTTCTCCAGAAGCTCCCGGTCTTCCGGCGACAGGGCTCCGGGCTTGACAAGGTCCGGCCGCCGCCGGGCCGTTTTTTCCAGGGCTTTGGCCCGCCTCCAGCGCTCGATCTTCCGATGGTCGCCCGAGAAGAGCACCGCAGGCACCTTCAGGCCGCGGAACTCGCGCGGCCGCGTGTACTGGGGATAGTCCAGGATGCCGCCGCAGAAGGAGTCGTTCCGCACGGACCCTTCCTTGCCGACGACACCGGCGACGAAGCGCGCGGCCGCGTCGACGACGACCGCGGCGGCCAGCTCCCCGCCCGACAGGACATAGTCGCCGATCGAGATCTCGCCGTCGGCGAGGTTGTCGGCGACGCGCTCGTCGACGCCTTCGTACCGCCCGCAGATGAGAATGACTTGACGCTCCGCGGCCAGCTCCCGCGCCAAGCCGGCATCCAGGGTCCGGCCCTGTGGCGAGAGCAGATAGACCTTGCTCCCTCCGTCCTCGCGGACGGCCTCGACGGCGCGAAAGATCGGCTCGGGCTTCAAAACCATTCCTTCCAGGCCCCCGAAGGGCCGGTCATCGACCTGGCGGTGCTTGTCGGTGGTGAAATCCCGCAGATCGTGCAGCTCGATCCGAAGGATCTCCCGGTCCAGGGCCCTCTTGACGACCCCGCCCGAAAAGACGCCGGCGAACATCTCCGGGAAAATCGTGATTATATCAAATCTCATTCAAGTCCAAAAGACCGTCCGGAGGGTCGATGACGACCTCTCCCGCCTCCGTGTCCACCTTCACGCATATGGCCTCGGTGAAGGGGATGTACACCTCCCGCTCCGCCCTTCTCACGACGAGCAGGACCGGCCCGCCGGCCTCCAGGACCGATTCGACCGTCCCGACCTCGATCCCTTCCCGGGTCAGGACCCGGCTTCCGATGACCTGGAAATCGTAGAATCGATCCTCGTCGAGCCGCCGAAAATCCGATCCGGCGGCGAAGACGTCGCGGCCGGCCAGGGAGTCCGCCGCGGCCAGCGAATCGACGCCCTTGAGCTTCAGGATGTAGGCATTGCGGTCAAGGGTCAGATATTCGACGTCGAAAGCCTGGAACCCCTCCCCGCGCCTGAAATAAACCTTTGCGCCTACGAATCCGGTGGGCCCTTTTTCGTTGAGCCGAAGCTTGAGGCGGCCGACGCTCCCCTGGCTTCGGACGACCTTGCCGAGGGCGACGAGGTCAGGGCTTTTCAATGATCTCGAGATTGAAACGCCTCTTCAGCTTCATCCCCGCGGCGCCGAGGATGATGCGGATGGCTCGCGCCGTCCGTCCCTGCTTGCCGATCACCTTGCCGAGGTCCTCCGGGGCGACTTTGAGCTCGAGGATGGTGGTCTGTTCTCCCTCGAGCTGGGAAACCTGCACGCGGTCCGGCTGGTCCACCAACGCCTTGGCAATGAGCTCAACGAGTTCTTTCACGGTGACCTCCTTTATGCTTTCACAACACGAGCGGGCTTCGGGGGCTTGGTAAGCCTGTCCAACAGGGATTGGACCGTGCTCGAAGGGCGGACGCCCTGAGCGATCCACTTCTTCGCTTTCACCAGGTCCAGCTTGACCCTGGCGGGGTCGTCGAGCGGGCTGTAAGTGCCCAGCGTGTCCAGGGCCTGGCTCTGGCGGGCTCTCTTCGAGTCCATCACCACGATCCGGTAGGTCGGTTTCTTCTTGGTGCCAAATCTCATCAAGCGCATGCTCATCATTGTGGTTTCACTTCCGTGGTAG
>JBAVUQ010000005.1:0-1961 GCA_049696855.1 Candidatus Aminicenantales bacterium
TCGACCCCGTAAAAAGGCCGGATCCGGTCCACCGTCAGCGTGCCGGCCTTGAGGGCGGACACGAATTCCTTCCAGATGGCCAGGTCATCCGGGCCGCCCGGATAGGCCGGTCCGCAGAAAAACGCCAGGCACGAGGCCATGAGGACGAGCCCGAAAAGTCTCATTTTCATCCTCCTTCGGACGCCGGAATGGAAGCCGCCTTCGGGAATGTTAGGTCTTTTGGATATCCCGGTCAATTCTGATAAAATCCCTCCATGCAGAAAGTCCTCATCCTCGATTTCGGGTCGCAGTACACCCAGCTCATCGCCCGGAAGATCCGCGAGCTCGGCGTCTATTCCGAGATCGTCCCTTTCTCGACCCCGCCCGCCGCCATCCGCAAGGCCAGGCCGTCCGCCCTCGTCCTCTCCGGCGGGCCGCAGAGCGTCTACGGCAAGGGCGCGCCGCACCCCGACAAGGGCCTCTTCGAGCTCGGCGTCCCGATCCTCGGCATCTGCTACGGCGTCCATCTCATGGCCCACCACCTCGGTGGCCAGGTCGTCCCGTCCAAGGAGGGCGAGTACGGCTTCGCCGCCCTGCGCATCCTCGACTCGTCGGGGCTCCTGACCAAGGTCAAGGACCGGCAGCAGGTCTGGATGAGCCACGGGGACCGGCTCGAATGCGTCCCGCCGGGCTTCCGCCTGACCGGGAGCACGGCCAACACCCGGGCCGCCGTGATCGAGGACAAGGCCAGGAAATTCTATGGCGTCCAGTTCCATCCCGAGGTCATCCATACCAAGGAAGGGATCAAGGTCCTGAGCAACTTCCTCTTCCGGGAGAGCGGCCTCAAGGCCGACTGGTCGATCTCCTCGTTCGTGGCCCGCAAGGTCAAGGAGATCCGGCAGACGGTCGGCGACGGCAAAGTCATCTGCGGACTCTCCGGCGGCGTCGACTCGCTCGTTACCTCGCTCATCATCCACAAGGCCATCGGCCCCCGACTGACCTGCATCTTCATCGACAACGGGCTCCTGCGCAAAGGCCAGTACGAGACGCTCATGGAGGCCTTCCGGCACAAATTCGCCCTCAAGGTCGTCGGCATCGACGCTTCGGATCTCTTCCTGGACAAGCTCCGCGGCGTCGTCTCGCCGGAGCGGAAGCGCAAGACCATCGGCGGCCTCTTCATCCATCTCTTCGAGCGCGAGGCGACCCGGCTCGGCGGGGCGGCGTTCCTGGCCCAGGGGACGATCTACCCCGATGTCATCGAGTCCAATCCGGTCAAGGGGCCGTCGTCGATGATCAAGTCCCACCACAACGTGGGCGGGCTGCCGAAGGGCCTGAAGCTCAAGCTCGTCGAGCCGCTCCGGGAGCTGTTCAAGGACGAGGTCCGGGCCCTGGCCCTCGAGCTCGGGGTCGACACGGAGTTCATCCGTCAGCACCCCTTCCCCGGGCCCGGCCTGGCCGTCCGGCTGATCGGCGAGGTCAACCGCGAGAGCCTGGAGATCCTGCGGGCGGCCGACGATATCGTCCTCCAGGAAGTCCACAAGGCCGGCATCTACGGGAAGCTGTGGCAGGCCTTCGCCGTCCTCCTGCCGGTCCGCTCCGTCGGGGTCATGGGCGACCAGCGGACCTACCACCGGGTCGTCGTCATCCGCCTCGTCCAGAGCACGGACGGCATGACGGCCAACTGGTACCCGGCGCCGGCCAAGCTCATGGCCCGCATGTCGACGCGCATCGTCAACGAGGTCCGGGGCGTCAACCGGGTCGTCTACGACGTGACCACCAAGCCGCCCGGGACGATCGAATGGGAATAGCGTAGAATAACTCGTCCGGCCGGTCCGCGACGCGGCCCCGCCGGGTCAGGAAAAGATTTCGCTCATGGAACCGACGTTCGTTCATCTCCACAACCATTCCGAATATTCCGTCCTCGACGGCTGCCTGAGGATCGAGGCCCTCGTCCACGCCGCCTACGAGAACAACATGCCCGC
>JBAVUQ010000006.1:0-4004 GCA_049696855.1 Candidatus Aminicenantales bacterium
CGCCTGCCTGTGGGACACGATCGACGGGGCCGTCGCCCGGGCCGAAAAGAGAGTCACGAAGTTCGGCTATTATCTCGAAGGCATCATCGACAAATGGGTCGAGGTGATCATCTATGCGGGCTTCGCCGCCTCCGGCTACCCCCTGGAATCGTTCCTGGTCATCTCCGCGACGCTGATGCTCAGCTTCGCCAAGCCGAGGGCGGCCATGGTCGTGCCCATCGGAGAGCACGACTGGCCGGCCATCGGGGAACGGTTCGACCGCCTGCTCCTGCTCAACATCGGCCTGGTCGTCTTTCTGTTCCTGCCGCGCTTCCGCCTCGCCCAAGTCGAGGTGCGGACGCTGTCGATCGTCTTCGCGATCCTGTTCCTCGTCATCGTCGTCGGCAGCATTCAACGGATCTTCTATGCCAAGAAGATCATCGAGGTCGGGGGGACGGAAAAGATGCATATCCGGTCGCGCGACGTCTTTGCCAACAACGAGAAGTGACGCGGGGCCGTGAACAAGCGTCTCGCCCTGAGCGGATTGATCGCCGGCCTGGCGGTTTCGGTCGTCATGCTGGTCCTCAAGCCCATTCCCGGCGGCCGCCATTACGAATATGCCGTTCTCCTGGCCGCGGCCTTGACCGTGATCGCCCTTCTCGACGCGGCCCGTCCCGAGACGTTCTTCCGGAAAGAGGTCCTAGCGTTCGTCTGTCTCAGCGGCCTCATTCTGGGCGTCGTGAACCTGAGCGTCCTTAAGTCGGACTCCGAGATCGTCCTGACCTACAAGACCGTCTTCGAAGCCCTCGACAGCGGCCGGAACCCTTATACGGCCGGCACGATCTTCCACGACATCGAGAATTCCGGACCCGTTCTCGGAAACTTCAATTACCCGCCCCTCGAGATCTATCCCTATTACCTGACTTACCGGATCGCCGGGGTCTGGAACCTCACCGTCCTGACCGAGACCATGATCATCATCCAAGCCCTGTGCGGCCTGATCCTTTACCTGATCGTCCCCCGCGTCCCGCCCGGGCGCTTCGTTCCTTTCCTGCCGCTGATCCTGCTCGGCGAGGTCAAGACGACCGCGGCCGTGACGCTCCTCATCACGGCCCTCGTCCTCTGGGTCATCAAGAAGGACAGCGAGGCCCCGCGGCCGTCCCGCGGGTACCTCATCGCCATCCTGTTCGGGCTCGGGTTGACGGCCAAGTTCCTGATCATCCCGCTCATGGCCGCCTACTACTGGCACCGTTTCGATTCGAAGGACCTGCGCTCGCTTGTCGGGATCGCCGTAGACTCCGGCATCGCCGTGGCCACCGCCGTCGTCGTGATGGCGCCGTTCGGCCCGGTCAACGTGCTGAAGAACACGGTCCTCTTCAATCTCGTCCTCGAGGACCGGGCCGCCCTGACGACGTTCTATCCCAACGTGCTCTCGGGACCGTTCGCCTGGCTCGGTCTGCAGAGCGTCTATCCCATCGCGGCCGTCGCCCTTCTCGCCTTGGCCGTCCTGGCGGCCCCGAAGCTCGGCTTGCTCGCGGCGATGTTGACCTCGGCCGTCGTGTTCCTGCTCGTGGCTCCGACCCCGGAGCCGCAGTTCATCCCCGCCCTATTCTTCCTTGTGGTCGTGGCCCAATTCACGGCGCTCGAAAGCCGGAGCGTGGCAACCGTTGACAAAGGGCGCCGGTCTCCGGCAAAGCTGAAGGCGATCGCCGCGCGCGCCCTGGGGTTCATTGGCCTGGCGGCGGCGCTTTCTCTCGGGGCGTCGGCCGCCCCTCCGTGTTCTATGAGCGATCTCCGGGTGCCGTTCAGCCTGGTCTCCCATCCGCCGCCCCAGGAACGCCGATTGATCCGCCCGGACCCGTCTCCGCTGCCGTTCCCTTGCCGCCCCGGCGATCTGGATTGCGAGGCGGATCCCGCACTAACCCATCCCCGCCGCCGGCCCGGGGGAGAGAAGGCGCGGGGCTGGATCGAGCTGGCCGCATTCTCGACCGCGTCGACGGTCAATTATTGGGCGAGCGGCGCTTTCCCCGAAGACAGGGACTTCCGGCTGACTCTCGGCGATCAGATCGACAGGGTCTTCTTCCTCGAGGGCTGGCGCTTCGACTCGAACCAATTCTCCCTCAACTGGTCCCATATCCTGGCCGGGGCGATCCACTATCAGTTCGGCCGCGGCAATGGCCTGTCCTGGCTCTACTCCTGGATGATGGCCGTCGCCGGTTCGACCTGGTGGGAGATCGTCGGCGAGCCGAAGGAGGTCATCGCCATCAACGACCAGATCATGACCGGCCTCGGGGGGCTCGCGACCGGAGAGCCCTGGTATCAGATCGGCCACTTCCTGAGCCACCAGTCCGGCCTGCTCCCGCGGGCTCTGAGCTTCCTCAACCCGGCCGTCAAGCTCAATCACTGGATGGACCGCAAGGACGCCGCGGCGGAAGAATACGCTCAGCCGGGGTGGCACGATTTCAGCTTGTTCGCGGGAGTGCGCCGGCTCTCTTCGGCCGGGCGCGAGGCCGAGACGGATGCCTATTTCGGGCTCCACGCCCGCCTGCTCGGGCTTCCGGCGTATGGGACCGCCGGCGAGATCCGGCGCGGAGTCAAAGAACCTTATTTCAGCGAGGTCACCCTGGACTGTGCGACCCGCGGCGGCCACGCGGAGGAGACGCGCCTTTTCACCAAGGCCGTCACCTGGGGCCGTTTCGTCCAGAAGATCGGCGCGAACGGAACGGGCGCCGCCTTGATCCTGGGGTTCGGCTCCGCCTTCGAGCTGTTCAAGAAGAGACCCCTCGCGGATTACGACGCCATTCCCGTGCCCGTCAAGACCGGCCTTGAACGGCTCCGACTCGGCGAGCCGCGGAGCTTCACCGATAAGCTGGCCATCCTTCACGCCGCCGGTCCGGTCCTGGACTGGATAGTTTTCCGTCGGGACCTGAGGCTCTGGACCGTCCTCGAGGCCTACGGCGATTTCGCCCTGGTCAATTCGTACGCCCTGAACGATTATTCCCGCGCCCACGACATCGCCGGACTGAAGACCACGGTCTTTTATTACGGCTATTATTACGGTTTCGGCGGGACGCTCTCGGCCAGCGCCCGCCTCGATTGGAAAAATCTCCGGGTTCACGGCCGGGCCGAATTCGGCGCCTGGGGCTCGGCCGACGTTCTGGACAGGTTTCAGGGCGAAGTCACCAACAACGCCCATCTCGCCGACACGCGGGGCCGCCTGCTTATCGGCGCGGGGTGGACGGTGCCGGGGAAGCCGCTCGGACTCTTCGTCGAGCTCGAAAGCGTTCGACGCCGGGGCCGGCTGGCCGAGGTCCGCGCCGATCGCCTGGAGACGAAGGCCTACGCCGGCCTGGCCTTTTCGTTCTGACCGCGAGCCTGGCGCAAGCCGTCCAGGCCGAAAATCCCGGGGATCTCCTCCCACGAATGGACGACGATGACGTTGTCCGCAGCCGGACTCTTGCGGTGATAACAGTTCATGTGAACGAAGAGCCTCTCCGGGAACTCCCGGGAGAGATAGGACAGGGTCTCGGAGTCGTCATCGACATGGACGTCGATATCCGTCGATCGGAGGATCCTGGCCTTGAATCGATCGGCGTCCTCTCCCTCGAGGTTGAAGAAGCGCCGTTCGAATATGTCCTGCCAGTCGAATTTCTCGAGCCATCGTTCGGCCGCCGGAACACGCTCGCCCGTGCGTGAGGTCAGCACGTAGAGCTTTCTTTGCGACGCCCGGAGCTCGCGCAGCGCGTCTTCGGACTGCGGAAAGGGCCGGCGGAATCCCTCGGTGAGCGAGGCGACCGTCGTCTTCAGGCCGTGGACGAGCGGCGAGAGAACGGGGATCCGCTTCTTGTGCGCGCGCGTTTTCTCCCAGGCCCGGCCGAGCACGAGGGTCGATAGGACACCGTCGAAATCCAGGGAGATCGAACGGGCCTGATCGTATCCCCGGGGCCCGGTCATGCTTCCGTCCGCTTAATGACGACCAGGGTGATGTCGTCGCAGGGCTGGGTGCCGGAGGCGAAGCCTTGGAC
>JBAVUQ010000007.1:0-11233 GCA_049696855.1 Candidatus Aminicenantales bacterium
TTCGTCAAGCCGGCCGGAGCGGCCTGCAACCTGGCCTGCAGCTACTGTTATTACCTCGACAAGGGGCCGGCGGGACCCACGGCCGCGCCGTCCCGGATGCCCGAGGCGATCCTCGAATCCTATGTCGCCCAGCACATCGCCGCCTCGCCCGACGAGATCGTCCGCTTCTCCTGGCACGGCGGCGAGCCGACCGTGCTGGGCCTCGATTATCTCCGCGGGATCGTCGACATCGAGCGCCGGCTCTGTCCCCCGGGGCGGACGATCGCCAACGGCCTGCAGACCAACGGCACGCTCCTCGACGACGAATGGGGCCGGTTCCTCGCGGCCGCTGGATTCTCCGTCGGGCTCAGCCTCGACGGTCCCCGCGGCATCCATGACCGCCACCGCCTGACGCGCGACGGCCGGTCGTCCTTCGACGACGCGATGCGCGGTTACGATATCCTGCGCCGTCGCGGCGTCCCGACCGATATCCTCTGCGTCGTCGGCGGACACAACGCCGGCCGGCCGCTCGAGGTCCATGGCTTTTTCCGCGAGATCGGCGCGGCCTTTGTGACCTTTCTTCCGCTTGTCGAGGCGCGTCCGGGAACGCCGGGCGGCGTCAGCCCCGAGACCGTCCGGCCCGAGGCCTGGGGCGATTTCCTCCGCGCCATTTTCGATGAATGGGCGGAGCGCGACATCGGCCGCATCAAGATCCAGATCGTCGAAGAAGCGGCCCGGACGGCCTTCGGCCAAGAGCACTCGCTCTGCATCTTCCGCCCCGTCTGCGGCGCGATCCCGGTCCTCGAGCGGAACGGGGATCTCTACTCCTGCGATCACTTTGTCGACCCCGGCCACCGGCTCGGGAATATCGGCGAGACGCCCCTCCTCGAACTCCTCGAAAGGCCGGCCCAGCGCGCCTTCGGACTGGCCAAGCTCGAGAAACTGCCCTCGGTCTGCCGGACGTGCGAGGTCCTGGACATGTGCAACGGGGAATGCCCGAAGAACCGCTTCGCTCGCGCGCCGGACGGCCAGCCGGGATTGAACTATCTCTGCGCCGGCTACAAGAGCTTCTTCACCCGCGCGCGGCCGTTCGTGGCCGCGGTCGCGGACGAATGGCGCCGCCGGAACCCCGGATCTAGCCCTTGAGCTCGTCCTTGAGGAACGTGACCGTGCGCTTCCAGGCGAGCTCGGCCGCCTCCTTGTTGTAGCCGGCCCCGGTGTCGTTCATGAAGCTGTGTTTCGCGCCCTCGTAGACATGGATCTTGTATTTCACGCCTGCCTTTTTGAGCGCCTCTTCGAAGGCCGGGATCCCCGCGTCGATCCGCTGGTCGTCGCCGGCGTAGTGGATGAGCATGGCCGCCTTGATCTTCGGCACGTCCTCGGCCGCGGGCTGCATGCCGTAGAAGGGGACGGCCGCCGTGAGGTCCGGCGCGTTGACGGCGACCTGGTTCGTCACCCCGCCGCCCCAGCAGAAGCCCATGCAGGCGACCTTGCCCGTCGCCTGCGGCCCGGTTTTGAGATAGGCGACGGCGGCGACGAAGTTCTTGATGTTCGCCGGACCGTCGAGCTTCTGGAAAAGAGGCCTGGCCTCGTCCGGATTCGGCGGCGTCCCGCCGAGGGGGGACAAGGCGTCGGGGGCGATGGCCTGGAACCCCTCGAGCGCCACCCGGCGGGCCATGTCCTCGATGTGGGGATTGAGACCCCGGTTCTCGTGGATGACGATGACCCCGGCGAGCTTCTTCGCCCCTTTCGGCCGGGCCGAGTAGGCCCGGATCTTTCCCGTTTCGCCGGGATACTCGACGTACCCCGTTTCGAGGCGCGAGTCGTCTTTGGCGACGAGCTGGCCTTCCGTCGCGGCCCCTTCGGACGCGGACAGCACCGTGACGGCCGCCGCCGTCCCGCCCGTGAGGGCCGCCAGCTTGCCCAGGAATTCGCGCCGGTCCATCGCTTCAAAATTCATGGTGTGTCCTCCCTCTCGTTGAGTGTTCCCCCCGGAACGGTTCCATCGTAGTCGGCGTCGCCGGGCTTGTCAACCTGTCCCGATTTCCCTCGCAACCCCGGTTTGGGCTATATTAGACATATGATCGATCCCGCGAGGGGGAAGGGTGGATTTTCGGTCGACGCCGAGGCCATCTGGCGGGCGGCGCTGGCCGCCGTCGATCCCTGGGCCCTCGTCCGCGAGAGCGTCGGACGCCAGGGGGACGTCGTCCGGATCAAAGACCGCGATTTCGACTTGGCCGCGTACGAGCACGTCTTCATCATCTCCTTCGGCAAGGCCGCCTCGGCCATGGGCGAAGGGCTGGCCGCGATCCTCGACGAACGGCTGACCTCGGGGCTCGCGGTCGTGCCTTGGCCCGTCGGCAAGGAGATTTCGCGGCTCGAGCACATCGAGGCCGCCCACCCGATCCCCGACGCCCGGAGCGTCGAAGCGGCCCGGCGGGCCGTCGAGATCGCGGCCAAAGCCGGAGAGAAGGACCTCCTGTTCGTCTGCATTTCCGGCGGCGGCTCGTCCCTGCTGACCCTGCCGGCCGACGGCATCTCGCTCGACAAGAAGCGCCGGCTCACGGAGGACCTCCTCCGCGCCGGGGCGACCATCCAGGAGCTCAACGTCGTCCGCAAGCACCTGTCGGGCATCAAGGGCGGTCAGCTGGCCCGGGCGGCCTTCCCGGCGGCCGTGGTCACGCTGGCCATCTCCGATGTCGTCGGCAACGACCTCGGGACGATCGCCTCGGGTCCGACGTACTGCGACGCCTCGACCTTCGCCGACGCCCGGGCCATCCTCGAGTGCTACAAGCTCTGGGATTCGGCCTCGGCCATGGTCCGGGCCCGCATCGAGGACGGCGAGCGCGGCACGGTCCCGGAGACGCTCAAGGAAGGCGACCCCGCCTTCGAGCGCTCCGCGGCGTTCATTATCGGCGACAACATGACGGCCCTGCGGGCCGCGAAACACGAAGCGGAGAAGCGCGGCTTCGAGCCCATCTTCCTGTCCTCGTCCGACGGCGGCGAGGCCCGGAGAACGGCCTCGGGCTATGCCGCGTTCCTGTCCGAGCTGGCCTGCTCCGCCTCGGCGCTGCCGCGGCCGCTCTGCCTCCTCGCCGGAGGCGAGCTTACGGTCGCGGTCAAAGGGTCGGGGAAGGGCGGCCGCAACACCGAGTTCGTCCTGGCGTCGATCGTCGATATGGAGAAGGCCGAGGTCTCGGGACTCGATTGGCTCATCCTGAGCCTGGGGACCGACGGCATCGACGGCCCGACCGACGCGGCCGGGGCCTGGGCCGATCCCCGGACGATCAGGACGGCCCGCGCCCTCGGCCTCGTTCCGGCCGAATATCTCGACGACAACGATTCCTATGCTTTTTTCAAGCAGACGGGGAACCTGATCATGACCGGGCCGACCGGCACCAACGTCATGGACCTCCGCGTCTTCCTGCTCCGCGCCGCGTGACCGGCCGGGCTACTTGTAAACGCCGGCCAGGTCCCACTTGGCGATCGTGTCGAGGATGACCTCGGCGACGCGGTCGTTGACCCTGCGGAAATACTCCTTGGCCTGCCCGGCGTCGAACGTCGGGTAGCCCTGCCCCTTTTCGTAGAGGAGGATCGTCGATGGCGACGGCGCCGCGTAGTACGCTCCGGGCGGCGCGTTGGGCGAGGCCATCTCGGGCTTATAGCGTTCGGGATGGACGTAAGCGGGCAGAAAGGCCTGGATGTAGGCCGTCTCGTTGTTGCCGGCGTGGCCGCCGTTCTGCTTGAAGACGGATTTGGTCAGGTCGTCGGCCAGGGTCCACCAGTTGACGACGAGGACCCGGACGCGGCGGGCGTTGGCCACCCGCGTCGCGGCGGCGTTCAGGGCGGCCGTGTTGCCGCCGTGCCCGTTGAGGACGATGAGATTCCTGAAGCCGTTCGCGGCCAGGTTGTCGAGGACGGCCTCGGCGAACGGCGCGTACGTCTCGGCCGCGATCGAGACCGCGCCCGGATAGGCCTTCATGGCCTCGGTCATGCCGTAGTTCAGGACGGGGGCGATCAGGGCGTCGACGCGCCCGGCGATGTCGCGGGCCATGGCCTCGGGGGCGAGGCTGTCGGTGCCGTTGGGGATGACGCCGTGCGGCTCGAGCGAGCCGAAGGGGACCAGGACGGTGCGGATCCTCGCCGGGACGAGCTCGCCGAACTCCTGCCAGCAGAGCAGGGCCATCTCCCGGGTCGTCGGCGGCTTGGCCGGCGCTTCGGCCGCGCTTTTCGGAACCGGGGCCGTCCGGGCCGCCGCGACTCCGGCCGCCGTTACGGCCGCAACCAGGGCGATAACCGTCAGAATCGTCAGAGCTTTCTTCATGTCGATCGCCTCCTTGCCCCTTCATCTTAGGCCATCGGATCACGTTTGGCGAAAACTTTTTTCTTGATTTTCGTATTCGCGCTTCGATAGAATGACATCGGCTCTCTTTCGCCGGCTGGAGAGAGCTCCCTCAAAATTTCCAATCATCACCCCCCTTTTGCTGACCTCAGCCGGCACTTCTTCCCCGCCTTCTCTCGCCCCGGGGATTGTGCTATCATACCGACCATCACGGCGCACGGAGTTCCCGATGGGCAAGGTCGATTGGAAACAGGATCTGGCCAACCACTTCGAGAACGTCCGGGTCATCGAGCTCTGCCAGGCCGAGACGGTCGGGCAGTTCGACCAATTCTGCGAGTTCATCGCCGAGCCGGCCTTCGAAGCGCTGACCGAGGAGCTGGCCCTGTACCGGATCCGGTCCGAGCACGTGAAGACCAAGGGGAAGAGCATCCGCTTCATCATCTGCTTCCCGGGGCTGAAGGAAGAGCAGTTCCACTACCGCATCTCCCTGCCCAAGAACGCGGTAGAGCTCCGGCTGAAGCTCCAGGTCAAGGCCCGGCGGACGCCGAAGACCGAGTATCAGACGACCGACGAGGATTTCATGCCCGGATTATTCCCCTTCAAGGTGCTGCGGATGGACAAGGACGAGGTCGTCGCCGACGTCGTCAGGCACTTCACCAGCTTCTGCTACTCGGCGCTGACTTCGCCGGACTGAGCCCCGCTATGTTCTCGACTTCGATCCCGCCTTCGGGACCTTCTTCCACTTGCCGGGCTTCCAGATCCAACGGGCGCCGACCTGCTCCCAGGTCCCGGGGACCCAGACCCGGTTCTTCTTGGCCTTGATCCAGCGGCCGTCGACCCACTCGTAATTGACACCGGCCCACTTCCAGTAGCCGGGGGTCCAGACGTGGCTCGGGCTCGGCTGGAGGGTCGGGGCCTCGACCCGTTGCGGGGGAGGGGCGATCCGGGGCTGGCCGAAGGCCAGGCCGGACAAGACCATGAGGGAAAGGGCCCCCACAAGGGCCAACGCGGTCTTCCTCATCGCTTCCTCCACCCGGTTTAGTCGCCGGAGGGGAGAAAAAATGCGGGGTGCGCTTCGCTGGAACGCGCCGCCTTATTTGGGTTTTTTGAGGAATCTGACGGAGATCCCGTCGAGTGCAGCGAGGGCGGCAACCCATCGCCGGCCCGCCACCGAACGCTGGTCGACGAGGCCTTTCATCTCGGCGGCCAATGACATCATCCCCGCCTCGTCCGGCGCGCCGCCGGCCGCCTTTTCCTCGGTCCTGGCCGCAACCGCGGTGATCTTCAATTGGATCGCGAGCAAGGCCTCTGTCAGGCCGAAAACCGGGGCCAGCTTAGCCGCCTCTTGGGGGCCCAATTCCGCGGCGATCTTCTGCCTGTCGGCGTCGAATTCCACCTTGATGATGTCGAGATTCTGGAGCAGATCTGATGAGGCCATTGCCAGGAGGTCAGGCTCCTCGCCGGGGCCCCCGGCCTGCAGGGTCACCACGGCCGTTCCCAGATTCTTGAGCCGGTCCATCAAGCGGCATCGTGTCCGGAAATATTCTCCGGCCGGGGCTTCGATCGTGACCGGGACGCGGGCGGCGCGGAGACGCTCGACTTCGCCGGGCGAAGCTCCGATCGCCCGAAAGTCCGAGACCACGACCTCTTCCCGGGAAGCCGCCGCACCTTCGAACTCTCTGACGAACTTGAACAACCCTCCCGGGACGGAACCGCACCGCCACACCGTGATGGTCATCGGGCCGGCCCCGGACCCGAGCCGGAGCTTCGTCCATGTTGCCGGAAGCCTTCCTCCTTTCCAGTCGACATCCGTCTGACCGCCGTCGATGGGACGGGCCCGGGGGTCCTCGAGGTAGCCGGCGATCCCGTAGCCGAGAAGCGACTCCACGGGATAGTCGTCCTCGAATTCTTCTTCGGCCTCGCCAAAATCCGCTTGGCTATGCTGATAGAACCCCGTCGGTGCCTTGACCGAGCCTCCGGCCGACGCCGGCGGGGCCTCTTGGAACTCGAAGCGGACGAAGCCCGGGGTCACCTCTTTCAAGGTGATCGTCTTCGCCATCTCCTCGGACGCCTGGGCGGACTCCATCGTGTATCTGAACGAGACGAAGGTCCCGGGCTTGAACCGGGCCCAATGGGAATATCCGTACAACCCCCGGCTCGGCATCCCGGCCTTCTCGGATCGCGGCGGCGCCTTGTCGGCGAAGCTCATCTTCATCAAGACGGCGCTTGCGACCATATCCTTGAAGGGGCCGACGCTCTTTTCGTACCCGTCCTTGCTCCGGCAACTGAGGCTGAAGGAGGCGACGGAATCGCCCAGCTGCGCATAGGCGACGCACTCGTGGTTGCCGAATTGATCCCCCGTGAACTTGCGGACTTCAGCGACCTCTCCGGTTACCAGGGATATCGGCTCGAGCGCCACGATCTCGATCGCGGGGGACTTTGTTCGAAAGTCCTCCGCGTCTTTGGCGACGAAATCCGCCAAGGACTCCCCGCTCTTCAGCTTGCCGATGCTGACGTAGATGACCTCCCTGGCTGTCCGCCAGGAAAATCCCTGAGGATACATTACGCAGTGCAGGCCTTGTGAGACGCCACTCTGGTTGTCGAAGATCCAGCCTTTGGGCGCGTGGACCAGGGCCCCGATCTCATCGCCATACGGGATGCCGCTTCCCTCGAGCTGCCCCTGCGGACCGGCGATGGATGCATCCGGGGCGCTCAGGAGCGCCAACGAAACCGCAATGAGGAGAAAAGCGAACCGCCTGGACATGCCGCTTGATTGTCCCCTGACAAAGATATAGACCCCGCGGAAGGGCAAGTCAAGGGGTCGGCCGCCGGGCCGCCGCCGAAGATCGAACGGCTACCTGTTTGAGTTGATGACCTCGAGGACCTTCAGGAGGTAGTCGTAGCCGGGCCGGTCGACGGTGTTCTGGCCGATGTACTTGAACTGGAGGATGCCGTTGGCGTCGACGATGT
Source organism: Candidatus Aminicenantales bacterium (assembly GCA_049696855.1). GTDB lineage: Bacteria > Acidobacteriota > Aminicenantia > Aminicenantales > Saccharicenantaceae > RBG-16-66-30. The sequence continues at coordinate 7,292 of JBAVUQ010000007.1, forward strand.
AGACGCTGGGGATGTTCTGGTCAACCTTGCCGCCGCCCCATTCCGTCCGGAAGAGGTCGAGTTTCTTGGAGAGCGTCCGCTCGCCGTCGACGAGGATGGGGAACGGATCCAGGATCGCGCCCTTTTCGAGCGAGAAGTCTTTGGGGTAGAGCTGGCGGGAACGCTCCATGCGGGCCTTCCCTTTTTCGTCGAGCTTGGACGGGTCGGCCGGGTTCTTGTTCGTCCTGATCGTCTCGAGCTGGCCCGGCAGGGCCTCGAGCCAGGCCTTGACGACGTCGCGGCCGTAGGGGAAGACGACCAGGATCTTGACGTTGTATTTCTCCTGGATCTTCTGGGCCTTCTCGAGCTCCGCGAGCTCGACGTAGCGATAGTTGCAGATCGTGCACCAGTAATTCTCGGCCGCATAGCCGCGCGGGAAGAGGATGAGGACGTTCTGGCCGCGGAGAGACGACAGCGTCAGCGACCCGCCCTGATAGACGGGCAGGGTGAAGTCGGCCATGGGCTGGCCGACGACGGCCGGCTGGGGCCGGGGTTCGGGATTCCGGGCCGGGGCCGCCGGCTGGGCCTGCTGGGCAGGCTGGGCCCACAGGACCGGCGTGACCGGCTTGGGCTTGATAGTGACCTGTGCCGCAGCTTGGCCTTTAAAGAAGATGATGATCGCGGCGACGGCCAGAATGGTCAGGACGCCGACGAGAATGGCGGCTCTCTTCTTGTTGATCATGGCGGGTCTCCTTCAGCGGGATGCCCCTATTAAAGTCGACCCGCCTTGCGGAGTCAAGTTCAAGGGGCATCCAAGCGGCATCCGGCCGAGCGGAATGATCCGCGGCGATTGCCTCGCGGGGAGCCTGCCGTCGGGATTCGAGCCTTGACCCTAAAACCGGATGCGGATCCCCGCTTGCAGGCTGAAGCCGCTGAGATCGATCTTCGGCTCGCGGAACGTCTCTGTGGGCGGATTGTCCACCGGGGGAGTTTCCTCGATGGTGAATATGCTGAACGTCCCGTCGGTGGACGTTTCTGTGGCGATATAAAGCTTTCCCGAGGTGGTATCCGATGCCCCGTCGCTCGTCTCCGTCGTTCCCGTGACCGATGCGAAGTTCTTGAAGCGGGCGTAACGTCCCAAGGCCTCGACAAAGAAACCCATGCCCCGGGAGAGCCTGTATTCGAAGCCGAGGCTCCCCTGGAAACCAAGGTTGCTGTTCCGGCTTCCGTTCAAGGATATCATCTGCCAATCGGTCGCGTCGACCTCCAGCCTCTGGGTCGCGTCGAGCTTGAGCCCCGCATAGTAGGCTGCGCCGGCGTCGGCGGTCAGACTGATCTTCCCGGCGATGGGGAATGTCAGGAACACCCCGAGACGGATGGGCACGGCGGAGAGCGTCGGCGTGCCCGTCAGCGTGAACGAAAGGCCTTCGCCGACAAAGGTCATGAGCGAGTCGCTGGAGCTTCGCAGATATCCGACGCCGAGTCCGACGCCGATCGTGGGGCTGAGCTGGTAGATGAAGTCGGCCCCGAAATTGTAGCCGGTGTGGACAGGGTTGTACCCGCCGGTCGTGATCCCGAATCCCAGGGCGGCATAGGTTTCGAAGAGCTCGAAGTAGCCGTCGGCGCCCTCGTTCACGTCCCCGGCGGCCACGCGGCTGAACCCGCCGTACAATCTGACCGAGAGACGCGAGAACTTTTGCGTCTCGCTTGTCATGGCCTCGGTCTGTGCCGACGGCAGGCCATAGGCGTCCTTATCGAAGATGAAGTCGATCCTCGCCGGCGTGGTCCGGTCCCCGGCGGTCCCAGGAACCGCCGCGGCCATCGCCGACGGCCGGGTGAGGATGCCGATCGCCGCAATGGCGAGGAACAGGGATATGGACCGCTTGAACGTGGAATTCATTGTCTGCCTCCAGATAACATACAGGTGATGTGCCAACACTCGATTTAGTCGCCTGACCGGGGAAAATTGGGACATCATGGTACAATCTCGCCCGGAACGCCGGCCGGCATGGCTCCTCGCGGGCCCGACGCGAGACCCAGGGCCCGTTCGAGCCGGGCGCGGCCGGCCGCTTCATCCGAGTCCCCGAGGACGAGTGCGGCGATCGAGCCGGCCCGCTTGAACAGGAACCAGCGTCCGGCGTCGCTCCGCCCTTCGATCGCCTGCCCATCGCGTTTGATGCCCTGGAGGTATTCCTTGAAAAGGCCGGATACGCCCTCCTCGACGGCCGCGTCCGGTCCCGAGCAGGCCGCGGCGGTGAGGACCAGGGCGGCCATCAAGATCGAGCGATATGTTCTCATGGGCTTTGCCCGCGATGGAGTACATTCCGGCCCCGAGTTTCTTGGCAAGAGCATTTGAAGCGGCGCCGATGCTTGAGACAAAAGCGCGTTATGCCTCGTCTTTCTGAAGGGGAAGGCCTGGCGTTCGCAGCCTTCAGCGGCCATGAAGATAAGGACAGGGCCGGGACGATCAGGGAACTTGCGACGGGATTGACAAAATGAATTATTATAATTACAATATAATTATGGTTGGACTGTCGTTCGAATGGGATCAGCGAAAAAGCCTTCTGAACAAAAAGAAACACGGGCTGTCTTTCGAAGAGGCCAAAACGGCCTTCTTGGACGAGAACGCTCTCTTGATCCATGACCCGGACCACTCCGAAGAGGAAAGCCGGTTCATTTTGTTGGGTCTCAGCGCGAGGCTCAAGATACTGGTTGTTTGTCATGCCTATCGAGAAGACGAGCAAGTGATCCGGATCATCTCGGCCAGAAGGGCCTCGCGGCAGGAACAACGACAGTACTGGCAAAGGTGGAGAATATGAGAAAAGAATATGATTTTTCGAGAGCCAAAAGGAATCCGTACTCCCGCATGCTTAAGAAGCAGGTCACGATCAGGCTCGATAAGGAAACCGTCGAGTACTTCAAGAAGATGGCCAAGAAGGCGGAAGTCCCTTATCAGACTCTCATCAATCTCTACTTGCGGGACTGCGCCGCCTCAAACCGGAAGCTGAGACTCCGGTGGGAAGAAACGCCCGCTGAAGGCTCGCGCACTCCCGCCTGACGCCAGCCGTTCGCCGCCGGCCTTTTCCCGGTCTTCCTATTCCTTGTGGCGATGGAGGCCGGGATCTACCGCTCGATCGCGCCGATGTCGCCCATCGCGCCCCGCGGACGCGCGTTCCCGAGCCGGTCCACGCTCTCCATGTGGAACGACTTTGTAAATCTCTCGACGGTGATATGGACGTGGTCGCCGAGGGGCCCGGACGTGAACGTCCCCCAGAAATCGTCGCCCAGCCTGACCATGCCCAGCCGGTCGCCGATGGCCGTGTCCAGGTTGTGCCAGAAGTTGATCCAGGCGGCGTTCTGCGGGTTCGACGGCCAGGTCCGGGCCGGGCCGTACCAGGTCGTCCCGGTCATGTCCCCGAACTCCGATCCGAAATCGGCCCCCAGGATCGAGCCGTACTGGCTCCGGCACTGCAGAATGACGTAATTGAGGAAATCGTCCGTGGCCTCGCCGAATCCCGTATAGCCGGCATTGACGTAGGTGACGCTATAGTCCTGGTTGGGGATCTTGTCCGCGGCCAGGTCGGCCGGGGGATACCACAGCACGGCCGGTCCGCCCGCGTCCGTCCCCGCCGATATCGCCGTCGGGTGGTAATGCGCCCCGCCGACATCCAGAGCCTGCTCGAGGGTGACCCCGTCCTGATCGCCGGGCTTGGGCCAGCGCTTGCGGCTGGACATCATCCAGTCGGGCACCGGCGTGAGGATCCATTGGAAGTTCACGACGCCGACGATGTTATAGCCGTTGCTGTAGAAATCGAGGATGGAGCCGGCGAACCAGTCCTCGGGGGCGCCGTTCAGCGTGTTGCCGACGACGATCGAGTTCTGGAGCCAGACGGTCTCGATGACGTGGGCGTTGCCGGTGGTGGCCCCGACTCCGGCGCCGGCCGCGCTGGGCTTGCCGCCGAC
>JBAVUQ010000008.1:0-10386 GCA_049696855.1 Candidatus Aminicenantales bacterium
CGGCCGGCGCGACGCCCGCGCCCGCTCCTGCGCCTGCGCCTGCTCCCCCCGCCGGCCAGGCGGGAACCATATCGCAGAGGCCGGCTCTCCGGGCCGTCAGGCCGGTCGCCAAGGCGGCCCTCCGTCCGGACTTCGTCCGCGTTTTCGGCGAGCTGCGGCCCCGCGAAGACATCGACTATGGCTATTCAGACACGCAGGAAGTCGTGGTCCGGATCCCCATCAGCTATCCAAAGGACAAGACCCCGAACTATGACTACTATTTCCTGTCCGATTCCGGCCGGTTCGGAGGGCCGTATTTCGAGCCCTCGGCCGTGCCCAACCGTCCCGGACGGGCGGAGCCTCCCCAGGGTTTCACCGGGCCATGGTACGAAAGCCATTCGTTCGGCAAGCGGCTCGTCTGGGCGGCGCCGAAGGAGCTTCGCCTCCGCTGGGAGGTCGAGTCGGGGCTCCGGCCGTCCTGCCGTTTTTCCATGACGGCCGACAGCCAGGGCAAGTCGATGGGCCATATCACCTATGATCTCTATCCCGGTTTCTCCACGCGGGAGCTCGAAGCCGCCGTGGAAGCCCTGAGAGCCAGGACGGGCGAGGCGATCGAGCTCCTCCCGTTCACGGACCTCATCGACGCCAACCAGATCACTCTCGCCTCGGGCAATCCCGCCATGCAAAAGCTCCAGGCGGCTCACCAGGTCGGCCTGACCGTGCTCAGTCCGGTCCGCATCGACGACGCCTGGTTCAGGATGACCGTCGATATCCCCGTCGACGACTGGGCCGCTTTCACTCTATTCATGAAAGCGGGAGACCTCGGCACATGGGATTTCGGGATCAAGACGGGCGCAAGTTCGGGGACGGCCGAAAAAGCGACGTTCCGGCTTTCAGGAGACCTCCTGGAGACCATGGGCGGCCCCGTCTCGGCTTCGCTCAGGACCTGCGACCCGGCCAGCGGCGGTTACGAAGTCGTCCTGAACAATTACGGGCTCGACGCGGTCTCGGTCCGCGGCGTGAGGTTCGCCGGGGAAGGCGGGGGACGGACGGCCTGCGACGTCTGGCTCGATGAGGCGAAAGCCGGGCTGGCCGGCATCGGCTCGGCTTCGTCGTTCGACCAGCAGAGCGGCATGAGCGGAGCGGTCACGGCGACCGTCAAGGCCGATGCCTCGCCGGCCGTCAAGGCGTTCCTGGAAACCGGGAAATACCAGAACCTGACCGCGTCCTTGGCCGCGGACATGGTCGTGCCGTCCGAGTCGCCGGACGCCGCCGGCGGGACCGATCCGGACATCAAGTTCAGCTTCCTGCGCTCGCTCTGCTACCAGTTCATCGGAAGCTCAGAGATCATCCAGGTGCCGGTGGCCCCCGCCGAGCTCAGTCAATGGGCCGATTACTCGAGCGGCCTGGCCGTCCTCCGCTTCCAGGGCTATGTCTACACCCGGGAGCTCGACTTGGCCGCCCGGAACACGGTCGAGATGCGCCGCCTGCCTCATGAGGGCGCCTACGCCTTCTCGGGAAGGCCCGGAGACGCGGACGTGCTCGAGTTCCGCACGGTCTTCACCCGGAAGGACGGGACGGTCGTCTATCTCCCGGCCGCGGCCGAGGGAGAGAGCCGATGGCTCACGGCCGACGTCAGCGGAGTCCTTCTCGACATGACCCAGGCCCAACCCGCCAGGAAATAGGTCTCCTGACTACGTGTCGGACTTGGAGCAGCTCACCATCCGGCGCCGGTACCTGCGAACCTTCATGAGATTGCCGCAGGTCGGCCCGCACCATCTGCGCGTCTGACTCTTGCTGCCGTCGGAAAATATCCAACGGCAGTCTCTGTTGCCGCAGGCCTTGAGGCGCGAGACCTCGCCGCCGGCCAGGGCATCGGCGAATGACGAGACGATCTCGGCCAGGATCGAGGTCTCGGACCGGCGGACCGGCTCGAGCCTGACCCTGGCCCGGCCGGGCCCGATCTCCAGCCTGCGGATGAGCGGGGATTTTGCGAGGTAAGCATTCAAATCCCGCAAACCCAAGTCTTTGACCGGCTGGCCCCGGGTGATGGCCTCGGCCTTTTTCTGGAGAATCAGGCGAAGCTTGCGGAGAGCCGGCAGGAGCCGCCCGCGGCGGACGGGCCGCTTTCCGAGATCCCAGCGCTTGAGGAAATCGTCCAGCCACTTCGGCTCGTCGAGGGAGTCCAGGCGTTGCCCGGTGCCAAGGTAGTCGTGCCGGTTGCTGTTGACGAATTCCATCCAGAGGTCGGCGCGCCGGGCGGGCTTTTTATTTTCCACTTGACAAGTATACCAAGTTGGGACTATTTTTGTCATGTAACCATCTAATAAGTTAATGATAGTTACATCAACGGCGGGCGCGGGATCCCGACAGGAGGAGGATGGCATGAACACATCAGGCCTTCATGACTGGGCCGCCTCGCGAAGGATGGCCTCCCGGGTCGTCGGTCTCGACGCGCTGGAGCTCGTCCGCTCCAGGCTCGAGCGCCTGGCGGCCGAGGGGACTCTCGAGGCCGGCTTCGTCCGAGGATCGCTCGACGGGTTTCGTTACCTCTCCGGCTGCACCGTGGCGACGCCTCGCTCGCTCGTCCTTCTGGCCCTGCCGCGGCCGGCGCACCTCGTCACCTTCCGGGTGGGCGAGAGGGACATCGAGCTCGTCCTGCCGCCGACCTATGTCAAGTACAGGCCGATCTTCGACCTCGTCCGGGGCTGGTTTCGGGACGATCTCGGTCTCGATTCGAGCCAAGCCGACCTGGTGAACGCCCCCCTGAAATCGCTCGCCGCCGCGGCGGGGCTTATCCTTTATGGCCGGAACAACCTCGGCTATGTCCCCGGCCTGGGGAGCTATGTTCAGCTCATCGGCCTCGTCACGAGCTTCAACCTCGAACCGGATGGGGAACTTCTCCGGATCGAAGACCGCAGACTTGGGGCGTGCGAGTCCTGCCGCGCCTGCGCCAAGGCCTGCCTGACCGGCACCATCGGCGGGGACAGGTTCCTGGTCCGAGCCGAGCGGTGCTTGACCCTTTTTTCCGAGTCCAACGCCCCCTTCCCTGAGACCATATCTCCGCCTTCCGTGGACTGTCTCATCGGCTGCCTGAAATGCCAGGAGGTTTGCCCGGCGAACAAGGGCCTCTTGAGGCGCGAACACACGGGCCTTGTTTTCGAGGGGCGCGAGACCGAGGCCATGCTCTCCGGCTTCGAAGGGTACGAAGCGAGCTTTTTGGCCGACCTCCGGGCCAAGTTTTCGACGCTCCGCATGACCGAGGATATCAGCCTCTTCGCCCGCAACTTAAGGCGGATCGTCAAGGGGGCGGCTGAGAACCTCGTCTGAAAGACGGGAGGACGGAAATGAAAGACAGGCATTCGGGCCGTCGTTTTTCCCGTGAGCGGGGACGCCGCCCTGGCCGGATCTTCGCCTGGATAACGGATAGGGCCGACCTCCCAGGATTTGATTGGATCATGCCCATTCGCTTCGGCCGGGACATTCGGCCCCAAAGCGAGGAAGAGGCGCGGCCCAAGTCCTTTCCCGGCCGTCCCTACGGCTCCTATTAAACCGGTTTCCCGAGATATCGCAAACCGCGGCCTTACTTCTTCTTCAGCAGCGCCTTGACCGCGGCCTCGATCTGCATGTCGCGGCCGGCCGACATGACGTCCGGGTCGTTCTTGACCAGGATGTCCGGCTCGAGCTGGTTGTTCTCGCAGAGCTTCCCGTCGGGCGTCCGCCAGCCGCCCTGCGGGATGCCGAAGCGCAGGGTCGGATCGATCTGCGATTCCCACCAGACGAACGTCCCCGTGCCCGGGACGGGCATGCCCAGCGTCTGGCCGAGTCCCCGGATCTTGTACTCGACGGGGAAGAGATGGGCGTCGGAGTAGTTGCATTCGCCCATCAGGACGAGGGACGGTTTGATCCATTTGTTGTAAGGCTCGTACCCGACGAGCTGGCCGCGGGGCAGGATGTCGAAGACCTTCTTCCCGCTCAGGAAATCCGCCAGGGTGTCGTGGAGGTTGCCGCCGCCGTTGAAGCGGGTGTCGACGATCAGGGCGTCCTTGTCGGGGCTCAGCCCGAGGACCTCCTCGATGACCGTCCGGTAGCTGGAGTCGCTCATGCTCTGGACGTGGACATAGCCGAGGCGCCCGCCGGACAGGCGGTCGACCTCGGCCCGGCGGTTGCGGACCCAGCGCCGGTAAAGGAGGCCGTTCTCTTCACCGAGGGAAATCGGCTTGACCGACTCCTCCCAGCGGCTCCCGGAGGCCGGGTCGAGCACGGACAACAGGATGAGCTGGCCGGCCTTGCGGTTGAGGAGCTTGTAATGGTCCACCGTCCGGTCGAGCGCCTGGCCGTCGATCTTCTCGATGACGTGACCGGCCCGGACCTTCAGGTTGGCCTTGTCCAGGGGGCCGCCGGAGATGACCTCGGCCACCTTGAGGCCGGGGCCGGCGAAATCATAATCCATGAAGATGCCGAGCGTGGCCGTCGCGTCCGCCGTCGGGTTCCGCTGGGGTGAGAAGTAACAGCCCGTGTGCGAAACGTTCATCTCGCCCAGAAGCTCGCTGACCATTTCGGCGTAATCATAGTTGTTGGCGATGAAGGGCAGGAACTTCCGGTAGATGCCGAAGTACGAGTCCCAATCGGCCCCGTAGAGGTCGGCGACAAGCATCTTCTGCTTCATCTGCCGCCACATGTGGTCGTACATGTAGGCCTTCTCGGCGGTCTGGTCGAGGACCATCTCGCCGCCGATGGCCACGGGGTCGGACTTGCCGCTCTCCGGGTCGATCTTCATGATCCGCCCGTCGACGAAGACGAACAGCGCCTTGCCGTCGGCGGCCAGCTCCATCCCGGTCTGGTTCGCGCCCAGCTTGGCGAAGAGCTTGGTGTCGCGGGTCCTGGTCTCGGTCACCCACAGATCGTAGCCCTTCTCGAAGCGGGCCAGGGTGAAGAGCTTTTCGCCGTTCTTGGTCAGGGCCATGTCGGCGATATCGGACGAGTTGATGGTCAACCGGATCTTGCGCCGGTCGAGGCCGTCGAGCTCGAAGACGAGGTCCTTCGTCGGCTCCTCCGGCTTGACCGCCGCGTCCTTGGCCTTGGGCTTGTCCTTATCGGCCTTGTCCTTTTCCTCCTTGGCCTTGTCTTCCTGCTCCTTGACGAGGGCGAAGTCCTCCTTGGACAGGCGGAACCGGTCGTAGGCGGCCCGGGTGAAGAACATGCCGAAGACGTCGTATTCCCTGGAGGAGCCGTCGGTATTGACCGCGCCCTCCCTGGGATTGGCGTAGGTCATCATCGTTCCGTCCATGCCCCAGCGGGGCATAAAGACACCGAAGCCGTTCTTGGTCAGGTCGACGACCTTGCCCTTGCCGTCGCTCGAGACAAGCCCGATCTGCGGCGAGAACAGGCGGACGAAGGCGAACTGGACCAGGAACCACTTGCCGTCCGGGCTCCACTTGTAGGCCTGGTCGCCGTCGGCGTAGGAATAGTTGTAGTCGGCGGGCAGGATGAGGCGGGTCTCTTTGGAGGCCAGGTTGACGACCTTCAGGACGACGCGGTTCTCGAGGTAGGCGACCTCCTTGCCGTCCGGGGAGAATTCCGGCTGGAATTCCTCGGCCGCGGTGGCCACGACCGGCTCTTCCTTGAGCACGGTCGAGGCGAAGAAGTAGGGCTCTTCCTTGCGGAGGATCGAGGTCTTGTAGACGTTCCAGTTGTTATCGCGCTCGGCAGCATAGACGAGCGACCGGCCGTCGGGGCTGAAGCTGACGCTCCGCTCCTGCCCGGGCGTATTGGTGACCCGCTTGCTGAGACCGCCCTCCACGCTGCCGGTGAAGATCTCGCCGCGGAAGACATAGGCCATTTCCTTTCCGTTGGGCGAGAGCCGCATTTCGGTGATGCCTCCGCCGATGGGCAAGGTCCGCTCGAGCACCTGGCGCCCGTCCTCGGCGATGCGGATGTCGACCTTCCGGGGGGCCGCCGCGCCGGCCTTGGTGTAGATCTCGCCGTCGTAACCGAAGCAGAGAAGTCCGGTCTTGGCGCGGGTCAGGAAGCGGACGGGGTTCTTGGTGAAATCGGTCAGGGGAACCGAGACCGCGGGCTTGCTTAGCGAGCTCTTGTAGACATTGAAGGAGCCGCTCTGCTCGCTCAGGTAATAGAAATCGTCGCCGTTCGCGTCGAAGACGGGATTGCGGTCCTCGCCCTTGAACGTCGTCAGCTGAGTGTTCTTCTTTGCTTTCAGATCATAGACCCAGATATCGCGGGTTATGGCCGAGGTGTGGTGCTTGCGCCACTCGCTCTCGTAACCCTTCTGGTCGTGATAGATGATCTTGCCGCCGGCGGGATCGACCGTGGCCGCGATGGCCGGCTGAGTCAGGACAAGGGCGGCCTCGCCGCCGCTGGCCGGCACGCTGTAGAGCTCGGGAAAGGTGCCCATGGGGAATTGGACGTTGGCCGCCGTGTCCTGGCGGGCCGAGCTGTAAATGATGCTCTTGTCGTCCGCGGTAAAACTGCTGGGGGTGTCGGACGCGGAGTGGTACGTCAGGCGCCGGGACTCTCCGCCCTCGGCCGGCATGACAAAGACGTCGAAGTTGCCGAATCGGTCGGAAGCGAAGGCGATCGACTTTCCGTCGTGGCTCCAGACGGGGGCGTAATCATAGGACTCGCTGATCGTCAGGGGGAAGGCCTGGCCGCCGGCGGCCGGGACCTTGTAGATGTCGCCCTTGAAGCAGAACAGGATCGTCCCGCCGTCGGGCGAGACGGCCGGGTACCTCAGCCAGAGCGGATGGTCCTGGGACGCGAGAGGGACGGCCCCGGCCAGGACGGCGGCCAGGAGCAGGGACAGAATGGTGGGTTTCAGAACGGAACGGCGGGAAATCGGCATAGATTCCTCCATGGGATAAAAAACATCCATTGATAGAGACGTTCGAAAAGGGAATTTGGTTGCCGGAGGCGGCCCGGCCGCTTAGGGGGAAGCTCGCCGTTTCTTGACATGGCCCCAAGGCCGGGACTACTATCCTCTCCGAAGAAGAGGGGCGAATCGAGGCTCTCGATGAATATGCGAAAAGGAAGGACTGTTCTCGCCGTTCTGGCCTCCTTGACCTTCATCGTCCCGGCGCTCTCCGGCCAGTACAAGGTCAGTACCGAGAACGGCGTCACGGTCATCACCAACGGCAAGAAGCCCGTCCCGCCGAAAGGCGCGCCGGCGAAGCTCGTCCTCGAGGAGATCTATACGATCGGCGGCGGCGATTCGCCCGATGCCTCATTCGTCGCGGCCTCGGCTCTGGACGTTCTCAAGGACGGCACGGTCTATGTCCTCGATACGAAGGACAGCCGGGTCAAGGTCTTCGACGCTGCGGGCAAATTCGTGCGGGCCTTCGGCCGAGCGGGCCAGGGCCCGGGGGAATTGAACCAGCCGGTGGGCATCCTCATCACGCCAGAGAGCGAGGTCCTTGTCGAAGACGCCCTCAATCGGCGGCTGGCGGTCTTCGCTCTCGACGGGACGTTCAGGCGGCAGATGTCCACGTCGACGAGCCTTGGCCTGTTCGGGATCCAGATGGACGACCGGGGCCTGATCGTGGCCCGTTCCTTGGGCTTGGGCGAGGGCGGCAAGATGTCCATGGACGTCAAGACCTATGACCGGGAGCTCAATCCGAAAGTCAAGCTGGCCTCGTTCGAGTTCCAGATCTCCGCGCAGACCAAGGTCAATCCGTTCTCGGCGATGAACCTCCTTTTTGCGCTTGACCGGCAAGGCCTCCTCTATCTCGGCAGCGCCGGCAAGTATGAGATCAAGGTCGTCTCCGCCGAAGGAAAACTCCTCAAAACGGTCGGCCGGGAATACGACCCGGTCGTCATCACCCAGGCGGACAAGGACGAAATGCTGAAGGCCATCCCGAGCGGCTCAGGCGTCAACGTCAAGGAGATGCTGTTGTTCCCCGATGTCTACCCGCCCTTCGCCAACTTCGTCTTTGCCGAGGAGGGGCGTCTTCTGGTGAGAACCTTCGAAAAGGGACAGGCCAAGAAAGAGTTTTATTGGGACGTTTTCGACGCCGACGGGCGCTACATCGCCAAGGTCCCCATCGTTCACGACATCACGCTTTGGCGGGACGGCAAAGCGTACTTCTTCGTGGAAGACGAAGACGGTTACAGACTCCTCAGGTGCTGCCGGGTCCGCTGGGATCGGTGAAGTCCCGGACCTCGGGCCAAAGCCCTCGCCGCGGCACCCTGGGCTGCGAATCCTGCCGTCCGGGACCTCTTCCCGCCCCGGAGGATAAGAGCGCCAGGAAGCCGCGAGGCCGAGACATTCCAAGGCAGGAGTCCTGAGGCCACCCCGTTGACGTCTTGGCATAATTATTGCAGTTGTCGTACGACGCAATGACAAAAAACTCTCAACGCCCAAAAACCGGAACCTGGGACTACGTGCTTCTGTACCTGGCTTTGCTCAAGAGGGGCGAGCTTGTTTTCGTCTACGACGAAGCCAGAAAAAGGGAGTGGCGCCCGACGAGAACCGCTTCCGGCCGCAAAGCCGGCTGATTCACGGGCGCCGCCAAGCCGGCCGAGGAGACCGGAGGGAAACAGCCGTCAGGGCTTCGCGGCCACGACCAGCATCTCGAAGTCGTCCGGCGTCAGGAGGTCTGAGCGGCTGAAGGCGCCCAGCTTCGCGCCGAAGATCTCGACCGAGGCGAAACCGGCCTGCCTGAGCAGCCAGGTCAGCTCGGACGGGATGTACCAGCGCTCGTCACAGTCGATATCGATCGGACGGCCATGGTCGTCGGGGGTCATGAGTCTGGAGCGCATCCGGAAGGTCATCAGGTCGAACGCGTGGCCTTCGCTCGCGGCCTCCCCCATGCCGTCCTTTTCGAACTGCCCGACCGAGCGGTGGAGCGGGAAGAGGCCGTTGAGAGTGGTCATGACGAGCTTGCCGCCGGGGCGAAGGGCGCGGGCCGCGCTCCGCAGGATCTCGAAGTTCATCTCATCGGTCTCCATGAGCGGGAAGGCGCCTTCGCAGATCGTGACGGCCAGGCCGAACTCGCCGCGGAACGGAAGGGCGCGGGCATCGCCGACGCGGAAATCAGGGGCGACCCCGGCCGTCACGGCCTTGGCGCGGGCCTGCTCGATCTGGGAGGGAGAGAGGTCGATCCCGGTCACCCGGTAGCCGCGCCGGGCCAGCTCGATGGCGTGCCGGCCGGTGCCGCAGCCGATGTCGAGGATTGGGACGGAGCGGTCGCCGCCGATCTCGGATTCGATGAAGTCGCACTCGCCGATAGTGCCCCGGGTGAACGGTTCCCTGTCATAGGTTTCGGCATAATCGGTGAAGAGAGCCTCATACCATTTCTTGGCCATATCGATTCTCCCGGGTCATTATCTCACAACTCTCATTCCCCGCTCTCCTTGTTTCAGACCGGTCCTTATTTCTTCCCGACGGAGAACGCGCCGCCGAGTTTGGCGCCGATCCCGAAATAGGCCATATTGCCGAATGAACCCCACAGCATCGGCCGCACCTTCTCGATGTCCGGAAGTCGATGGGGATTCAGAACCTCGCTGTCAGCGACCATTCCGACGATTTCCCCGATGAACATCGTGTGCAGACCGAGATCGACCTGCTTGATCAGCTTGCATTCGAGGGCATAGGGAAATTCTTTGACGATCGGGGCGTTGACCAGCGCGCTTTTTTCCGGAGTGAGGCCGGTCTCTTTGAATTTGTCGCACTCCCGTCCCGACACCAGGCCGACGAAGTCGGCCTCCTTGAGATACTTTTCGGAGGGTATGTTCACCGTGAAGGCCTCCGTCCGCTTGATGTTGTGATAGCTGAGCGTGGCCTCCCTGAGAGAGACACTGAGACACGGCGGTTTGCTGGAGGCGATCCCTCCCCAGGCGGCCGTCATGATATTGGGCTTGCCGTCGGAGCCATATGTTCCGATGACGAGCACCGGCGAGGGCAGCAAAAGCGTTTGGGCTGGAAGGCTGAGTTTCATCATGATCTCCCTTCTTATCGATTCGTTTTGACAGTGCTTTTTTCGTAGAGCAAGCCGCCTATTCGCCGCAGGTAGGTTCTGTTCCTTTCAGCTTCCCTATGGCGATGGCGTAGGCGCAGCCGACTCCGGCCCGCACGGTTATCGCCTCCGCCGGGCAATTCCGGGCGCAGGCGCCGCATTCCATGCAGGCGTCGCGCTCCCGCAGCTCCGCGTGGCCTGATCCCAGGTCGAAGACGTTGTGGGGGCAGACCTCCAGGCAGCGGCCGCAGCCGATGCATCTTTCGGGGCTCAGGCTGAGAGTGACGACGTTTTTCAGATAAGACTGCCGCATTGTCTTGACTCCTATCTATAAGGCCGCGCCCAGCGTCAGGATCAAAACCAGAATCCCGAGGCCGGCGGAAATGACCTGCAGCGGAAGGGCGATCTTCATTTCTTTGACCACTCCGGAAAGAGA
>JBAVUQ010000009.1:0-2626 GCA_049696855.1 Candidatus Aminicenantales bacterium
AAGAGGAGCCGGCCGAGATGGGCGATATCGCGCCCCGGCGGAACGGCCCCGGCGCCGAGACCTTTCAGGGCCCGGCTTCCGGCGAGAACGAGCTCGGCCAGGAGGATCATCGCCAGGCCGGCTCCCAAGACGACCCGGAGCCGTTTTCGTTCGGGGGCCTCGGGCCGGCGCAGGTTGAACATCATGATGGCGAAGAGGAAGAGAACCATGATGGCCCCGGCATAGACCAGCACCTGGACGACCGCGGCAAAGGGGGCGTCGAGGAGCCCGAAGATCCCGCCCAGGCTGGCGAACGCCAGGACCAGGAAAAGGGCGTTGTGGGCTTGATTGCGCGAGACGATCATGGCGGCGACCGCGCCGACGCACATCGCGGAAAGGAAGATGAAGATGATCAGGGCCATAGAATTTCGCCCTATTTTCAGTTTTCCCGGCGGGCAAAGTCAAGCCGGAAAATGGGGCAGGATGGACCGGTCAGACGGCGAAGCGGAAGTTGATGATGTCGCCGTCCCGGACGGGATAGGCCTTGCCCTCCAGGCGGAGGGTCCCGTCGGTGCGGCAGCCGGCGATGTCGCCCCGGGCGACGAAATGCTCGTACGAGACGACCTCGGCCCGGATGAAGCCGCGTTCGATGTCGGAGTGGATGACCCCGGCGGCGCGGGTGGCCACGGTCCCGTCGCTCACGGTCCAGGCCTTGACCTCGTCGCCGCCGACGGTGAAGAAGGAGATGAGGCCCATCATCCGGTAGGCCGTGGCGATGAGGCGATCGAGGGCCGAGCTCCCGATGCCGAAATCAGACCTGAACTGCGGCGCATCCTGGTCCGGGAGCTGGCGGATCTCGCTTTCGAGCCGGGCGCAGAGGCCGACCCCCGCCGACCGGGCTTCCGAGGTCCGATCGACGAAGGGCGCGAGGATCTCGGCCTCGCGGCGGATCTCGTCCTCGTCGAGGTTGACGACGGCGATGAGGGGCTTGCGGGTCAGGAAGCGGAAGCCGCGAAGGAGCGTCTCTTCGTCCTCCGTGAGGTCGAGGCGGCGGAGCGGCGTCTCCGAATCGAACGCCGCCTTGCACTTCTCGAGGGCGGCGAGCTCCCGGACGTCGCGGTCGCTCTTCTTGGCCGCGATCTGCTTCCGAAGCCGGTCGATCCGGCTCTCGACGATGGTCAGGTCGCTCAGGAGGAATTCCGTTTCGAGCGCGGCCAGGTCACGCTGCGGATTGATCGTGTCGAGAGGGTGCGCCACGGACGGGTCGCGGAACGACCGAACGACCGCGAGGAGCGCGTCGGCCGTCCGGAGCTTGCCCAGGAACTGCTCGCTGAAGGTCGTTTGTTTCGGGTCCCCGGTCGAGATCCCCTGGAGCTCGACGAACTCGATGGCCGCGGCCGTCTTCTTCTTGGGCTCGAAGATCGCGGCCAGCTTTTCGAGGCGCGGATCCGGCACCCTGACGACGGCGATGGGATCGGCTCCCTTGGACGCGGCCGTCTCGGCGGACGCGCCGGTCAGAGCGGAAAAAAGCGAGCTTTTCCCTGACCGGGGCAGGCCGACGATGCAGATCTTCACTTTCGTTTTCCTTCGGGGGATTGACCGGACGAAGAAAATAAAAAAATATTATAGCGAATCCAGGGCCGCGATTCAAGAAGCGTTGACAACCGAGGCCGATTTGATATAATGACGCCTGTACCGCGGGGTAGAGCAGCCTGGTAGCTCGTCGGGCTCATAACCCGGAGGTCGTTGGTTCAAATCCAACCCCCGCTACCATCGCCATATAAGACATTCCCCCATATCATCGAGGCCCGCGCCTCGTTCTTATGCCCTTTTTCGCTTCCCGCTTAAGTCCGTACGATTCAGCGCTTTTCAGCCTGTTCCGTCACAGGAATTCTATATTCCTAAGTCGGCGAAGTGATGCTATAATCGAAAAAAAGGAGGGATGCATGAAAGATGAACGGGTCGAAATCCCCGCGACCAGGGAGGCCTTCAAAGCAAAATTAGAAGAGATGCTCAAGCGCGACCACGCAACTATAAAAAGACTCGAGGCAAGTATAAGGAAGGTCTCAAAGAAGGGGGCCGGGGACAGGAAGATGAGTGCCATAGACCTCCGCCAGCTCAAGAGAGAGGTCGAAAAGAGCATCGCGGCCTATAAGAAGACCCTGGCTCTAATAGATAAGGCCGGGCCCACAGGAATACCTTCATCTCGGAAGACTGGGAAAGGAACTCGTATGAAATATCAGGGGTATTCGTTCGAGGTCGACAGCTATCCAATCATACCTTCGGTCGCCGGGAAGTACGCTTATGGAGCAAAAGTGCTCGAACTGCGATCCCCCGAGGGGGCAAAGCTGCCGTCGGGACTTGGCGAATTGGGCGAACATTGGGGGGAAACGGGTGCGGAGGCATCTTCCGCGGCAGCCGAATCGGCGAGGCGGTGGATAGATAAGCAGATAGCCGACAAGAAAAAAATGTAGCGGCCAAGTCGGCAATAAGTCGACAGACCGGAGAGCAGGAGCCGCCCCCGATTGTGGGGTCAGCTTGGTTATGATAAAGGTGCTGCCGAGGAGAATATGAAAAGCGATAGACTGAGGAACGTATCTTCCATGCTCTCTGGGGATGGCAATGTCGGCTACTTGTGGGACCATGT
>JBAVUQ010000010.1:0-6257 GCA_049696855.1 Candidatus Aminicenantales bacterium
TGATCGCCGCGCGCGCCGACGACTCGAACCGGGGACGATATATGGGGATGTTCAGCTTCGCCTTCTCGCTGGCGTTCGTCGTCGCCCCGGCGGGCGGCACGGCGATCTACGCGCATCTGGGCCCTGATGCGGTCTGGTACGTCTGCTGTGGCCTCTGTTTTCTCTTAGCCGCGGCCTTCTCCGCCCTCCGGCCGTATCTTAATGGGGTCGGACCACAGGGCCCGACGCCATTAGAGATTCCAGCGGTATGACACCTTCAGCAGGAAGATGTTGTCGCCGGGGGCGGAGAACAGATGGCCCAGGTCCCGTCCGATCCTCAGATCACCCGGATCCGCAAAGTCCGCGCGGTTCTGCGTCCAGACAAAATACAGCAGGCTTCCCGGCCTGTATTCCCACCTCAACACGACGGTGCCTCTCAACGACTTATAATTGAAGTCCGGATTCGCGAACTCAAACGGTGGGGCCGCGCCCGCCGCCCCGTCCGGGTCGACCGTGTACATGCTGCTCGCCGCGTCGTAGGCGATGGTCGAGCCGCTCCCGCCGCCGCTGCCCGCCCCGTAAACGTTGTACGCAAACGCCTTCGGCGCGGCCAGCTCCTTGAACGCGTCATAATGACCGACCGCAAGGAACGGCTGCAGATACGCCTGGAGCGTCAGCTTCGGCGTGAAGGTCCAGTCGAGCCGGATCTCGCTCCCGAGCACTTTCTGATCGATTCTGCCGAAGACGTACCGGGCTCCGTACGTCGACGTCATCAGCGCGTCGTCGACCCGCGTCACCCACTGGAGGTCGTTCTTCTCGATCACGAGCGACGGCCCCACGGACAGGCTCACATTCGACCCCGGCTTCCACCGCGCCGAGAGCTGCCCGTCCCACTCTTCCGACGCCCTCGCCCGCTGGTACGTCGTGCCCTGGAACTCGAACACGACCGGCTTGCGGCTGTCCGTGTTCAGCATCAAGTTGACCTGCCAGCCCGACGGCATGAGCGCCAGCGGCCCGCCCCGCGTCAGGGTCTTGCTCATCGTGTCCGGGTTGTAGGCGAACATCGTGTCGAACATCCAGAAGTTCCTGAGCTGGCCCTGGAACTCGACGATCCCGCCGTCCCAGTTCTTGTTGCCGCCGAAATCGTAGTTCCGGAACCAGCCGCCGAGCACGAGCGCGTATCTGAGGAGCTTCCCAGGCTTCGTCCACTGATACCCGGGGATGAACTGCACGTTGATGATGTCCGACCCGCCGTACTGGAAGCCGGTGTCGTTCGGGTCGAAGCCCGGCGAGATGGCGCCCACGTTGGCCAGCACGAGGAGATTCCCGTTCTGTTTGGCCAGGTTGATCCGGCCCGCCCAGCCGCTCAGGCTCGTCGCCGTCGGATCGACCCCGAGGTAGCCGGCGTCCGGCCGCTGATAGTAATGCATCGACGAGTTCTGGAGCCGCAGGATGTCCTCGGCGCTTCCCTCGACCCGCGTCGCCCCCGCCCAGCCGCCGATGACCCATTCTTTCTTTTTGTCGAGCGACGTCCATCCGTCGATGCCCAGCGAGAACGCATTCTTGTTGAGGATGCCGGCCAGCGTCTCATTGCCGAGATCGCGGGCCACGCCCGTGGCCATCAGTCCGATGCCGCTTTTGCCCTCGTCGATGTCCTTTTGCACGCGCACCGTCCCGTAGTAGGAAAACGGCTCGACCTCCTGACTCAACCGCGTCCCGAGCTGGTCGATCTGGGCGAACTCGCGCCCCGTCAGGGCGCTGAGCCAGCCGACGTTCCAGTTGCCGCCGAGCTTCCCGGTGAGCTTGGCCGCGCCGAGGATCGTCGTCCGGTCGGGCACGCGCGCGAACCCGCTTTCGGTGACGTAGCCTTGCGGCTCGCGTCCGATGCGCCGGCTGTAGAAGAACGTCGGCTGCGGCCAGTTGATGTTCGCGTTGATGAACACCCCGCCCCGTCCGAAATTGTTGAACAGCGACGCGCCCTCGATGAAGAACGGCCGCTTCTCTTCGTAATAGGTCTCGTAGGCCGACAGATTGAGGACCGCCGGGTCGACTTCGACCTGGCCGAAGTCCGGGTTGACCGTCGCGTCCAAGGTCAGGTTGCTCTTGAGGCCGACCTTGAGATCGAATCCGGCGTTGCCGAGCGCGCGATGGCCCGTCTCGAACGGGTTCCCGGTCTGCGCCGGCCGAAACTGAGCCTGGCTGACGACGTAGGGCATGAACTCGACGCGCCCGCCGGGGCTGATGCCGCGCAGGCCTTCGAGGCGCGCGAACCGCGACACGAAGGCTGTTTCGCTCTTGGGGTTCCAGTTGAAGCTCGACTGCTCGTTCTTGCGCCGGATCATCCGGCGGAAGTTGACGCCCCAAACGTACTCGTCCTTCTTCGGGAAGCGGATCTGGTTGAACGGGATGCGGATCTCGATCGTCCAGCCCTCGCCGTTGACCACGGACTTGTTCTCCCAGACGCCGTCCCACGAGTCGTCGTCGTTGACGTCGTTCGAGAGCGCGGAGTCGGTGATCGCGCCGGCCGGGTTGGCGTAGAAGGCGTAGCCCGAGCGCCGGTCGAAGTATGGATCGACGGCGACCATGAACCAGTCGGAGTCGGTCTGCGCGTCGCGGCGGCCGAGGCGCTTGAGGATCTTCGACGGGTCGGAGTCGTGGCAGAACGCGGCGACATAGAGGGCGTGGTCATCGTAGGCGACCCAGACGTCGGTCGGCTCGGTCGCCGGCGTGCCGTCCTGGGGATCGTTCTGGGTGAAGCCGGTCGCGGGGGGCGTCGTCTTCCAGATGGCCTCGTCGAGGCGCCCGTCGAGGACGATGGGCTCGGTCGTGCGGACCGCCTGGATGACCTTGGCGTCGGGAGGCGGGAGCGCGGGGCGAGTTGAGGGGCGCGTGGAGGGGCGGGCGGATGAGTTGGAGGCGGGGCCCGTGGCGGCCCAGGCGGATATGGACAAAGCGAGGCTGAAGGCGATGGCCAGCGCGGCTAAAGCTCTCTTCTTCATCGGAAGCTCCTGATCAACGATTGTCGTCCGGTCGCATATCGTCACGCGAAGGCCTCCGGGCCGGATTTTCTCGAAAGCGCTTATTCCATACATAGATACGATTCAGCTCCCCGAAATGTTGCCTCTATGGGGTCGGACCACAGCAGATTAATACAAAGTCAATAGCTTAGGGCGAGATTTGAGGCCCCAAAGGGCTTAAAATCGAGCTTTTTAACCCCCAAAATGAAGAAACTAGCATTTGACCCCTTATCGAGCTTTGGATATCATACTGTCCAGCCATGGACACACGCTTCGGAAAGTTCGTCAAAAATTTCCCCGGCCGGCTGGCCATGCCGCTCTGTGCTTACTCCGGGCTCGATATCACCGGCGAGTCCATCGAGGACATGGTCGGCGTCCCGGGCTCGCAGTTCAAGGCCATCATGGCCCTTCAGGATCGCTATCGCACGCCTGTCCTCCTCACGGCCATCGACACCACCGCCGAAGCCGAGGCCTACGGCTGTGAGGTCAAGTTCTCGGCGCGCGAAGCCCCGTCGATCGTCGGACGTCTCGTTACGACCGCGGTCGATGTCGCCGCCCTCGCCGACCCCGTCCCCGGCGATGCCCGGACGCGCGTCCCCCTCGAAACGGCCTGGCGGCTGACCGCCGAAGTGGGGGAGGGCGTCCCGGTGCTCGGTGCGATGCTCGGCCCTTTCGCCCTCGCGACCCGTCTCTTCGGCCTCGACGAGGCCATCGCCGCGACCGCCGCCGAACCCGAAACGATCGAAGCCCTTCTCGACAACGTGACCGGCTTTCTTTGCCGCTATGCGCTCGAGTTCCGCGAGACCGGCGCCTGGGGCATCCTCGTGGCCGAGGCGGCGGCCGGCCGACTCTCCGCCGAAGGCCTCGCTCGCTTCTCGACGCATTTCGTCAAGCGGATCCTCAAGGCCGTCGAGACCCCGGATTTCTCGGTCATCGTCCACAACTGTCATGCCGCGATCGATCACCTGGGCTCTATCATGGAATCCGGCGCGCGGGCCTATCATTTCGGCGCGGGGATGGACATCGTCGGGGCGCTGGCCAAAATCGGCCCCGAAGTCGTTCTGAGCGGCAATCTCGACGCCAGGAAGATCTTCGAAAAAGGAACGCCGCAGATCGCCGGCGATGCCGCCCGCGCGCTCCTCGAAGCGACGCGCCCCTACAAGAATTTCGTCATCTCGTCCGGATGCAACATCCCGCCGGGTGCCCCGCTCGCCAACCTCAACGCTTTCTTCCGCGCCGTCGCGGAATTCAACAAGCAAGAAGGGGTCTGACGTACTTTTTGCACTTTCGGGCCGAGGCGGGTGCAAAAAGCAGGTCTGACCCCTTCTTGTTCTTAGCTCTCAGTCGCCAATTGCAGTCGCCAGTAGGTACCAGGCCGCGTGGGGCAGCCACTGCTCGGCCCAGCGCCAATCGTCGTCCTTGCCCGTCTGGACATAGCGCAACCCGAAATCGATGCCCGCCCCCGATTCGTCCGTGTAGCCGCCGGTGATGCCGTTGCAGATGCCGCCCGGCGCGTTCGTGTACTCGTAGGATTCGAAGAAGATATAGGGGATGTTGTTGCGGCCGTGGCCGTGGAGCATGCACGAATCGAACGGGTTCAGGCCCAGGATCCAATTGAGCTGATCGCGGCCGAAGGCGCGGAGGGAGGAGGCGAGGGCCCGATCGGAGTCGCTGGGGCCCTGGGCGAAGATGAGGGCCGCGAGTCGGGCGGCGGCCGCCATCGACCCCAGGCGGGCGTTCTCGCCCTGCCACCAGGGCGCGGTCTCGGTGTCATGGGGGAAGAAGAAGCTCGTGCGGCGGGTCGCCGCGCCGTCCTTCGATTGGACGAGCTGGCGGCTGTAGCCGAAGGGGTTCGCGACCTCGGCGGTCACGGCCAGCTCGAAGGCGAGGGATTTCCGGACGGCGTCGAGCGCTTCGGCCCGGCCCGCCTCGTCGGCGATCTCGGAGTAAAGGAGAAGGCTGACGATGGGGAGGCCGGCGTCGACTGGGTGAAAGAACGGACGATCCCCGCCCTCGCCGTCTGCGCGCCAGTAATTTCGGTAACCGACAGGGCCCGGGTTCCATGACGTCAGTCTCCCTGCGAGCGACGACGCGCGCCGATCGGCCGCTTCCTTATATACGGCCTTCTTCGTCGTCCTGAACAGCTCGGTCGCCGCGACGAGCGCGCAATAGTCGTCAAGGATATTCTCCTTGCCGTCGTTGGTGAAGAGGAGGTTGTTCTTCTCGAGGAAGGCAAAGGCGTCCTCGGCGGCTTTGAGATAGTCCGCGGCCGTGAAATCGCCCTCGCCCCGGCTCAGGCCGTAGCCCGGGGTCCCGGGCGCGCCGTCCGCCCCGCCGCGTGCCGCCGCCATGGCCAGCGCCGCGATCGACAAGCCGGCCCCTTCCCGGTATCCCGCTTCAAAGGCCGCGTCGCCCGCGATCTTCTCCCGGCCGTAGTCGCGGAACTTGTCCTTTGTCTCCGGCGTCAGGATGATGTGGCGCTCGGCCTTCGGGGTGATGAGGCGGTCTTCGGGCTTCTTTTCCGGCCCACGCCCCGAGACGGTGATGAAGAATGAGCCCTTCGGATCCTTGCTGCGGACGAGGTAATCGGCGCCGAACAAGGCCTCGTCGAGGAGCCGCTTCCGATACTGTTTGAAGTTGGGGTCGCCGCGCCGTTCGATCTCCCGGAGGGTCTGGAAGAGGCTCCAGGCCGTGAGCGAGACCTGCTGGGGATTGAAATAGCTCGAGTAGGAGAGGTGCGAGAGGTGCTTGCCGTAATCCCCCGTGGCGTCGAACCAGCCGCCGTGGATGTCGACGGTGCCGGCCTTCCCCTCGAAGGTCATCCGGCGGTCGGCCTTGTCCCAAAGGCCGGATGATCGCTGGCCTTTGAAGTAGTAGATGACGTCGGAAAGCGTGTTCCGGGTGAGCGCGTTCTTCTGGACGAGAATGGGGTGGGAACGAACCATGGGGCCGGCGGCGGCCGTCATAGAGGCGTCCGCGGCCAGGCCGGTTGCGCCGGCCTTGGGCGTGCCTTCGATGACATAAGTGCCTTCCTTATCGACGGCTGTCCAATCGATCGTCCAAAAATCCCAGTTCTTCCACTTGGCGACCGGCCCTGCGTGCACAGGGGTCCCGGTCAGGACGATCTCACCGCTAGGATAGCTCCTGACCGCGAAAGCCGCGAACGTATCGCCGGCATGACCCTGGATGACGGCCTTTTTCGCGCCCGTCGGCTCATACCCGACCTGGTTGGTCAGGATGCGGGCGGGCTCAGATCCTGCC
>JBAVUQ010000011.1:0-18069 GCA_049696855.1 Candidatus Aminicenantales bacterium
CGTTGACCCCGGCTCGCGACCCTGTTATAATCCCGGCCGAAATAACACCTTCAGGGAGGTCCGACTATGGGCAAGTTCATCGCTGTGATCGGCGGCCTCGTCGCCATGGCCGGCGGCCTGGCACTGGTGATCTTCTCGGCGACGTTCCGCTCCGCGTTCTTCAATGTCGTCCTGGGATTCATCCCGCCGATCCTGTTCTTCGGCGGATTCATCGGCCTCATCGCCGGCATCAGCAGCATCAAGGACGCCAAGCGCACCAAGAAGCTCGAGCAGGAAACGGAGCCCAAGAAAGCCGAATAACCCCGGCGCCTCCCTGCCGCGCCGGCGCCCGCGGGGCGTCATCCCTTGCCTGTCCGGAAAGGGCTGTGCTAAGATGGTGGCGCTAACGTGGTCACTTTTCAGCTGTTCGCCCTGAGTCTTTTCTTTTCCCTCCCCCTTCCCGTGGCCGCCCGGATCGAGACGGCTTTCCTCGAAAACTCACCGGCCGTCCTGCGCGAGCTCCTGGCGACCGAAGGCACCATCCCCGTCTCCCTGCCCGAACCCCTGTCCCTCGCCGACCAGCTTTCTCCCGACCAGGCCTACCTCGTGTTCAGCCGGTTCTTCTCGGTCTTCAAGACGACCGAGTTCACGACCAATCCCCAGGTGTTCTCTCTGCCGGATTCGCCGGGCGGGATCTTGAAGGCCCGCTGGTCGTTCCGCAATAGGAGGACAGGAAGACAATATCCGTTCGGTCTCTACTTCTTCATCGTCCCCGTCCGCCTGCCTCGGGCCCCGGATGCGCGCGGGCCGCTCATGACCTTCAAGATCGTCGAGATCCGGGCGGAGAGGCTTTGATGGCCGGACGCCGCCTCCGAGGCCGCGGCACCCTCCTCGTCGCGGGGGGCGTGGCGCTCGTTTTGGCCGCCCTCGTCGGGGCGCTTTCGCTGACTCTTCCCGGATTCATGTCCCGGGACTATGACGCGAAGAGCCTGGCCTCCCTGCGCAGACAGGCCGGCCGGACAAGGGAGAGGTTCACCGCTCTGCGGGCCTCCCTCGAAGCCCGAAAGTCCCGCTTCCCCGTCGCGGACATGCCCGCCGATGCGGCGGATTACTTCCCCCTGTTCCGCGCCGCCGGGCTTGACCCCGAAAATCAGGGCATGGCCCTCTGCAACGGCGACGGCCTCATGGAGGCCTGGTACGGGAACGTCTTGAGTCCGGCCGACCAGATCGGACGGGACTCCCTCGAGGCCCAAAAGCTCGGCGGGGCGACGTTTCTGGTCACGAGCAAGGCTTCGGTCTATCTCGTCGTGGTGCAAGCGCTCGGCGATGACGGCCGCATGCTGGTCCACTTCTCCCGGCTGGCCTTCATCCCCCAGGTCCAATCGTCCTACATCCGCGAGTTCCACGCCCTGCGCCCGGCCCGGGGGTTCGATTTCGATATCGAGTACTATGGCTTTAACGAGGACATCGAGGGCTGGGAGAAGTTTTTCGCCCTGCACAAGGACGAGTATATCGGCCAACCCCGTCAGAGGAACGAGATCCAGACGCTCTTCTTCCCTCTCCGGAACGAAAAGGGACGGATCATGGCCGCCGTCACCCTGGCTTCGCCGTCCCTGACCTCACGGCTCACGGCGACGCGGGAAGACCTGCGCCTCGTCCTGCTCATCCTGCTCATCGCCGCCGCCGGCCTCGTCCTGGGCTACTTCTGGTCCGCCCCCGGTTTTCTCAAGGGACACGACATCCTCTCCGGAGGGATCGGCGCGGTCTTTCTTGTCGTCCTGAGGCTTCTCGCGCTTCCCTTGGGCGAGCTCGAGAGGATCCAATCCCTGGGCCTTTTCCAGCCGGCCGTCGCCGGCTTCGTTTCGTGGCGCGGCCTGACCCAATCTCCGGCCGACATGTTCCTCACGGCGCTCACCGTCCTCGGGATCGCGGCCTGCCTGGCGGTCTGTCTGTCCGGTCGCCGGAGCGATCCGGGAGACGCCCTGCCTCCCCCGCGGAGGCTTTTCGTTCTCGCCCTCCTCCCCGCGGCCGCCCTCGCCGCGGGCGCCATTTTCGCCCTCCACGCGATCGTCCGGCTGGTCGTGTTCAATTCCAACCTCTCGCTCCTCCGCTGGGACTTCAACGCCTCGCGCCTGGCGATGCAGCTCAGCTTGTTCGTCGTTTTGGCCGCCGTCCTCCTCATCCTGGCCGTCGTCCTTCGAGCCGCCTTCCGGGACCCCCGGACGACGCTTGCCGCCGGACTCGTCGTCTCGCTCGCGGCGGCCGCGGCCGCCCTGTCCGGCCCGGATCCCGGGATCCTGCTCGTCGCCGTCAGCGCGGCCCTCGTCGGCTGGCTTTTTGCCGTCTCCGTCGTCCCGGGCCTCTCGCGGCGGCGCGAGATGTGGGTCGCCGGTCTCATCTTCGCCGCGCTCTGGCTGGTCCGCTCCGTCGACGGCTTGACCGTCGACCGGACCCACCAGCTGATCGAAACGACCGTCGCCCACGTCATCCGATCCCAGGAGAACTGGGGGAACTTCCTCGTCCAGGAATCCCTGCCCGGCCTCGACAGACGGGAGCGGCAGATCCTCGAATTCCTCAAGGATTATCCTCCCCAGGACTCCGAATTCGCCCACAGCCTGTGGAAAGAGACGCCTGTCGCGAAATCCAACTGGTACTCGTCGCTCGAGGTCCGCGACGCCGAGGGGACCACGGTCAGCCGGTTCTCTCTCAACGTCCCCCGGTTCCTTGGAGGCGCGCCCGACTTGCCCGTCTCGGAGGTTTGGGCCATCGTCCCCTACTCGCAGACCTTCATCGGCAAGAAAAGGGACTACCTCGTCGGCTACAAGGATTTCACCGTGGACGGCGCGCCCCGCGGGCGCGTCGTTCTGTACGTCTCGCTCGACCCGGAGATGCTGCCGTTCCTCTATTCGGCCAATCCCTATTTCGAGGTCCTCCGGACCGACTCTCTCCCGTCGCTGGGCCAGATCGACCTCGGCTGCGAGATCTTCGACCTCGACGGGCGCTCTCTGTTCAATCCCCGCAAGCTGACGTCGGGCCTCTCGGAGGCGGGCCTGGACCGGCTGCGCGAAGCTCCGGCGCCCTTCTGGTCGACGTTCAGGGAAGGCGGGACGGCCTACGACGACTATCTCTTCCGGTCAGGGGACCTCGTCTACAGCCTGTTCACGCCGCGGAAGAACCTGAGGACCCAGGCCGTCGATTTCCTGAGATATTTTTTCCTCGGCCTGGTCGCGGCCCTGGCCGTCCTGATCGTCGCGTCCATCGCCTCCGGCAAGGCCTCGATCCGCAGGCCCTTCTGGTCGTTCTCGAACCGCGTCTACGCCGCGTTCCTGGCCGTGGCGCTCGTTCCGCTGCTCATCTTCACGGTCTTCACGCGGAACCTCTTCGACAGTCTGTTCACGGAGCGCTTCGTCGAGGACGCGGCCGTCCACGCGAGCTACGCCCAGGGCCTGATGGAGGCCTTCCGGATCATCCAGGGCGTGGAGTACTCGCCCTATCTCGCCCCCAGGGAGGACCTGGCCCTCTGGATCAGCGAAACCCTGTCGAACGACGTCATGCTCTACCAGGACGCCGTGATCAGCGCCTCGAGCCGGCGCGAATTCTTCGAGACCGGTCTCCTGCCCGAGATCCTCGACGGCGCGGCCTACCAGGCTCTCGTCTACGACCGCAGGCCGTTCGTCATCGAGCGGACCCGCCTCGGGAACTACTCGTTCCAGACCCTGACGGTCCCCTACGAGTCCCAGAACACGACCTTCTTCATCTCCCTGCCGTTCCCCTTCGAAAGAGAGCAGGTGAACGAGGCCAGCCAGGAGATCGTCGAATTCCTGGCCGTGCTATCGGCCTTCTTCGCCGTCCTGGTCATCCTCTTCTCGCGCGGCATCCGGAGCATGATCATCGTGCCCGTGCGCAAGCTCCTGGCCGGGACGCGGGAGGTCGGCCTGGGCAACCTCGAGGTGGCCATCGAGCACCACTCCCGCGACGAGATGATGACCCTCATCGACGGCTTCAACACCATGATCCGGAACCTCAAGGCCCACGAGCAGGAGCTGGCCGAGATGAGCAAGAAGGTGGCCTGGACCGAGATGGCCCGCAAGGTCGCCCACGAGATCAAGAACCCGCTGACGCCGATCCAGCTCTCGGCCGAGCATGTCCTCAAGGTCTACGAGGACAAGCGGGGGGACCTCGACAAGGCCCTCAAGGAATCCATGTCCTACATCATCAGCGAGGTCGAGAACCTGCGCCGCATCGCCCAGGAGTTCATGGAGATCGCCCGCGACACCACGGTCAGCAAGGAGCCGGTCGATCTGCGGGGCCTCCTCGAGGAGGTCCTCCGGCCCTACCGGCGCCTGCTCTCCGAGCGCATCCGTTTCACTGTCGTAGCCGAGGGGACGGATTTCCGGGCCCGCGGCGACGAGGCCAAGCTCAAGACCGCCTTTCGCAACGTCATCGCCAACGCCGTGGAGGCCATCATCCAGCAGGGCGAGGTGGCGGTGACGATCGGCCGCCGGGGACCGCTGTACGCGATCGTCGTGCGCGACAGCGGGCCCGGCATGAGCCAGGAGACGGCCGCGCGGATCTTCGAGCTCTATTTTTCGACCAAGGACGCCGGCACCGGGCTCGGCCTGCCCATCACGAAGAAGATCGTCGAAGAGCACGGCGGCACGATCCGCGTCGCGAGCGAACCCGGCCGCGGCACGACGGTCACGATCGAGCTCCCGGCCGGCGAATGACCGATGGCATTTTGACCCGGATTCTGGCAGAATAGCCGGAGCGCCCCTCGTCGAAAGGATGCCCGCGATGGCCAAGACGCTCGTCACGTACTTCAGCCGGACGGGGAACACCAAGCTCGTCGCCGAAGCCATCTTCGACGCTCTGCCGGGGGACAAGATCATCAAGCCGATGGCCGAGGCGGGCGACCTCGCGCCTTACCATCTCATCTTCGCGGGCTTCCCGGTGCAGACGCACAGCCTTCCCTATCCGGTCGAGATCTTCCTCAAGACGATCCCCGAGGGCAAGAAGATCGCTCTCTTTTCCACCCACGGGTCGGTCACCGGCGGCCGCCTCTCGCGGGAGGCCCTGGAGTACGCCTCGATCCTCGTGGCCAAGGCCCGGCTTGTCGGGACGTTCTCGTGCCGCGGCAAGGTGTCGATGAAGGCCCTCGAGGTCCTGATGCAGTCGCCCGAGCATGAGGCCTGGGCCGAGATGGCCGCCTCGGCGGCCACCCATCCCGACGAGAGCGATCTCGAGGACGCCCGCGCCTTCGCCCGCTGGGCCGTGACCCTGAGCGCTCAGGACCGCTACCGCGGCCTCTAGCGCTCCGAGGCCCTGATCCTCGAAAATCCCGAGACGCCCACGAACTCGATCCGTTCCTCCCGCTCGACCTCGTCGAAGAGCAGATTCAGCCCCAGCGTGTCGCTCGAGATGTGGCCGGCCAGAACGATGTTGAGGTGGGCCTTCTTGGCGTTCTCGAGGGCCTCCTCGCTGATGTGCATGCTGACGATCGTGCTCACCCCCGAAGCGGCATAGGACTCGTAGATTGTCTTAGCGCCTTCGGTCCCGCCCGTCATCTCGACGGAGATCCGCCCGCAGTGGGCGCTTTCGGCGCCGCTGACGATCTTCGGCCCGGCCATCCGGCGGACGGCCGCCCGGTATTCCGGGATCTTCCTCAGGAGGTCGAGCAGGTCCTTGAGCCGGGCCGGCTTGGCCTGCTCGAACAGCGTTTCGAGATAGGTGTTGACGCAGTTGTCCGCGGGCGTGTGCAGGCATATCATCGGCAGGCCCAGCAGGCGGGCCGCGTCCACGGCCCGGTCGTGGTTCGCGGGCAGGACTCGGCGCTCGATCTCGCCCATCCGCGCGTCCAGGAGCTGCTCGGCGACGGCGATGTTGACCCCGTGCGCGGCCAGCATGTCCGACTGGACCCGCATGACCGCGGGGAGCTGGGCCATGGCGATACCCTGGGGATGGTGGGCGATGACAACGTCGATCCCGGCGGCCCGGTCCCTGTTCAGGGTGTGGGCCAGCACGAGCTCCGCGGCGTCCATGTCGATGCCGGCCATGGCCGTCTTCACCTCGGCGGCCGGGTCGCCGGCCAGGAGGCGCGTGTCGGCGTAGGGATTGAACAGGCGGTCCGCCTCCCAGGCTTCGCGCTCGTCGTCCTTGAGCGTTTCCGATTTGGCCCGCTCGTCATCGAGGAGGCGCCGGACGGCTTCGGGGCCCCGGGGGTCCTTGGCGATGCCGGCCGCGACGGCCTTTCTGTAAAGGGTCTCGAGCTTCATCTTGGTGTCCTTTCGTTGGCGGTTGGGCCCTCGTCCGCGGGAAGACGGGCGGCAACCCAGGATGGACCGAGCAGGAAGCCGGCCACGGACCGGAGGTCGGCCTCGAGCGCCGCGGCGCGGGCATCGAGGGCTCTCGACTCGAGGGCGGCCTTGTCCGTCTCTCCCTTTTCGAGGAGGCGGCAGAGCCGACAGACGCCGAGGCGGGCCAGCCCGGCCCCCGAGACGAGGCCGGCCAGCCGCTCCTGGACCTCCCGGAAGTCCATGAGGCTGCTGGAGTAGTAACCCCGCTCTCGGGCGGCCATGGCCCCGGCCTCGAGAACATGAGCTGCGGCGCCGGCCGCCCGGCCCAGACGGCAGGCGATCTCGCCGACGGGATCGAACGGGGCGGCGTCACGCCGGACGAGGAGGTCGCGTCCCAGCCTCGGGTCGTGACGAGCGGCTTCCTCGAGGATCGAGACCTGCCGGCTCAGGCGGCTGCCGGGGCCGGCCGCGTCGTCGCCGCCGGCCGGCGAGCCGTCGAGGTCGCGCCAGATCGCGTCGAGAGGAGTGAGGGCGCCGGCCGGGCCGGGATCCGGAATTCGGCGGAAATAATCCGCGGCGTTCTTGCGAAAGGCCGCCTCGGTCACGGTCCGGAACTCGTCCACGGGCGCCCGCCTCAGCCGCCCCGGCGGATGACGCCGGCCGCTTCGAGCTCGTCCATCTTCGAGGCGGATAGGCCAAGCTCGGCCAGGATCTCGGCGGTATGCTCGCCGTGGCCGGGACAGCCGCGGTGCGGATCCTGTCTGTCCCGGAGCGGATGACCGACCCGGATGATGGGCGGTGAGCCCGCCGGAGGAGCGATGACGAGGCCGCGGTGTCTGACCGTGGGATCGTCCAGCGCGTCGCCGAGGAAGGGCACGACCTCGCAGCAGCAATCGGTCCCTTTGAGAAGGGCCGTCCATTCGTCGGCGGTGCGGCCGGCGAACAGGGCTTCGAACTTGGCGAAATCCTCGGGCCTCTCGGAGAACTGCAGCGGGAGGAGGTCCTCCCGGCCGACCGTCCGGCAGAAGGCGCAGAAGAACTTCGATTCGAGCGCGGCCAGGGAGACGTCCCGGCCGTCGCGCGTCCGGTAGACGTTGTAGCACGGATGCTTGCCGGTGAGAGGCAGCCGCCCCCGTCCACCGCGCTCGCCCGCGGAATATTCGGCGACGGGCATGACCATCCAGGACATGGCGCTGTCGAGCATGCCGATATCGAGGGCCCGGCCTTCGCCTGTCCGCTCGGCCTCCCGCAGGTAGGCCAGGATGCCGGCCGCGGCGTACATGGCCGAGCTCAGGTCGGCGATCTGGACGGGGGGGATCGTCGGGATGGCCCCGGGCCGGCCGCACAGGCCGAGAAGGCCGGAGCGGGCGATGAAGTCGAGGTCGTGGCCGGCCCGGTCCCGGTCCGGCCCGTCCTGGCCGAAGCCGGAGATCGAGCAGTAGATGACGCGGGGATTGACGGGCTTGACGGCCGCGTAGCCGATGCCGAGCCGGTCGACCGTGCCCGGCCGGAAGCTTTCGACGATGACCCCGGCCGTGGTTGCGAGCTTCAGGAACAGCTCCCGGCCGGCCGGCGCTTTGAGGTTGAGGGAGAGGCTCTTCTTGCCCGGGTTGAGGGCCAGGAAATAGGCGCTTTGGCCGTCGATGAAGGGGCCCATGGCCCGGATGTAGTCGCCGCCCTCCAGGTCCTCGACCTTGATGACCTCGGCCCCGAGGTCGGCCAGGAGAAGCGTGCAGAAGGGGCCGGGAAGAAGACGTGACAGGTCGAGGATGCGGACGCCCTCGAGCGGCTTGCCGTTCATGGTCATCCCCTATTTAGCAGAAAGCCGGGGCCCGGTCAATTTGACATCGTTCCTGGGTCAGATAATAATATTCAAACTATGGAGAAAGCGCGGACATGCGAGTAAGGATCGCCGGCACCGGGAAGTGCCTGCCGGGGACCGACGTCCCCGGGAGGATCGTCACCAATGAAGAGATCGTCCGGATCCTGCTGGCCCACGGGGCCATCAAGCCCGGCACCGACCGGCCGTGGGGACCCGACGAGCTGACCCCGCAGAAGATCATCGACCTCGTCGGCATCCGCGAACGCCGCTGGGTGGACGACACGGTCAATACGTCGGACCTCGCTTTCATCGCGGCGGAGCGGGCCCTGGCCGACGCCGGCATCGGCTGGCAGGACGTCGGCATCCTGGCCATCGGCAGCTCGACCCCGGAGGCCCTGTTCCCTTCGACCGCCTGCATGGTCCTGAACAAGGCCATCAGGGGCGAGATCGCCTCCGGCAGGCTCCAGGAGAAGGACGCGCGGACCGTCCTGCGCATCCCGGGCTTCGACGTCCTGGCGGCCTGCACGAGCGGCATGTACGCCGCCGACCTCGTCCGCAAGCATCTCCTTTTCGGCGAGACGGAGTGCCGCTACGGCCTGGCTCTGGGCGCCGAGGTCCTCAGCCGGCTCCTCGACTTCAGCGACACGAACGCCGACCTCTGGGGAGACGGCTCCGCGGCGATCGTCCTCGAAAGGACGGACGGGCCCTCGGGCATCGTCTGCATGGAGACGGGCACGGATGCCCTCAGCTATGACGCGGCCTTCAGCTCCGGCCACGACACCCGCCACCACGACGACCTCGTCCCCTCCAACATCACCATCAAGGGCCACGACATCCAGAAGTTCGTCCTGCGCATCATCCCCGAGCTGATCGTGAGGACGATCGAAAAAGCCAATCGCACGCCGGGCCGGACCCGGGATTACCGGATCGAGGACGTCGACCTGTTCATCTGCCACCAGGCCAATGCGCGCATCTTCGAGTTCCCGGCCAGGAAGCTCGGCATCCCGCTCGAGAAGTTCTACGTCAATGTGGACCGGCGCGGCAATTGCTCTTCGACGTCGGTCCTCCTGGCCCTGCGCGAGGCGGTCGAGGAAGGACGCCTCAAGAAGGGCGGCCTGGCGCTCCTGACGAGCTTCGGCGGCGGGCTGACCTGGGGCTCGATGCTGGTCGAATGGTAGCCGCGTTCCTCCGCTTCGTTCTGTTCGTCCTCGTCGCCTACGTCGTGTTCCTTTTCCTGCGCATCTATCTCGGCCTGAAGCGCCGCCGGCCGCAGCCACGGACCCAGCCGCCCCGCGAGGTCCAGGGGGTGATGGTCAAGGACGAGATCTGCGGCACCTATATCCCCCGCGACGAGGCCCTGAGGGAAGTCCGCGACGGGGTGGAACACTTCTTCTGCTCCGAGGAATGCCGCCGCCAGCTCAAGGCCCGCTGACCGCCGGGGGACCGGCTACTCGGCGAGGAAGTCGATCCGGAAATCCCGGAATTCCCCCGTGGGCGGCTCGCGGCGAACGTCGAATCCCTCGACGCGGGCGAGGCTCGGGCCCGCCTTGAGCCGCTCCAGGAAGGCGGCCAGGTCGTCGGAAGATCCTTCGGCCAGGACTTCGACCCGTCCGTCCTCGAGGTTCCTGACCCAGCCGGTGATGCCGAAGCGGGCGGCGTGCTTTTCGGCGTAGAAGCGATAGGCCACGCCCTGGACCCGGCCGTCGATGAGGACCCGCACGCGGATCAACTCCTTGCCCATGTTTCGTGTCCCTGCGCTCTCCGATTCTGCTAATACCCTGAGCCCGAAACAAAGTCAACATCCCCGACGGCGGCGATCCGTGGTAAAATCCGGGCGTCCGCCGCGGACGGGCAAAGAATGACGAAAAACCTCGTCTCCATAGCCGGCTGGGACCCCTCGGCCGGAGCGGGCGTCCTTCTCGACTTGCGGGTCTTCGAGCGGCTCGGCCGGCGGGGCTTCGGCGTCCTCACCGCGGTGACCGCCCAGAGCCCGGAACGCGTGGGCGGCGTTTTCCCCGTTCCGGCCCGGGCTGTCGCCGGCCAGTTCGAGTCGCTCACGGGAGGGCTCGCCGTCGGCGGCATCAAGGTCGGCATGCTGGCCACATCGGCCAACCTCAAGGTCGTGGCCGGGATCCTGGCCAAGCACGCCCGCCTGCCCCGGGTCATCGACCCGGTTCTCCGGTCGAGCTCCGGCGCTCTTCTTCTCGAAAAGAAGGCCTGGCCGCGCTTTCTCGAAACGGTCGAGGGGAAGGCCAGCGTCATCACGCCGAACCTGGCCGAAGCGGCGGCCCTCACGGGACATCCCGTCAGGAACATCGCCGAGATGAGGGCGGCCGCGGAAAAGATCCATCGGCGGAGCGGCATCCCCTGCCTGGTCAAGGGCGGCCACCTCGAAGGGCAGGCGGTCGATATCCTCTTCGATGGGAGCGCATTCTCGGCCTTCGCCCACGAAAAGCTGTCCCGGAACGTCCACGGGACCGGATGCTATCTGTCCTCGGCGATACTCTGCTATCTGGCTGAAGGCCGGCCGCTGAAGGAAGCCTGCGGCCTAGGCATCTTCCGGGTCGGCCGGGCCATCCGCGCGGCCGTGCCGGGGGGCAACGACGTATGGGTGTTCGATTTCAGTCGAGAACGGGGCCGGGTGCCGCTGCCGCCCCGGGGACCTGACTGACGATCCGGGAGGCCCGGTCGAGGACGCCCTTCGGGAAAACAACCCCTTGCCGGGCCGCGGCCGCGGGGTTGACGTAGAGCTTGACCGCGTCCATGGATTCGATCGGAAGCGCGCCGGGGCTCTCCCCACCCTTGACCCGGACGGCCAGCCGGCCCGTCTTGAGGCCCAGGTCGAAAAAGTCGAAGCCCAGCGCCGCGCAGGCGCCGAACTCCACGGACCGGAGGAAGCTCGCGAATAAGGGCGTGGCGTTCTCTTCGGCGGCCCGGCCGATGATATCGAACGAGCTGTTGAGGGTGTTGTCGGACATCGGGAAAAGGACTTCGACCTTCTCGTTGAGGAGGCGTTGGAGGGAGCGGGGGATCTCGGTCGGGCCGGTGACCGGCACGACGACGAGCTCGAGGCCGAGCTCGGACGCGGCCGCGCGGGCCTGTTCCAGATAATACTCCGAGTTGATCTCGGAGGATGTCCAGAGGGATCCGACCCGGCGGGCCCGCGGCAGGACCTCACGGATGAGGGCCATCGTCTGCCGGATGGGTCCCGTCGAGACGACGCCGGTGACATTCGAGAGATGGTTGGCGGCCGACTGGCCCGCCCCGACGAGATAAGGCGCCGCCACCGCGCCGAAGACGATGGGCACTTTGCGCGAGGTCAGGATGGCGGCCTGGAGGGCCTGCGTCGACAGAGGAATGATCATATCGACCCGGCCGGCGAGCTCGCGGGCGATCGTCTGGACCTCGGCGATGTCGTTGTTGGCGATGCGGATGGTGACGACGATCTCGCGTCCGTCCCGGAGGCCGGCTTCGGCGAAGGCCTGGAGGATGCCGCGGCGAGCCTCGTTGGCCGTCGGCGAATCCACCGACTGGAAAATGCCGATGACGTAGGGACCGGGGACGCTCGAGGCGGCCGAAGGCGCCTCGTGCCTGCGGCACGCGGGAAGGAGCAGACTGAGAGCCATCCCGACGATCGACAAGATCTTGGACTTCATGGCCGGCCGCTGTCATCTTAGAACAACTCCCGGCACGGGAGCAAGGCCCCGGTTCAGGGGCTCAGGCGCGGAGGCCCGTGATCTCGCGGAAGCGCTCGACGGCGATGTTCCCGCCGCTGACGACGGCGACCACGGTCCGGCCGGCGCGTTCGGCCGGCGAGCGGAGCAAGGCCGCGAAGGGCAGGGCTCCGGCGCCCTCGATCATCCGGCCGTGACGTTCGAAGACGAGGGCCATGGCTCGAGCGATCAGGGCTTCGGGCACGATCTCGATCGCATCGACGAAGTCCCGGCAGAGGGGGAACGTGATCGATCCGGGTTCGATGCCGCCGGCGACGGCATCGGCGATCGTCGGCCGCTCGTCGATCTCGACGAGCCGGCCCGCGGCCAGGGACGCGGCCATGAAGGCCGAGGTCTGGGGCTCGACACCGATCGTCCGCACGCCCGGCCGGACGGCCTTGAGAAAGGCCGCGATCCCGGCGATGAGGCCGCCTCCGCCGACCGGAACGAGCACATCGTCGAACCGGGCCAGGTCGGCGGCAAGCTCGAGCCCGATCGTACCGGCGCCGCGGACGATGTCCCAATCGTTGTAGGGGGAGACAAAAATCCGGCCGGTTCGGGCGGCGAATTCGCGGGCGATCGCCTCCGCCTTGTCGCAGCTCGCGCCGCGGACCTCGACGTCGATGCCCATGTCTTCGATCCTCTTCTTCTTGATCGCGGCGACCGTCTCGGGAAGAAAGAGCTTGAGCCCGATCCCTTCGAGGCGCGACGCATGGCTGATGGCCAGGCCGTGGTTGCCTGTCGAAGCCGAGACGACGCCTTTGGCCCTGTCCTCCGGCGAAAGGGACCGCAGCTTGTTGAGTGCCCCCCTCAGCTTGAAGGAGCCGGTCGTCTGATCGCACTCCCACTTGATATAGACCTTCGCCCCGGTCTCCCGGCTCAGCGGCTCTGAGTACTCGACCGGCGTCCTTCGGATATCATTCTTGATCCGCTCATAGGCTTCTCGGATCTTCGCGGCGTAATCGACTGGCATCTCGCTCATTCTTTTCCTCAGTAAGATAGATTATCACGGCCCGCAAAAAACAGAAACGTCTGCATTTGTCCGGGCCGAAAAACAGAAACGTGCACATTGGTCAGGACGTATTAACGGGAGCCGAAGGCCGCGGAAAAAGGGGGGTTGAGTGGCACCGTCCGAGTGAGCATGATCGATGATTTTGCCGGTCAGGAGCGGACGAGCTTGCAGAGCGAGCGGTAAGGACGGTGGCGCAGGGGCGATGCCCGGAGGAGGGCGTGGGAGGGCCGGAGCGGGCACGGACAGAAAATGGGGACGTTTCTGTTTTTAAAAGAATGCATTAATTTCAAAAACAGAAACGTCCCCATTTTCTCGCCATTTTCTCGGAACTTGTTGATGGGAGCCGAAGGCCGCGGAAGAAGGGGTTGAGGGGTATCGTCGGAGTGAGCATAAAGCGGTGATTTAGACTTAACGGGACGGAGACGCGGAGTCTTTAACTCGGCTCCGGACCGGGAAGGCGTCCCAAATCACCGCAGCGAACGGAGATGATCCCCGAAGCCCCTCCGCGGCCGGCCAACGATTCCGAAGATCAATTGGCTTCAACTCGGGGACGGGCGAATTGTGAATTCCTGAGGGCAAAGGTACAATAGGGATTCATGGCCAAGTATTACATCGGCACCGCCGGCTGGAGCTACGAGGATTGGGAGGGCGTCGTCTATCCGGCCGCCAAGGGCCGCGGCTTCCATCCCCTGACCTTCCTCGCCGACTTCATCAATATCGTCGAGATCAACAGCACCTTCTACCGTCCCGCGGCCCCGGCCATGGTCCGCTCGTGGTTGAAGAGAATCGAGAACCACCCGGACTTTCTGCTGTCCCTCAAGCTCCATCAGGCCTTCACCCACGCCCGGGAAGGGTTCACCCAGAAGGATGTCGACGAGATCCGCCTTGCGGCCGACCTCGTCCGTCTCCAGGGCCGGCTGGCGGCCCTTCTCGTCCAATTCCCCTGGTCCTTCCGGAACTCTCCCGAAAACACCGGGTACCTCGAGCGCCTCTTCAAGCTCTTCGCCGGCTTCCCCCTGGCCGTCGAGGTGCGCCACGCGAGCTGGGACACGCCCGGTTTCTATGACCTTCTGCGCTCGAGCGGGGCCGCCTTCTGCAACATCGACCAGCCGCTCTTCGACGCCTCGATCAAGCCGTCCGCCGTCAGCACGACGCCCGACTTCGCCTATGTCCGCCTGCACGGACGCAACGCCAAGAACTGGTTCCGCGAGGGCGCCGGACGCGACGATCGCTACGACTATCTCTATGCCGCGGACGAGCTCGAGGATTGGATCACGCGCATCAAGGATCTCGGCGCCAAGAGCGGCAAGATCTACGTCATCACGAACAACCACTACCGGGGACAGGCCATGGCCAACGCCCTCCAGATCCGGAATATGATCACCGGCGACAAGGTGGACGTCCCCGACCTTTTGCTCGAAAAGTACCCTGTCCTGCGGGAGATCGTCCGGGCCATCCAGGCCGGCCAGATGGACCTGTTCGACAAGGGCGCCCGGGACGGGAATGACGACAAGGGAGAACCGACATGAACTGGTGGGAAACGGAATTCGTCTCTGTCCGCGGCAACCGGCTCCAGATCGCCGGCCGCGAAGCGGCCGAGCTGGCTGAACTCTACGGGACGCCGCTCTATGTCTACGGCAAGGACCGCATCCTCGAGCTTTACGCGCGCCTCGACGACGCCTTCGCCCAACATTCGGCGCTCCCGTCCCGCATCTGCTACGCCATGAAAGCCAACCCCCACCGGGGCATCCTGCGGCTGCTCCGGAAGCGGGGCGCCTGGATCGACGCGGTCTCCCCTTGCGAAGTCGAAACGGCCCTCAAGGCCGGGTTCCCCGCCGAGCGCATCCTGTTCACCGGGACGAGCGTCAGCCGGGCCGACCTCCGCTCGGTTTTCGCCGTCGACGGGCTGACGGTCAACATCGACGCCGCCGAACAGCTCGACCTCATGAGCGACGTCAAGCGCGAATTCCCGGGCCAGACCATCCGGGTGTCCGTCCGCTGGAACCCGGGCATCGGCCGGGGCTTCAACTCCCGCGTCATCACGGCGGGCAAGCGGTCCTCCGACGGGACGCCGATCAAGTTCGGGGTCGAGTCGAAAAAGGTCATCGGCGTCTTCACCCGGGCCCGCAAGATGGGTTTCCGCCCTGTCGGCCTCCACCAGCACCTCGGCTCGGGCTGGGTCCGCGAGGATTTCGGCAAGGTCCAGACCGCGGTCGACCGCATTGTCCGCAAGGCCCGGGAAGTCGAAAAAGCCGGGTTCCCTCTCGAGTTCATCGACTTCGGCGGCGGGTTCGGACCACGCTATCTCAAGAGCCGGGGCATCTTCCCGGTCGAAGACTACATCGCCTATCTTTCCAACGCCGTGGCCAAGGCCGGGCTCTCGGCGAAGGCCCTGGCCATCGAGCCTGGCAAGTACTTGGTGGGGGACGCAGGGGTCCTGCTCCTCGGCGTCGAATACGTCAAGGAAAGCTACGGCAATATCTTCGCCTGCGTCGACGGCGGCACGTTCAACACCGTGCCCCGGCCGGCGATCTATCTCTCGGCCCACCACGAGATCGTCAACGCCAGCCGCATCGACGGAGAGAGCCAGGCCCGAATCACCGTGGCCGGGAACCTCTGCGAGACGGGCGACGTCTTCGGCCGGGAGCGGTCCATGCCCCTGCCCAGGAGCGGGGACATTCTCGCGGTCCTCTGCGCCGGGGCCTACTGCCGGAGCATGGCCTCAAACTTCAATATGCGCGAGATCCCGCGCGAGATCCTCGTTTGACGAGGGCCGCGGCCGGCGGGGTCAGCCGGTCATTTTTTGAGGAAGGCGAAGATCTCCTCGAGGTCGGGAAGCTGGGGGATCTCGTACTCCTTGATGAGCGCCAGGCGGCCGATTTCGTCGACGACGAGGTTGGCCCGGTTGGAGAAGCCGTCCTCCTCGCGGAAGAGGCCCATGGCGTGGGCCACGGCGCCGTGCGGCCAGAAATCGCACAGGAGCCGCGTCTCCTTGATGCCCAGCTCTTTGGCCCAGGCATGCTTGCACGGGAACGAATCGACGCTGACGCCGACCGCGACCGTCCGCAGGGAATCGAACATCGCCCTGTGGGCTTCGAGCGCCTTCATCTGTTCGGAACAGACCGGCGTCCAGGCCAGCGGATGGAACGACAGGAGGACCCGCCGCCCGGCGAAATCCGACAGCTTGAAATCCCGGTTGTGATGGTCCTTGAGGGTGAAGTCCGGCGCGATATCCCCTTCCCAAATCGTTCTTGTGTTGCCCATCTCTGTCCTCCCCGGAAAGAACGCCGGGACGGCCCGTTCGTCCGGCCCATTATGTCATAGGCCGGCCACCCTGACAAGCCGCGTTGACCCTGCCCGGAGGGCGTTCTATAATCCGGACGTGACCTCCAAAGAACGCCTGCTCAGAGCTCTCGCCCGAGAGAAGCCTGACCGGCTGCCGGCGACCGTCCACCAGTGGCAGAAATATCATCTCGATACGTTCGTCGGCGGCGCGAGCGACCTCGAAGCGTTCCGGATGTTCGGGCTCGACGCGTCCATCCAGTACGTCCAGGACATGGGACAGTTCTGGCTCACGGACGCCGACTTCGCGAAGTACTCGACCCCCGAATGGCGGGACGAAGCGGAGGTCCTGAGCGCCGACCCCGATCACCGGGTCTGCCGGCACGCCATCACCACGCCGGGAGGGACGCTGACCTATCTGGCCGAGGGCAACCGGATGACGACTTGGATCACGGAATACCTGATCAAGCACGATGACGACATCCGGCTCATCGAGAAATACATGCCCGTGCCGCGTCTCGACCTGGCTCCGATCCGCCGGGCCTATGACGCGGTCGGCGAGGACGGCATCCTGCGCGGCTTCGTCTGGGGCGACCAGGCCGGGTGCTGGCAGCACGCCGCTTGCCTCATCGACGTGCAGGGCCTCATCCTTCGCACCTTCGACGATCCCGCCTGGGTTCACGAGCTGCTCCGCATCCTCCTCGAGAAGAAGATGCGTTTCATCGAATCCATGAAGGGGGCCCGTTTCGACCTCATCGAGACGGGCGGCGGCGCGGCCTCGTCGACGCTCATCTCCCCCGCTCTGCACGGCGAATATTGCCTGCCCTATGATCGGAAGATGCACGACGCCTTGCATGCGCTCGGATTCAAGGCCGTCTACCACACCTGCGGCGGGACGAAGGGCATCGAGGAGCACATCGTCGCCAACGGCTGCGACGTCTCGGAGACCCTGGCCCCGCCGTCGATCGGCGGCAACCAGGAGCCGTGGGAATTCAAAGTCAAGATCGGCGGGCGCCTGGCCCTCATCGGCGGACTCGACCAGTTCAACGTCCTGACGCAGGGCTCACCGGAGACGATCCGGTCCAAGGTCCGGGAGCTTTTCGAGAAGGTCGGCGGCGACGGCGGATACATCCTGTCGTGTTGCGACCACTTCTTCGAAACGCCGCCCGGGAACATCCGCATCTACGCCGAGGCGGCGCGCGCCTGCGTTTATTGATCCTTCAGTATCGCCCGAACTCCCGCGGACCGGTCGGCCTCATTCGCGCTTGAGAAAATCGCCGTCGACGATCAGGAGCGTCGCTCCATGTTCCGTGCGAGAGCGGTGCGAACTTCGTTCGTCGGAGACGACATAGGTCATCCCCTTGGTCATGACGGTCTGTTCTCCGTTCTCCTGCTCATTGACGAATTCCCCTTCGAGGCAGTGGACGACATGGCCCTTCCGGCACCAATGATCCGCCAGGTAGCCTTGGGAATATTCGACGATGCGGATCCTCAGCCCGGCATACTGCTGCGTCCGCCAGAACGACGTTCCTGTCTCGCCCTTGTGTTCCGTCCTCGGGACCAAGCCCCAATCGATGGCCTGATACGGGATGCCTTGGCCGTTCATCGGTCCTCCTTCCAAGCCCAGTCATCGTCCTTGTCCATGACCATCTGAGTGATCATGTAGGTCGACCTCCCGCCGTCGTCCTTCTGGTTCGAGCCGAGGCTGTAGACGATAAAGCCCTCCCCCTCGCGCCGGTAGACGAACGGCGTTCCCGTGAATGGGTCGATGGGGACTTCTTTCAAGACCCCGGGAATGAGCGCTTCGAGGCTTTCGGGGTATTGGCCCGTCCGGCTCTTGAAGAGCCGACAGGCCAAGCCGGTCCGGGCGGCGAGGTACGTCGCTTCGAGCTGGGCATTCTTCAGGAAGATCGTGCCGTAAGCTCCGCCGTCCCTAAAACCGGTCAACTTGAAGTGCCAAGGCACCTC
>JBAVUQ010000012.1:0-4280 GCA_049696855.1 Candidatus Aminicenantales bacterium
CAGGACGGCCAATGGATGCTGCGCGTCTCGCCGGAAGCCTCGCCGCGGCTGATGATGAACTGGGATGAGGTCCGGGCC
The DNA here is from genome assembly GCA_049696855.1 of Candidatus Aminicenantales bacterium. Classification (GTDB taxonomy): domain Bacteria; phylum Acidobacteriota; class Aminicenantia; order Aminicenantales; family Saccharicenantaceae; genus RBG-16-66-30. The sequence continues at coordinate 79 of JBAVUQ010000012.1, forward strand.
GCGGCGGCCGCCGGCGTCCTGATCGGGTCCCATACGGATACCCATCCCATCCTTTCCCGTCTCTCCGGCGATTCCCAACGTGAAGAGATCCGGACATCACTGGAGGCGATCAAGCTGGAAACGGGCCGAAGTCCGGAGTTCTTCTCCTATGCGGGCGGGGATGCGGCGTCGTTTGACGACGAGACCGTACGCATTCTGAAGGAGATGGGAGTCCGCTTCGCCGTTACGACGGAGGGAGGACTCAACAGCGACCCCGGGACCGCTCCCTATTTGCTGAAAAGAACGGGCATCAACCCCAGCGATCCCGTGCCTGTTGTCGCTTTGAAGGTCGCTCTTATCGGCCTGAAGGCCGGGCGGCATCTGACCGGATTGAAAGAGTGGATCGCCCAGGCGAGACTCAAGATCAGACAGTACGGATACTGGAATACCGTCATAAGAATAGGCAAGGCGGCCCTGAGGGTCATCGGCTTTCGAATTGAGACTTACTGGATCCTGGCCAGGAACCTGGATTCTTCCATCGCAGCCCCTGTCCCCGTTGCGGATCTTGTCGTGAAACGGCTCAGCTACGAGGACTTCGCAGCGAGCGCCTTCTTCCGTGAATTCTCTCCCGAGAAAAGGGAGATCCTCAAGGAGAGATTCTCCGCGACGGAATATCAGGCCTTCGGAGGTGAGCGGGAAGGGGAGCTTGTCTATATGACCTGGATCACGACGGATTCGCTCCGCATCGAGGCGATCAATTTTGAACGCCAACTCAGGCCCGGTGAAGGGGTCCTTCTCGATTCCATGACCCTGCCCAAAGCCAGGGACAGGGGGATTCATACCTATATGAGCTGGTACAGGCTGGAACGGATGAGGGACCGGGGCGTCCGCAGAGCCTTCGTTGCGGTCATGAAAGAAAACCGCCCGGCCCTGAAGGCCCAACTCAGGAATGGCTTCCAAGCGGGTGAAAAGCTCACCTGGCTGAAGTGGGGCCGTCGGGAACGGTACGTCCATCTCTGATCTCAATTCATGCGATCGATCAAGGTTTATCGGACATTCCGGGATGACCGGCTGAAGGCCGGATGGAGGGACCTTTCCCGGGATGGCGACTACTTCGTCCAGAGCTCTTATGAGTGGATGGCCGCCTGGTGGGAGTGTTTCCCCAAAAAGTCCCGGGAACTCCTCATCGTTACGGTGGAGGAGGAGGGTTCGATCATCGGGATCGGTCCGTTCATGATCGAACGAAACGCTTTGATCAGCCAGCTGAAATTCGTAGGTTCCGGCTTGACGGACTACCATGAGATACTCGTCAGCGCCGACGGAGGTCAGGCGGTCCTCTCCATGATCATGGATTATGTCGGCGAGAACGATGACACCGACCTCATCAACCTGGAGCAAGTCTCCGATCACTCGCCGTTATTCGAATATCTCAAGGACCTCGGGCGTTTCAGCAAACGCACGATGGTGCGCTGCCTGACCATCAACCTTGATTTTCCATCCTGGGAAGAATATCTCAAGAACATCGGGAGGAACCTGAAGCGAGACTGGACCAGGAAACACCACCGCCTCGCGACCATGGGGGACCTCAAGCTCATCAAGCTTAGCCAGTCCCAGGCTAAGCGCGAATGGCTGGATGACCTGTTGTCCCTCCATGTCCGGCGATGGGACCGGGAAGACGAGGTCAGCAAGTTCGGCGAGAAGCGGATAAAGGCTTTCTTGGCCCGCGTCGTCGAGGAGCTCCCCCAGGCCACCATCTATGTTTTACAGCTGGATGACCGGGCCATCGCCTACCGGTTGGGTTTCGCCCAAGGGCAAACCTTCTATGACTGGAATACCTCTCATGATCCCGACTTCGCGCCCCAATCGGTCGGAAAGGTCCTTATGGGATTGGTGATCAAAGACCTGATCGCTTGCGGCTTCAAAAGGCTCAACCTGATGCGGGGCGATTATGAGTGGAAGAGAAAATGGATGACGGACGACAGCGCCCTCATCAACTGCCAATTCCTCGCCAGATCGAGCCCGGTACGAGGATACCTGGGGGAAAGGTATTATTTGGATTGGAAGTGGCGGCTCAAGAATCGATCAAGGAGGATCTTGGGCCTCCCGATTATCCAGAGACTGATGATCAAGGCCAGGTCTTGAAGCTCATCATAAAGCTGTTGCCGCCGCGAGACGAATGGACGAACGGGGCCCTTGTCCCGTTCTTCGTTTTCGCCTTGTCGCTGATCATCCTGATCTCCTACAACATCGTCCATGCGAATCCCTATCTCTGGCTCGGGATCCTTTTCCTCCTCCTGGTCCTGGGGATCAGCCGAAGCGACATTCTTGGGCTTTACCTGATCGCCGGGTCCATCTTCTTCGCTGATTGGCTGGCGGAATCGAATATCATTCCGAGCCAGGTCACGCTGCTCCCGGAGATCCTCATCGTCCTCTATCTGCTCAAGAGCCTCCTCGTCAAGCCCAAGCGGGTCAATTCCCGGTTCTTTCTGCTCTTCCTTCCCTTCCTTGTCACCGCGGTTGTCTCGATCCTGGTCAATTTTCGTGCCGAACATGCGATCACGATCCTTTTCGGATTCCGGTCTCTCTTCCGCTACGTCCTTCTTTTCTATATGATCCAGGTCCTTCCTTACCCCGATCATGAGATCAAACGGTTCATCAAATTCCTGTTCTTTCTCCTGATCATCCAGATCCCGGTCGCGGTCGTTAAGCTGTTCATTCATGGACAGGGGGAATCCGCGATCGGGACATACGGCGAGGCGGGCGGGACCTACTCGATGATCTTCCCCCTGATCGGCCTCAGCATTTTTTTCGGCATCTATTATTTCTACCGGCGGAGCGCCTGGAACCTCATCGCCTGCGCGGGATTCCTGGCTTTTGGCGTCATCGGCGGAAAAAGAGGACTCCTCGTCTTCTTCCCGCTCGTCGTGGTCTATTTGATGCTGAATATTCCGAGGACAGGGCCATTGCGGCGCCGGGCCGTCTCCTACGCCCTGTTGACAATTCTGCTCGGTCTCGGCATTTGGGCGCCGCTCACCTTCATGAGATCGTTGAGGGAGGATCCAATCGGCTACGCCGTGGGATATGAAACGGCCGTTTACGGCGATCAGGCCACCGGCCGCTTTTCCACGGCGATACTGATCTTCGATCACTTGTCCTCGGATCCGATGAGGTTTCTCTTCGGGTTCGGCCCGGGCAGCTTCCATAAGACGATCTGGCCGGAATACCAGGGGCGGATCCGGAGAGACGCCGGGAGTTACGGCATCGCCTATGGAGTCTCAGGCTTCTCCTGGAGCGCCCTGGAGTTCGGTTATCTGGGCGCGGTCCTGTTCCTGATCCCGATCCTCTATCTCTATATCGTCAACAGGCGTTACTTCCGGCGAGAGGACGATCCCTATTGGAAGGCCTTGTCTTTCGGCCTGGGGGGCATCATCTTCACCTCTCTGGCCGTGAACCTGGTCTACAGCGACTTTTATCGACTCGACATCGCCGCTTTTTTATTGTTCTTTTTCGGAGGCCTGATCTATAAGAGAGAAGCCGAAAGGGGAGCCGCAAGTGAAGCCGATCACTCCCGTCCTTGATGACTTGCGGCGCTACGTCGAAGACCGCGACTTCCGGGGCTATGATCCCTTCGATGCCTTGAACAGCCCTTTCCTCAAGGCGCTGTCCGGCCGGAGCAAGTACCTCAAGATCGCCTTCACCCAGGCCTTGAAAAGGTGCCCGGTCAATCTTCGGCCCCTGTTGGGCGTAAAAAAGGGCCAGAATCCGAAGGGGCTGGGGCTCTTTCTCTGGGGCTATGCCCGCATTTACGGAGCCGGCCAGGACCCCGCGGTCCTCGCGAGGATCCGGGCTCTCCTCGACCTTCTTGACCGAATGAAAAGCCCCGGATATTCGGGGAATTGCTGGGGCTACAACTTCGACTGGCAGAACAGGGGCTTTTATCTGCCCCGCTTCACGCCGACCATCGTCAATTCGGCGTTTATCGGGCACGCCCTGCTCGACACCTACAGGCAGACGGGTCTCCAAAGAGCTCTGGACATGGCCGTGCCCATCAAGGGGTTCATCCTCAACGACATTCCCAGGCAAAGGGAGGGCTCGTCGTTCTGCTTCAGCTATACTCCCCTGGATTCCTCGGCCGTGCACAACGCCAATCTTCTCGGCGCGTCTCTGCTGATGAGGCTCTCGGCGGTCAGCGGAGAAGCATCCCTCCGCGATGCCGCGCTCTC
>JBAVUQ010000013.1:0-1881 GCA_049696855.1 Candidatus Aminicenantales bacterium
TCGAGGAGGGCCTCAAAGAGGCCCGGGCGGCCGCCGAGGCCATCCGCAGCGCGGCTGAAGCCGACGCCCTCAAAGACAAGAGCCGCCTCGTCCGCGAGGTCCAGGCCGAAGGCCGGGCCGAGGTCGAGAAGGCCAAGGCGGAGCTCCTACGCGAAATGGACGCGCTCAAAAGGGACCTCGACAAGCGCAGCGAAGAGATCGCGGCCACGATCGAAAAAAGGATCCTCGGAGAATGAGCGGCCAAGTATCGGCGACGGTCGACTTCCTCAGCAAGGTCGCCAACGCCCTGGTCCTCTTCGGCGGCCTGACGCTCGTCCTGCGCAAGCCGGTCAAGGCCATGCTCGCCAAGCGGACCGTGGAGGTCGGCGAGTCTCTCCGGCGGGCCCAAACCAGGCGGGCCGAGGCCGAAGCCGGATCAGAAGCGTCGAGAGCCAAGCTGGCCAGCCTCGAAGGCGAGGTCCGGGCGCTCAAAGCCGAGGCGGAAGCGGAGGGGAAGCGCGAGACCGAGCGCATCTCCCGGGCCGCCGCCGCGGAGGCCGAGCGCCTCAAGAAGTTCACCCGCCAGGAGCTCGACGAACAGGTCCGGCGGAGCGTCGGCGAGCTCAAAGCCTATGCCGCCGCCCGGGCCACCGGCATCGCCCGCGAGAGGATCCGCCGGCGCCTGACGCCGGAGACCCAGTCCGCCCTCATCGACAATTCCATCGACAGGCTGTCCAAGCTCCATGAGAAACCCGATCCTCGTTAGGAAGTACGCCGAAGGCCTGGCCCGGGCCCTCGGGGACGACCGGGAATTCGCGTCCGTGGGGGCCGAGGTCCGCGCCTTCCTCGAGCTCTTCCTGTCCCGCGAAGACCTGCGGCGCGCCCTGGTCAGCCCCTTCGTCAACGCCCGGAGGAAGGCCGCCGTCCTCGACGCGATCCTGCCCCGTGCCGGCACGGGCCCGAAGGCGTCCCGCTTCCTCGCGCTCCTCCTCCGCCACAAGCGGATGGGGCTCCTGCCGGAGATCGTCGAAGCGCTCCCCGAGGCCTGGAGCGAAAAGCACGGCGTCGTCACCTTCGAGGTGGCCTCGGCCGTGGCGCTGGCCGAGGATCAGATCGTCCGATTGACCCGGGCCCTCGAGGCCTCCGAGCAGAAGCCCGTCCGCCTCGTCTTCAAGGCCGACCCCGGCCTCGTCGGCGGCCTGACCGTGCGAAAGGGCCACATCGTCTACGACGCCTCCGTCGAGGGCGAGCTCTCCGCGATCCAAGAGCGACTCGGACACGAACAGAGGTTGTCATGAGCATCAAAGCCGATGAGATCACCAGGATCATCCAGCAGCAGATCGAAGGCTACGACAAAGAGGTCGACATCCGCGAGGTCGGCACCGTCACCTCGGTCGGCGACGGCATCGCCCGCGTCTACGGCCTCGACCGGGTCATGTCCAACGAGCTCCTGGAGTTCCCCCGGGGCGTCTTCGGCCTGGCCTTGAACCTCGAGGAGGAAAACGTCGGCGTGGTCCTGCTCGGCGAGAGCCACCTCGTCCGCGAGGGGGACGTGGTCAAAAGGACGCGGCGGATCATGCAGGTCCCGGCCGGTCCGGCCATGATCGGCCGCGTCGTCGATCCTCTCGGCCAGCCCCTGGACGGCAAGGGCCCCGTCCAGTCCGACGTCTCCATGTTCGTCGAGCGCCTGGCCCCCGGCGTCGTCGACCGCCAGCCCGTCCGCGAGCCCCTGCAGACGGGCATCAAGGCCATCGACGCGATGATCCCCATCGGCCGCGGCCAGCGCGAGCTCATCATCGGCGACCGCCAGACCGGCAAGACCATCATCGTCATCGACACCATCCTCAACATGAAGAATTCCGACGTCGTCTGCATCTACGTCGCCATCGGCCAGAAGAACTC
>JBAVUQ010000014.1:0-2226 GCA_049696855.1 Candidatus Aminicenantales bacterium
TCGAGCCGCTCGAGGGGATCGACTCGATGCGAAGATCCCGCCGGCGAGCCGGGCTGATGCGCTTGGCGAACGGTCCCGGGAACCTGACCCGGGCGATGAAAATCGACATGCGGCTTTATGGAGAGGACCTGACACGGAAGGGCCCGCTCTTCATCGCCGACGACTACGCGGCGAAACCGAAAGTCCGCCGGACGGTGAGGATCGGCGTGACCGCGGCCCGGGACAAGCTCCGGCGCTTTGTCGTCCAGGGCAGTCTCTTTATCACGAGGCCGCGACTGGCGTAATGGCCGCGGCGGGGCGGACTTGACACGGCCGGCGTTCGCGCCTACGATTCGGGACCATGCGCAAGACCTTCCCTCTCACCGGCTGGGACAGCCTTCAGCTGTTGACCAAACGCTTCTCCGACCAGCAGGTCCGCGCGGTCGTGGAATTCGAAGGGCGGTTGGACGAAACCCGGCTGGCCGAGGCCATAAGATCCGCCGTCCTGGCTGAACCCATTCTCGCCCGCCGAGTCAGTCGCCGGTTCTTTCATCCCCGCTGGACGCCGGTCAGCGGGTTCGACGCCGGGGCCCTGCTCAGGATATTCGTCGAGTCCGATCCGGAAGCGGCCGTCCGGCGGCTTATTGCCGAGGACCTGGACCCCTGGCAGGGACCGATCGTCCGCTTCGGATTGGTCCGAAGCGAGCGGGACACGCTGGTCGTCAATCTCGATCATACCGCCGGAGACGCCGCGTCCGTCCGCTCTTTGACCCAATTCGTGGCCAAGCTCTACAGCCATCCGGAGCGGACCAGCGGTCCCGACGCCGCTTCTTATTTCGGGAAGCGAAGCTTTCAGGACCTGCTTCGGCTCGCGCCTCCAGGCCCCAAGGCCGCAAAGCCGGCGCCGCCGCCCGCGGATTCTCCTCCGAATTGGCGGTTCCCTTGGCAGCCGAGGGCGGCCGAATCCACGAAGAGGATCGAGCTCCGCTTCCTGCCCCCTGACAGGACCGACGCCGTTGTGGCTTTCGCCGCGAAGAAATCCGCCTGGCTCAACGATATCTTCCTGGCTGCGTATTTCCGGGCTCTGGCCCGCCTGGTGGGGAAGGCCCCGGGAGTCCCCGCACTGACCATCCCCGTCGATCTGCGCAAATACCTTCCGGTCCGGGAGCGTCCGCGGATCGCCAATTTTTCGGCGACGTTCGTCATGACCTTGAGACACGGCTTGGGCGGCTCTTTGGACGAGACGCTCGGCTTGGTTCGTGCGGCCATGGCCGCGGAGAAGCAGGGTCTGCCGGGACTGGATCAAGCCTCCGCGCTGTCCACCCTGGCGGGCCGGGTCCCATACCGGATCATCGAAAGCCGGATGGCCAAGGGAAGAGCGCCCATATCGCTTCCGCCGCCGTGGTTCATCGCCCTGGGCGTGCTCAGACCCGAGAGCTTCGCTTTCGGGCCGGTCCCGGCCGCAAACGCCTACGTGCTTCCCTCCGTCGGATCGGCCGGAGGCGTTTTCCAGCTGAGCGCCTCGTGCTTTGCCCAACGAACCACGCTGGCCGTCTGTTTCTCCGGCGACGAGGCCAATGACCAGGTCGTCAGACGCTTCCTGGACCTTTATAAGGCTGAGCTCCCCAAGTAGGCGGACCGGTCCCGAAGCTCTCAGTCCGGACGAAACTGTCCTCGACAGGTGACAACCTCGAGGCGCTAATCACCAGGATTGCCCCGATAACGCGCGACGGCAGGCACTCACTTCTCGTCCATATGTCACGGAAAATCAATATGTTAGATGAGATCGTCGGGACCTGGGCCCGTTTTGGCATGGTTTCTGCAAAATGCTGTTGATGAATGAACCGAACGACCTGATCCCGAGGAGGACAGAGATGAAAACAAAATGGATCCCCGCCCTGATCCTGGCGATCCTCTTGCCGAGCGCAACGGCCTGCTACAGACAGTCCGGATACCATTTTTATCCCCATACGCCGCAGTTCGCGCCGACCGATCCGGCCAGGGTCGATCTGCTCCGGCGTGAGCCGCGACGCGACCACATCCGGCTGGGCGAAGTCTGGATCCGGCCGACCGGGAACATGGACCGCTTCTATGTCGAAGGCGTCCTTCGCGAAAAAGCCGCCCGCATGGGGGCCGAAGCGCTGGTCATCGTCGCCGACCGCTATTTCCGGGAAGGCACGGTCTACAGCTACTGGCGCGGTCCCCGGCCTGTCTATGAGCGCCAGATCGTCGGCATCGCCATCCGCT
>JBAVUQ010000015.1:0-13065 GCA_049696855.1 Candidatus Aminicenantales bacterium
CCGATCTCGCACATCCCGATGCAGCCGTCGACGCAGGTCACGCACATGCCGCTAAAGGGGCTGACCGACCCCTCCGTCCTGTTCTTGGTCAGGGTGGCGGCGCTTCTGTTGAGTTTCGTCAGACTCGGCATGAAATTACCTCCTCGTTATCCTTTGTTATTCTTTGGGTTCATGTTTCAAACCCGGTCAAGTCTTTTCCCGGACGCAGGTGCCGCAGCGGCCCGCGTCGTACATCCAGCATTGCAGATCATCGTAGTGGTCCAGGCACGACGGCTCCATCGTCAGGCAGCCGTTGCAGAGGACCGTCTCCGCATTGGGGCCCTGGCAGCGCAGCTGGCAGGCCGGGCAGATGTAGAGGCAGGCGCCGCAGGTCCGGCACTCCTCCGAGCGCATATCGAAAGGGGTCGAGATCTTCCTTTTGTGGCCCCGCTGCTGGAAGCCGATGGCCCGGGCGTCCATCTGCTCGGCGCAGATCCGCGTGCACAGCCCGCAGAGGATGCATTCGTCCTTGCCGGGCGCGAAGCGGACCCGGGTGACCCCGAACTGCGAGGCCAGGTCCTGGAGGACCTTGGACCCCGGGGCCATGGCCAGCATGAGCTCGATCATCATCCGCCGCGACGCCCAGACCCTTTTCGAATCGGTCCGGACGACGAGTCCTTCCTCGGCCGGATAGGTGCAGGCCGAGACGAGCTTGGTCCTCAGGCCCTCCCCGATCTCGACGACGCAGAGACGGCAGCCGCCGAAGGGCGTCAGCCCTTCGTGATGGCAGAGCGTCGGGATCTCCAGCCCGTAGAACTTGGCCGCGTCGAGGAGAGTCGATCCCTCTTCGACCTTGACTTCCAAACCGTTCATACGAAAGCTGATCATGTTCCCTCTCAGACGATCTGGATGGCTTCGTCGCGCTGCTCTTCGATGGCCTCGAACTTGCAGGCCTCCTTGCAGGCGCCGCACTTGATGCATTTCGACTGATCGATCAAGTGGACGTCCTTGAGGGTGCCCTTGATGCAATCGTTCGGGCAGGCCTTCTTGCAGGACATGCAGCCGGTGCACTTCTCGGCCAGGACGACGTAGCGGATGAGGCTCTTGCAGACGCCGGCCGGGCACCTTTTGTCGAGGATGTGGGCCTCGTACTCGTGGCGGAAGTAGCGCAGCGTCGTCAGGATCGGGTTGCCGGCCGTCTGGCCGAGGGCGCAGAGCGAAGCGTCCTTGGTGATCAGGGCCAGCTCCTCGAGCAGGGCCAGGTCGCCTTCTTTGCCCTTGCCCTCGGTGATGCCCTTGACGATCTCGTACATCCTCTGCGTCCCCTCCCGGCAGGAGACGCACTTGCCGCAGGACTCGTCCTGGAGGAAGTTGAGAAAGTACTTGGCGACGTCGACCATGCAGGTCTTGTCGTCCATGACGATCATGCCGCCCGAGCCCATCATGGCCCCGGCCGCGGTCAGACTCTCGTAGTCGACGGGCAGGTCGAGGAGCTTGGCCGGCAGGCAGCCGCCGGAGGGGCCGCCGATCTGGATGGCCTTGAAGTCCCGCTTGTCGGGGATGCCGCCGCCGATGCCGTAGACGATCTCGCGGAGGGTGATCCCCATGGGGACCTCGACCAAGCCGGTGTTGTTGATCTTGCCGACGAGCGAGAAGATCTTGGTCCCCTTGCTCGTCTCGGTCCCCAGGCCCGAGAACCACTCCGAGCCCCGGCGGATGATGTTGGGAACGGTGGCCCAGGTCTCGACGTTGTTGATGACCGTCGGCTTGCCCCAGAGGCCCTTCTGGGCGGGGTAGGGCGGCCTCTGCCGGGGCATGGCGATCTTACCCTCGACCGAGGCGATCAGGGCCGTCTCTTCGCCGGAGACGAAGGCGCCGGCGCCTTGGACGATCTCGAGGTCGAAGTCGAACCCCGTGCCCAGGATGTCCTCGCCGAGGAGGCCGTTCTCCCGGGCCTGCTGGATGGCGATCTCGACCCGCTTGAGGGCCAGGGGGTATTCGTGGCGGATATAGATGAATCCCTTGGACGCCCCGATGGCCTTGGCCCCGATGACCATGCCTTCGAGAACGGCGTGCGGGTCGGCTTCGAGGACGGAGCGGTCCATGAAGGCCCCGGGGTCGCCCTCGTCGCCGTTACAGATGAGGTATTTCGGCGTCCCCTTTTCCTTGGCGCAGATGGCCCACTTCTTCCCCGTGGGGAAGCCGGCGCCGCCCCGGCCGCGAAGGCCGGAGAAGAGGATCTCGTCGATGATGGCCGCCGGGGTCATCTCTGTCAGGGCCTTGGCCATGGCCTCGTATCCGTCGAAGGCGATATACTCCTCGACCTTCTCCGGGTCGATCCGGCCGCGGTTGCGGAGAACGATGAGCCGCTGATGCTTGAAGAACTCGATGTCCTTCATCTTCGGGACCGGATGCTTCTCGGCCGGCGGGACGTACATCAGCTTCTTGACGGGGCGGCCCTTGAGGAGGTGCTCCTCGACGAGATGGGGGACGTCCTCGACCTTGAGCAGCTGGTAGAAGATGCCGTCCGGCTGGACCATGACGATCGGGCCCCGCTCGCAGAATCCGTTGCAGCCGGTGGCCACGACCTGGACCTCGTCCTGGAGGTTCCTCTTCTTGACCTCCTTCTCGAGGGCCTCCTTGATCTTGAAGGATCCGCAGGAGACGCAGCCCGTGCCGGCGCAGACCAATAAGTGAGTGCGATATTGTTTCACAGGGCCCTCTCAGTACACGGTTTCACTGCCGACGGCCAGGACGAGGTCCGTCACCATCTGGCCGCCCAGGATGTGCTGGACGAAGATCTTCTGCATCTTTGCGGGGGTCAGGTAGCCGTATTTCACCGGGGGCTGGTTCTTGAGCTCGACCGTGGCCATCGGCTCGGCGTTGCACAACCCGGCGCAGCCGGAGGTCGTGACAATGACGTCCTGGACCTTGGCCTTGCTGATCTCCCCGAGGAGAGCGTCCATGATGTCCCGGGCGCCGGCGGCGATGCCGCACGTCCCCATGTGGACCGTCACCCGGGCCCGGCCCTCGCCCTCCCGGATGGCCATCAGGGATTTGGTCTTTTCCCGGATCTTCGCCAGATCTTGAATGCGGAGTTTTTTCTTTCCGGCCATCAGATGTCCTTCCTTTCCGTCATGCCGCTACCGGCTTCTGGTATTTGCTGAGGATCGGTCCGATCTTCCGGATCGTGGCGTGGCCGTGATAAGCCCCGTCGACGACGACGACCGGCCCGATGGCGCAGCAACCGAGGCAGGCGACGGTCTCCAGTGTGAACTGGCCGTCCTTCGTCGTTTCGCCGGCCGGCACGTCGAGCTTGCGCTCGAGCTCCTCCAGGATCTTGGGACCTCCCCGGACGTGGCAGGCCGTTCCGAGGCAGACGAGACAGGTGTGCTTTCCGCGCGGCTTCAGGCTGAAGGCCCGGTAGAACGTGGCCACGCCACAGACGTCGATGAGAGGCATGCCCAGGGCCTTGGCGACGTGGCGGAGGGCTTCCGGCGGAAGGTAATTGAGGCTCTCTTGAACGTCGAGGAGGATGGCGATGAGGTTCTTCTTGAGCCCTTGGTGCTTGTCGATGATCGACTGGACCTTGGTTTTGTCGGTGTCCAAATCATCCCTCCGGTACGAGGATTTCGTTCGCGGCCGGGCGTCGGCTGACGAGGCGCATCGTGGGGGAGGCAGCCAGGCGGAAGGGCAGGAAAGAGGCAGCATGCAACTCTCGGCCGGCTGCCGGCCTCTCGGGCGGACGACTATGGTCTATAAAAATAAAAATCTCCTCAAGGCGTTGCCAGGAGACCACCAGACCAAACAATAAGAGGGCATATATACAGAACGCATTCGAACTTGTCAAGTCTCGAGCTCGATCGTCTCGACGACGAGGTCGCGGCCCTCGACGATCTCGACCCGCCGCGAGCCGCAGCCGGCGCAGGAGAAATCCGTGTCCTCGCGAACGGCCTGGCCGCCGCACTCGGGACAGCGGAGCTTGACCGGAACGGCGACGATCTCCAGGCGGGCCGTTTCGGCGATCGTTCCTTTCTTGAAGGTCTCGAACGCCGATTCGAGGAGATCGGGCACGGCCCCGGACATGACCCCGACCTTGAGCACCACCCGGGTGACCCGGGCGGCGCCGTGCTCGCGGGCCTTTTCCTCGAGGACCTCGAAGACCGAGGCGACGAGCGACAGCTCATGCACGATCGGACCTCAGGCGCTCGAGCGCCTCGACGAGGTAGCCGGCCAGACCGTCGAGGCCGTCGCCGCGGAGCGCGGACACGGTGAAGATCCTGAGCCCGGGCTTGATGGCCAGGGCCTCCGCGGCCGCTCGGTCCGGGTCGAAGGGCAGGTAGGGCAGGAGGTCCGCCTTGGTCAGGACGAGCGCGTCGGCCGAGAGAAAGGCCTGGGGGTATTTCGCCGGCTTGTCGTCCCCCTCGGGCGAAGAGAGCAGGACCAGGCGGAGGTCCTCGCCGAGGTCGTAGGAGGCCGGGCAGACGAGGTTGCCGACGTTCTCGATGAACAGGAGATCGATCGCCGCGGGCACCTCGCCGAGGACCTTGCCGATCATGCGGGCTTCGAGGTGGCAGGCCCCGCCCGTCGTGATCTGCCAGGCCGGGACACCCTTGGCCCGGATGCGCTCGGCGTCCCGCTCGGTCTCGATATCGCCCTCGATGACGGCCATGCGCAGGCGGTCCCGGAAGCGTTCGGCCAGCGCTTCGAGGAGCGTCGTCTTGCCCGAGCCGGGCGAGCTCAGGAGATTGACGCAGAGGATGCCGCGCGCCCGGAGCTCGGCCCGGATGGCCGCGGCGGCCTGCTTGTTCGTGGCCAGGAGGTCGCGGAGGACCGTGATCGTCTTCGTGGTCATATTCGGAGCCCCTTCAGGAAGGCCTCCAGGAATATCAGGGCCAGGGCGAGGTGGCCCTCCGCCCGCCGGGTGAGCCCTTCCCCGACCGAAAAGTCGTGGCCCCGGATGGCCAGCAGCCGGGCCTCCGGGCGCTTCCCGTAGAGCTCCGCGGCCAGGGCCAGGACCGTGGCCGGCCGAAGCGCGTGGCTCAGGGCCGGCATCCGGTGATCCGGCTCGATCGTCGTGAAAGTGAAGGGCTGGCGCAGCCCCCGCCCGGCATCGACAAAAATGACGACGTCCTGGGCGGCGCAGGCCAGCGCGTCCTCGACGTTGAGCTGGTAGTTGGCGTCGCACGTGACGCCCCGGAGGCGGCGCTTTTTCAGCCCTTCGGCGGCCGCGGCTCCCAGGCCGTCGTCGCCGCGGCCGGGGTTGCCGATCCCCAGGACGAGGGTTTTCGCGGCCGGCGTTCGGCGCGGAATCAGCGGACCTTCCTTTGGAGGACGCGGCCGCCCGCGTCGACGAGGGTGACCTCGAGCGGCATCCGGCCCAGGGCGTGGGTGGCGCAGCTCAGGCACGGGTCGTAGGCCCGGATGGCCACCTCGACGCGGTTGAGCATGCCCTCCGTGATCTCGGGCTTCTCCGAGAGGACGTTCATCGCGACCCAGTTGACGGCCCGGTTCATGGGCTCGTTGTTGTTCGTCGTCGAGACGATGAGGTTGGCCATGGTGATCTGGTCGTCGCCGTTGACGCGGTAATGATGGAAGAGCGTGCCCCGCGGCGCTTCGACCAGGCCGACCCCTTCCGGCGCGCGCCGGCCCTTCTTGACGAGCTTCGTGCCCTGGAGGTCCTTGTCGAGGAGGAGCTCCTTGATGACCTCGGCGGAGTGCAGGAGCTCGATGAGCCGGGCCCAGTGCGAGTGGAGCGACATGTTGTTGGGCTTGCCGTCGGTATAGGCCTTGTAGGTCTCGAACTCCTTCTGGGCCAGCGGCGAGGGGATGTAATCGCAGGTGTTGAGCCGGGCCAGCGGCCCGACCCGGTACCAGCCGTCCTCCCGGCCGAGGGCGCGGAGGTAGGGGAACTTCATGTAGCTCCAGGACCGCGTTTCCTCGCCGATGTGCTTGACGTAGTCCTGGTAGTCGACGTCGTTGAGGATCTTGCGGCCGTCGGCGTCGACGGCCCGAAGGACGCCGTGATAGAAGTCGAGGGCCCCGTCCTTGCGGACGAGGCTGAGGTGGTTCGACGGAAATTCGGCGAAATGGTCGACGAGGTCCTTGTGGGCCCGGTGATAGTCCTTGAAGATGTCGATGGCCGCCTGGGACCATTCGATCATCCGGTCGATCGTCAGGGGGTCGGCGCCCTTGAGGAAGCGGTCGCGCTCCTCGAGGCTGAGGTTCTTGTTGATCCCTCCCGGGACGGCGCCGGTGCCGTGGATCTTCTTGCCGGCGGTCGCCAGGATGATCTCCTGGCCGAACTTGCGCAGGAGGACGGCCCGCGTGGCCAGGTCCTTGTCGAGGGCGATGAGGCCGATGACGTTCCGCACGGCCGGGTCGGCGTCCATGCCCAGGAGGAAGTCGGGCGAGGCCAGGTGGAAGAAGTGCAGGGCGTGGGACTGGAGCATCTGGCCGTAGTGCATCAGGCGCCGCATCTTCTCGGCGGTCGCGGTCAGCTTGCCCGGCCCGGCCCCGACGATGACGTCCATGGCCTTGGCCGACGCCAGGTGGTGGCTGACGGGGCAGATGCCGCAGAGCCTCTGGACGAGGACCGGGGCCTCCCAGTAGGGGCGGCCCTGGACGAACCGCTCGAAACCGCGGAACTCGACGACGTGGAACCGGGACTGCGTCACCTTGCCGGCGTCGTCCAGCCGGATGGTGACCTTGCCGTGGCCTTCGACCCGGGTGACGGGTTCGATCGTTATCTTTCTACCCATGAGCGTTCACTCTTCAGTCGAATTTGATCATGTCGTAGGTCAGGTTGAGCGGCCGGCCCTCGACGAGCGCGGTCACGGCCTCCCAGATGAGGTCGGCCGAGGGCGGGCAGCCAGGCAGGAAATAGTCGATCGGAACGACCTCGTGGCAGGGATAGACCTTGTCCAGGATGATCGGCAGGTCCTCGTCGTTGGGGATGATGCGGCTCCCGGGGTCGACCGTCGGCGAATTCAGATAGGCTTCCTCCAGGCATTCCTTGAGGGGGATGCTGTTGCGCAGGGCCGGTAGGCCGCCCATGACGGCGCACTCGCCGACCGAGACCAGGACCCTGCAGTTCTTGCGGAACGAGCGCAGGACCTCGACGTTCTCGCTGTTGCAGCAGCCGCCCTCGATCAGGCCGACATCGACGGGCTTGGTGAATCTCTTGATGTCGTCGATCGGCGACTTGTTGAACTCGACCAGATCGACGAGCTTGAGGATGCGCTCGTCGATGTCGAGCAGGGACATGTGACAGCCGAAGCAGCCGGCCAGCGACGTCGTGGCGATGACGGGTTTGCCCACGGTCTACCTCCCGGTCCCTTTTTCGATGTCGCTCCCGATCGGGACGGCGTCGTATTTCCGCCGCCCGATGGGGACGGCGAAGCCGGTCTCCTTCCGCAGGATGGCGCCCACGGGGCAGATGTCCATGGCCCGCCGGGCCTCGTCCTCGGAGAGCCGCGCGGCCAGCTTCGGATCGATCTCGATGGTCACGCGGGAGCTCCGCTCGATCGCGGCGAAGACCTTGCGCCCGTCCCTGGCCCGGATGCCGCGGACGCAGCGGAGGCACTGGACGCAGCGGTTCCGCTCGAGCATGAGAAGGGGCGAGTCGGCCACAAGGGCCCGGCCCGGCCAGAGGTAGGGGAACCGCGGCACCATCATCTTGTAGCGATAGCCCAGGGCCTGGAGCTCGCAGTTGCCGCTCTTCTCGCAGGAAGGGCAGAAGTGGTTCCCCTCGACGAAGAGCATCTCGATGAGGGACTTGCGCATGTCCTCGAGGTCCGGGGCCGTGTTCTCGACGGCCATGCCCTCGGTCACCGGCTGGGTGCAGGCGGCCATGTAGCGGCCGGCGACGCGGACGGTGCAGATCCGGCAGCTGCCGACGGGCTTGAGGCCCTCGTAGTTGCAGAGGACCGGGACGTAGACGCCGTTGGCTTTGGCCGCGTCGACGATGGTCTGGCCGCGCTGGGCCAGGCACTCCTTGCCGTCGATCGTGAAGCGGATCTCAGTCATAGAGAGACTCCTTGCACTCCGGCTTGCGGCCGGCCGCCGCGCAGCCGTCCTGGATGGCCTCTTTCAGGTTGAACTCGGGGACGAAGGCCTCGCCTTCCCGGATCTTGGCCGCATAGAGCTCGGGGAAGCTTTTCAGGGTCGTCAGGATGGGATTGGGGGAGGTCTGCCCGAGCCCGCACCGGCTCGTGCTCTTGACCAGACGGCCCCAGTCCTCGAGATCGCGCAGGTCGCTTGCGGTGCCGAGGCCCCGGGCGACCTTCTCGAACTTCTTCTTGAGCAGGACGTTTCCGGCCCGGCAGGGGACGCACCAGCCGCAGGACTCGTCGACGAAGAACTCCATGAAATTCGAGACGACCTCGAAGAGGTCCCGGTCGGGGCCGAAGACGATGACCGAGCCGCCCGTGGCCAGGTCGCCGAAACAGATCTTCCGGCCGAACCCGGCGGGGGCGACGCACGTCCCCGACGGCCCGCCGACCTGGACGGCCTTGGCTCCCGCGCCGCCGGCCATGTCCAGGAGATCGGCGACCGTGACGCCGTATTCGACTTCGTAAACGCCCGGCCGGATGCAATCGCCGGAGACGCTCAGGAGCTTGGTGCCGGCCGATTGGGCCGTGCCCATGGCCTTGAACCAGGCCGCGCCTTCGGCCAGGATGCGGGCGGCCGTGGCCAGGGTCTCGACGTTGTTGACGGTCGTGGGCTGGTCCAGGTAACCGGTCTGGACGGGAAAGGGCGGCCTGTCGCGGGGCTCGCCGCGCTTGCCTTCGGCCGATTCGAGCAGGGCCGATTCCTCGCCGCAGATGTAGGCGCCGGCGCCGGACTTGATGACGATGTCGAAATCGAAACCCGGCGCGCCGGCCACTTTCCGGCCGAGAAGCCCCTGCTCGCGCAGGCCCGCCAGGACCGATTCGAGGTGGGCCCGGAGATAGGCGTACTCCGACCGGAGATAGAGGAGGCCCGTTTTCGCCCCGATGGCGTAGCCGGCGACGGCCATGCCCTCGAAGAGGAGCGCGGCGAGCTCGGTCAGGATGACCCGGTCCTTGAAGGTCCCGGGCTCGCCCTCGTCGGCGTTGCAGACGACGAAGCGCCGTCCGGCGCTCTCGCGCCGGCAGAATTCCCATTTGAGTCCCGTCGGAAAGCCCGCGCCGCCCCGGCCGAGCAGGCCGGCCTTCTTGATCTCGTCGATGACCTTTTCCGGCGCCATGGCCACGGCCTTGCGCAGACCGGCGCCCGGTTCGTGGGCGCCGAAGAGGACGGGCCCGCGCCGGCGGATGTTGCTGACGACCATGGCCCGGACGAGGTCCGATTGGCTGACGCCGGCGCCGGACGGGACGACCTGGTCCCCGGCCGGGGTTCCGGCCCTGAGGCCGCGGACGATGGCCCGGGCCTTCTCGGGGGTCAGGGCCGTGAAGACGATCCCGTCGACGATGGCCGAAGGCTCCTGGTCGTTCATCCCGATGCAGGAGGTCGCGAAGAGCCCGACCGTCCCATCGGCCGAGACCTCGCCGAAGCGGCATCCGGCCTCCTCCTCGAAGGCCCGTGCCACGGCCGCCCGACCGGCCATTCTCGAAGTGATGGAGTCGTTCAGGTAGACCGTCGAGGCGCCGCGGGGCGCGAGGGAGAAGAAGTGATAGAACGTCACCGCCCCGCGGACCTCCGCTTCGGACAGCTTCAGGTGCGCGGCGATGCGGCCGACGGCCTCGTCGGAGACCCGCCCGAAGCGGGACTGGACGTCGCGGATGACGTCGAGCAGGGCCGCCGGGGCCTTGGGATGCTTGAGGACGATGTCTTTCTCTGTCGTCATGTTCAGACCCCGAAACCGAGTTGTCGAGCGAGATAGTGTAGCACAAATGAACGCCCAGGAAAACACGCCTGGGGCCGGGCCACAAAAGGGCTTGATTTTTGCTCCGGAAAAAAGTTATGATTCAGGCAGAGAAGTTTCGGAACAATAGAGGAAGGAGGTATCATGCGCAAGAAGACTCTCATCGTGATCGGTGTTTTCCTCGCGTTCTTGGTCATCCAGGGATGCACGTCGGCGCCCGAGAAGACCCTCCTCAAGAAGTACTTCAACGCCGTCATGATGAACGACAACGACACCATGTCCAGCATGGCCCTCGAGCCTCTTCAGCCCGAGCTCGGCTCCTGGTCCGTGGTCAGCATCGGTCCCGAGAAGATCGACCAGGCCTCTCTGCCGGCCCTGAATGCGGCCGAGATCGAGGCCAAGAAGCTCCAGGACGCCCAGATCGGTCCGACGATCGATGCCGACACACTCCTCAAGGACGCCCAGTACGAGAAGGACACGTCCCGCTCCGCAGCCGGCAAGGCCGCCGCCCAGAGGAAGATCGACGAGCTCCAGGCCAAGTACGACATCGAGAACGGCAAGATGCAGGAGTTCAAGAAGGCGTACAGCGCCGCCAAGGCCGCTGCCGCCGCGGAAGAGGAGATGACGCTGTTCTCCCTGAGCGCGCGCGACGCAGGCGATATCCCGACCGTCCGCGAGCTCACCGGAGAGGTCCATTCCAAGGACGTTGTGGTCGCGATCACCAACAGGTCCGGCGTGAAGAAAGATTACAAGCTCCTGATGAGAGAGTACATCCTCAATGACGAGGCCAACAAGATCCCGCATCGCGGCCGCTGGGTCATCATCAAGTTCGAGCCCCTGTCCTGAGGGGCTCGAACGGTCGCGGGCGGTGGTTGACACTTTACCCCCCGTCACTATAATAGTGTTTTTTGCGGGCCGTTAGCTCAGAGGGAGAGCACCGGCCTTTTAAGCCGGGTGTCGCTGGTTCGAGTCCAGCACGGCTCACTTTCGTTGCCCCTGTCGTCTAGAGGCCCAGGACACCGCCCTTTCAAGGCAGCAACACGGGTTCGAATCCCGTCGGGGGCGCTTCTCCCTCCTACGGGGAGCGGACTCTTGGAAGCGGACCTCAGAATCCCGGCCGAGCACTCGAGGCCGGGATTCTGATAGATAGCTTGGGAAAAGCCCTTGATGAAGATATTTCCCAGCACCGCCCCTCCGGGTCGCTCCGGGGCGGCGCTGATGGTCGCTTCGAAGACTCCGCTCCCTGCCGGTCCCCCCTCCACGGACGGGGATCTTCGAGGCGAATTCCCTCGCCGCCGTGAGGGATTGCCAGAGAAAGATGAGGGAAGCGGCCCGGACGGTGGGCAAGGGTCGTTGATCTTCAAAGGGCTCCGGATCGATCCTTTAGCGCCGAGGCCCGGCGCTTTCTCCTATACAGCCAGAACGCGTAGAACGCCGGAAGCTCGTAGACCACGATGATGACCGGGGAGAGGATGAGCCAATAGATGCTGAAATCCCGAATGGAGAGCCAGACGAACGCGCCGATTCCGGCCAAGGCGAGAACAATGGCGGCGACCAGATACGCTCCGGCGGAAACCCTAAGACGCTTTATCAAGATACCTCCGAGAGATCTTCTCCGCTCGCTGACGCAAGAAAGCCAAGAAACACCCCATCAAGAAACACCCCATCAAGATATTTCGCAGAAACCGGCTCCGAGTATATCAACAGCCAAAGTCCTTTATTCAGATATTTCGCAGAAGTATGGCTCCGAGTCGCTCCGCCATACTTCTGCCTCCTCCGCTCGCTTGCGCTAGAAAGCCAAGAAACACCTTTATCCGGATATTTCGCAGAAGTCCAGCTCCGAGTCCCTCCGCCGGACTTCTGCCTCCTCCGCTCGCTTCGCGAGCTCCGGGTTGGGCGGTGCAGGGCTCGAACCTGCGACCCCCGGCTTGTAAAGCCGATGCTCTACCGCTGAGCTAACCGCCCAGGGGAAGACCCTAGCGTAGGGAAAGGCATCGGCGCTGTCAAGAAGGCCCTGCCTGCCAGTCGGCTATTTGACTTCCCGCGAGCCCTATGCTAAATTTGACGTCCAACTTTTGTATCTTCACCGAAGGGTAGGTTCATATGTACGCAGTGATCCTGACAGGCGGCAAGCAGTACCGCGTTAAGGCTGGCGATGTCCTGGCCGTCGAGAAGCTCGACCTCGAGCCGGGGCGGAAAGCCCAATTCGACCGCGTCCTCCTGATCGAGGACGGCGAGACGGTGCAGGTCGGGACCCCGGTCCTCGACAACGCCATGGTTCTGGGCCTCGTCCTCGAGAACTTCAAGGACGAAAAGGTCCTCGTCTTCAAGAAGAAGAGGAGGAAACAGTACCGCCGGACCCGCGGGCACAGGCAGCAGCTGACCAAGGTCCGCATCACCCGGATCACCCCGGACCGGACCCTGCTCACGGCCCAGGACCTGGCCGAGGAAAAGCCGGCCCCGGTCGAGAAGCCAGCTCCGGCCCCGAAGCCGAAGCCGGCCGCCCCGGCCGAGGCCCCGGCCGCCGCGAAGCCCGCCAAGGCGGCGGTCAAGGCCAAGCCGGCCAAGAAGGAAGCCGTCAAGCCGAAGGCCGCCAAGAAGCCGGCCCCGGTCAAAACAAAGAAAGCAGCGAAGGAGTAAGCCATGGCCCATAAAAAAGCCGGCGGAGCCGGGAAAAACGGACGCGACAGCGCGGGGAAGAGGCTCGGCGTCAAACGCCATGGCGGCCAGCGGATCAACGCCGGGTCCATCATCGTCCGCCAGAGGGGCACGCCCATCAAGGCCGGCCTCAACGTCGGCCGGGCCAAGGACGACACCCTGTTCGCCCTGGCCACCGGGACCGTCAAGTTCTCCGACAAGGGCCGGAAGGGGAAGGTCGTCTCCGTCCTGACGGCTTGAGGAAGAGCAGCGCCACCGTTGTTCGTTGACCAGGTCACCGTCACGCTGAAAGCCGGGAGGGGCGGGAACGGCTGTGTCAGCTTCCGCCGCGAGGCCCGGGTCCCGAAGGGCGGGCCGGACGGCGGTCACGGCGGGAACGGGGGCAGCATCGCCTTCGTCGCCGACGAAAACGTCAGTTCGCTCGCCTATTTCCGCTTCTACCCCGTCATCAAGGCCAAGAACGGCGCTCCCGGGGAGGGCGGCAACCGCTACGGCAAGCGCGGCCCTGATGTCCGCCTCGGCGTCCCGGTCGGGACCGTGATCAAAGACTCCGACGGCGGCGTCGTGCTGGCCGACCTGGC
>JBAVUQ010000016.1:0-6061 GCA_049696855.1 Candidatus Aminicenantales bacterium
CCTTCAAGGACGTCAAGTGGCGGTTCGTCGGCCCCTTCGATCTCGGCGGCCGGTGCACCGACGTCGCGGTCCCGGCAGGCAGCCGGACGGTCTTTTACGCGGCCGCGGCCACGGGCGGCGTCTTCAAAACGGTGAACGCCGGGACGACCTGGGAGCCCATCTTCGACGACATGCCGACGGTCTCGATCGGCGACCTGGCCGTGGCCGAGTCCGACCCGAACATCGTCTGGGTCGGAACGGGCGAGGCCAACATCTTCCGCGCCTCCGAAGCGGGGCTGGGTGTCTTCAAATCGACCGATGCGGGGAAGACCTGGAAACACATGGGCCTCGAGGGCACGTACACCATCGCCCGCGTCGTCATCCATCCGAAGAACCCCGACATCGTCTATGTCGCCGCCACGGGCCACGAATGGACCGTGAATCCCGACCGCGGCGTCTTCAAGACGACCGACGGCGGGGCCACCTGGCAGAAGGTCCTCTTCGTCAACGAGAGGGTCGGGGCGAACGACCTGGTCATGGATCCCCAGGCGCCCGAGACCCTCTATGCCGCGACCTGGAACCGCATCCGCAAGCGCTGGAGCGATCCCGTCCCGGGCGGCGAGGACGGCCTGTTCAAGACGACGGACGGCGGCAAGACCTGGACGCCCATCAACGCCGGCCTTCCCGATACGAACTTCACCGGCCGCACCGGCATCGACCTCTGCCGGACGAAGCCGTCGACCCTCTACGCCTACGTCGACAACCACATGCCGGGCGCCGAGCCCAAGCCGGGGCAAAACGACTCCTACGGCCGGCCGCTCGGCCGCGGCATCATCGGCGCCGAGGTCTATCGCTCCGACGACGCCGGCGCGAGCTGGCGCAAGGTCAGCCCGCCGGGCATGGACCGCTTCGGCGGCACCTACGGCTGGGTCTTCGGCCAGATCCGCGTCGACCCCAATTCGCCGGAGACGATCTACATCATGGGCCTGGGTCTCTCGAAGTCGACCGACGGCGGCAAGACCTATCAGAACCTTTATTCCACCGGGCTCCACGGCGACCACCACGGCCTGTGGATCGACCCCAACGACAGCAGTCATCTCATCAACAACAACGACGGCGGCGTCAACATCTCCTATGACGGCGGCAATACCTGGCGGGACTTCCACGACGGCATCCCGGCCGTCCAGTTCTACAACGTCACCCTCGACTTCTCGACGCCGTTCTGGGCCTATGGCTCGGTCCAGGACCAGGGCACTTATCGCGGCCTCATCCCGCTCCGCCGGCCCGGCCAGGGCGCGCCCACCGGACGGCGCAGCTTCGCCCAGGCCCAGCCCAAATGGGAAAAGGCGCCGGGGGGCGAGGGGACGCTCATCGCCGTGGATCCGGCCGATCCCTCGACCGAATATGCCTCGTCGTTCTACGGCCGCCTCGAGCGCTCCGTCTACAAGGACGGACTGTGGACGAGCAAGGATATCTTCCCCAAGGCCCCTGAGGGCGAGCCGGCCTACCGCGGCCAGTGGCTGGCGGCGACCGTGCTCTCGCCCCACAACTCCGGGATCGTCTATCACGGCTTCCAGTATCTCTTCCGGTCGATGAACAAGGGCGACACCTGGGAAAGGATCAGCCCCGACCTGACCTATAACAACCCCGACCAGCAGGGCCAGTGGCCCTACGCCATCCCCTACGCCACGATCACGGCTGTCGACGAATCGCCGTTCAAGTTCGGCCTCATCTACGCCGGCACGGACGACGGCCGGGTCTGGGTGACGAAGACGAGCGGCGACAGCTGGACCGAGATCACGGCCGGCCTCCCCTACAACAAGCACGTCTGGAAGCTCGTCGCCTCGAAGTACGATCAGGCCACGGTCTACGTCACCCTCGTCGGACGGCACGACGACGACTTCAACCCTTACATCTTCAAGTCGACGGATTACGGCAAGACCTGGGTCTCGATCGCCTCGAACATCCCCGGCGGGCCGGTCAACGTCGTCCGCGAGGATCCCAAGGTCAAGGATATGCTCTACGCGGGCACCGACACCGGCGTCTACGTCAGCCGCGACGCGGGCCTGACCTGGAACGTCCTCGGCTCGGGCCTGCCGACGAGCTACGTCTGGGACATCGCCGTTCACCCGCGCGACAATGCCCTGGTCATCGCCACGAACGGCCGCGGCATGTGGCTCATCGACGACCTCACGCCGGTGCAAAACGCCGCGAAATAATGCCGGAGATGAATGTCGTCAGCATCATCATGGCCGGCGGCCAGGGCAGCCGGCTCTATCCGCTGACCAAGGTCCGGAGCAAGCCGGCCGTGCCCGTCGCCGGGCGCTTCCGGCTGATCGACATCTCGATCTCCAACTGCATCCACTCGAACGTCCGCAGCATCTTCGTCCTGACCCAGTTCGCCAGCGAGTCCCTCCATCGGCACATCTTCACGACCTACCGCTTCGACAGCTTCCACCGCGACTACATCACCCTGCTCTCGGCCCAGCAGACCCTCGAGAACCGGGACTGGTACCAGGGCACGGCCGACGCCGTCCGCCAGAACCTCGATTTCGTCAAGGACGAGGGGGCGCTCGTCCTCGTCCTCTCCGGGGACCATCTCTACCGGATGGATTACCGCAAGTTCGTCGATTTCCACATCGCCTCCGGCGCGGAGATCAGCATCGCCGTGACGCCCGTCCGGACCGAGCAGGCCGGCGAATTCGGGGTCATGAAGGTCAACAGCCGGGGCCGCATCACCGAGTTCAGGGAGAAGCCCCGGGACCCGGCCGACATCGAGCGGATGCGGGTCGACGAGAGCGTCTTCGCCCGGTTCGGCACGCCGGCCAACGGCCGGACCCACCTCGCCTCCATGGGCGTCTACCTTTTCAGCCAGAGCGTCCTCCGCGACCTCCTGGCCCACACCGACTCCAAGGACTTCGGCAAGGAGGTCATCCCCCACGCCATCGGCGAGCGCAAAGTCTGCGGCCATTTCTTCGACGGGTACTGGGAGGACATCGGGACGATCCGGAGCTTCTTCGACGCCCACATGGACCTGACCCGGCCCCTGCCGCGATTCGATTTCTATGACGAAGAGAGGCCCATCTTCACCACCCCGCGGTTCCTGCCCGGGTCCAAGATCCTCGGGGCCGACGTCGAGAACGCCATTCTCTGCGAGGGCAGCATCGTCAACAGGTCGCGCATCCGCGAGGCGATCATCGGCATCCGCTCCCGGATCGGCGAGAACGGACATCTCGAGCGGACCGTGGTCATGGGCGCCGACTATTACGAATCGGCGGAGGACCTCGCCCGCAACCGCGACAAGGGCGTGCCCGACGTGGGCATCGGCCGCGACTGCGAGATCCGCAACGCCATCATCGACAAGAACGCCCGCATCGGCCACGGCGTCAAGCTCATCAACAGGAACGGCGTGGCCGCCGAGACGGCCGAGAGCTACGCCATCGTCGACGGCATCATCGTCGTCCCCAAGGACGCCGTCATCCCCGACGGAACGGTCATCTGAGGGCCGTCTTCGGGCCGGACCAGAGGGACAGTCCCACTTCGGGGACAGTCCCTTGGTCCCGTCACGAGCCGGCCAGCCGGAGAAATACGGATTCGAGGTCGGGGCCGGTCCGGGCCAGCCGCAGGAGCCGCCATTCCTTGAGCCCGGCGTGGGCGATCGTCTCGCCGCGTCGAAGGACGATGAACCCGTCCGCGATCCTCTCCATCTCGGCCAGCATGTGGGAGCTGAGCAGGACCGTCTTTCCCCCGTCCCTCAAGCCGCAGAAGATGTCCCGGACGCATTTGATGCCCGGCGGATCGAGGGCCGAGAACGGTTCGTCGGCGATGAGGAGGTCGGGCGCGAGAACCAGGTTCTGCAGGTAGGCGAACTTCTTGGCGTTCCCGGCCGAATAGGAGGCGGGACGGCGCCGGAGCAGGGCCGGGTCGAAGAGCAGGCTCCTCGAGACGGCCAGGACCGAGGCCCCGAAGTCGCGGCCGTTCCCGGGGGGGTTGCCGCGCGCCAGAGTCCGGGCCAGTCCGAGGATCGTCCAGCCGTCGAGCCAGGCGAAGAATGCCGGCCGGTCGGGCACGTACCCGACCCGGCCGGGGGCGACGGCCACGGTCCCCGAGTCCGGCCGCAAAAAGCCCAGCACGAGCTTGAGCGTCGTCGTCTTGCCGGCGCCGTTCTCGCCGAGCATGGCCGTGATCGCTGCCTTTTTCGTTCTGAAGCTGACGTCGCGCAGGGCCTCGACCCGGCCGAACCTCTTGGCCAGTTTATGGGCTTCGATCATGGGGCCTCCACTTCTATTTCCTGATCTCGAGCCTTCGAGCCAGCCGCCCCTGGACAAAGAGCGCCAGGCCGAGGCCGGCCGCGATCTCGGCGGCGAAAAAGGGAAGCCGGCCGGAGACGATGACATTGGGCAGGACGGCGACGAGGGCCCCGAAGAGGACCTTGGCGCCGATGCCGGGGAAATGCCCGGTCGCGGCGTAGTCGAGGAGGCCGGTCCGCGAGGTCGCCGAGAAGACGAGGGCCATGACGGCGGCCGACTGGGCCAGAAGCAGCGCCAGCACGTTCGATCCGGCCTTGAGGACATAGCTCAGCGTCCCGGCCACCGCGACATAATAGGCGCCGGCGACGAGGGCCAGCGCGAAACGGGCGGCAAAGTCAGGCCTGAGCTCTCCGCGGGCCGCGCCCCAGGCCGCGAAGAGGGCGAAAAGACAGACCGCATAGCCCGCGGCGACCGCGGCCAGGACGAGGCTCTTCGCGCTCAAGTATTTCCTCCAGCGGCCGCCGAGAAAAAGCACGCTCTCGAGGGCGCCGCTCTCGACGTCGGACCGGACGGTATCCTGGGCCGCGATGAGGAAGACGTGGGGCAGGAGGAAGAAGAAGAACTTCGCGGCGCTCGCGTACGAATCATGGAACCCGATCCAGACGATAAAAACGGGAAAGGCCAGGCCGGCGACGATGGCCAGGGGCGAAGCGACGAGCCTGTGCCGGGTCACGCGCCAAGTCAGCGCGAGAAGAGCCGTGTCAGGCATTTTTTCAACTCCTCCCGGCGGGCCTCGGATCCCAGGTAGGGATCATCCTTATAGACCGCCTCCGTCCCCACGAGCAGGACCTTATAAGGAACGGCGTCAACTTTGAACCTGCGGAAAAGGACCTTGCGCCGGTCCAGGACGACCGGCGGCGTCCAGGCGTATTTTTCAAGGAAGACCTGGAGGTCGTCGCGCAGCGCGAGCGAGACGCCGACCACGGCGACGGGCCATCGCCCGTCGTCGATGAGATACCGGGACTCGAAGAGCTCCTCGTAGCAGACGGGACACTCGATCGAAAAGAAGACGAGCAGCACCGGGCCGGATCCGGACGGGGCCGCCTCGTCAAGGCTGGCACAGATCCGCACGTCGACCGTGTCGACGGCCGGGCCCGTGAGACCGGCGGCGACGAGCGCGGCCGCGGTGAAAAACGAGAAGCCCGGGCTCATCGGCCGACCTCGAAGATCCGGAGGCCGCCTTCGTCGTCGATGGCGAACATGCGTCCGTCCGCGACGAGGAAGCGATGAACGGCGCACGGCAGCTCGACGACGGACTGGAGGCGGCCCTGTCCGTCGATGACGGAAACCGCCCGTCCCGGCCCGAGGTCCCTGCCGTCCATATCCTCGGGCGCCGAGAGATAGAAGAGCCCCCGGTCCCGGGCCGCGGCCCAGCAAAACCCGGCCAGCCTCATGACCCCTCGCCCGGAGGGCATATCCAGAGTTTTGAAGGCGTGTCGTTCGTCGACGGCGATCCGGCCCGTCAGGGCGCCTGACCCGGAGAAATGAAGGATCGTCCGCTGGCCGCTCCGGAAGATGACATGGAAATCTCCGGACTCGCCCGGGCAGACGAGGATCATGTTCCTGAAGGCGTCGAGGATCGGATCGGACGATGCCCGCGCCTCGAGCCCTTCCCAGAGCAGCCGTCCGCCGGCATCATAGACGTGGAGGAGACGCTCGCCCCTTCCCCGCCCGGTCGGATTTCCCGTGACCAGGAGCTTTTGGGCGCCCAGGGAGAAGACCCGGTCCGGCGCAAACGGGACCTTGAAGCCGCCGCGCGCCTTCCCCTGCCC
>JBAVUQ010000017.1:0-5848 GCA_049696855.1 Candidatus Aminicenantales bacterium
CCCGGCCGCCGCTCCATTCGAGGTCGCCGAGAGTCTTCCCGAGGACATCCCGTTTGAATCCGTATCCAAACAGGTCGACCTGTCCATCGAGGAGGCGGAAGCCAGGCGGCCCGACCTGGCCGCCGCCCGCGCCCAGGTTCTCGAAGCCGAGGCGGTCGTCAGGAAGGCCCGTTCGACGTTCTTTCCCGCCCTCTCGCTCAGCGGCAACGCCGGACGAATCTATTATCGCGGCAACCCGGTTTCGAACCCCTTCTACGCGATTTCGGCCACGGTCGATCTGTCTTTCCTTTTCGGGCTCCAACAATACGCCGTCCTGGAAGCCAAGGCGCTGGCCGAAGGAGCCCGCGACCGGATGACCGACCTCGACCGCTCGGTCGAGCTCCAGGTCTGGACGAGCTACTACGGCCTCAAGACCTCGGAGCAGGAGATCGTGACCGCCAAGGACCTCCTGTCAAGCGCCCAAGCGTCTTACGACGTCGCCCTGGGCCGCTACAAGGAGGGCGTCGGCAGCATCCTCGACCTGCTGGCCGCCCAGTCGGTTCTCGCCGACGGCCGCGTTCAGCTCGTCCGGGCCAGGTCCGACTGGTTCCTGGCCCTGGTCCAGTTCACGCACGATACCGGGACTCTGGCCCCGCCCGCGGGACCGGCCAAGCCCGTCCAGCCGGCGGGCCCGGAGAAAGGAGATCACAGGCCATGAAGACCCCTCGTTCTCGTTTGACGCTCATCGGCACGATCGCACTCGCCGCGCTCATGGGTGGAGCGGCCTGCTCAGGAAAGAAAGCGAATCCGCCCATGCCCGGGAGTCCCGTGACGGTGGCCTCCGCCGAGCAGAAGGACGTCCCGCTCGAGATCGCCTCCGTGGGCCGGGCCGAAGCGCTGGCGACGGTCTCCGTCAAGGCCCAGGTCGGCGGCGAGGTCACCGGCGTCTATTTCAAGGAAGGCCAGAACGTCCGGAAGGGAGACCGCCTGTTCACGATAGACCCCCGGCCTTTCGAGATCGCCGTGAGGCAGGCCGAATCCCTTCTCGAAAAGGACCGGGCCCAGCTGAAGAACGCCGAGGCCGACGTCACCCGCTACGCCGATCTCGTTCAGAAGGACTATGTGACCAAGGAGCAGTACGACGCGCTTATCGCCAACCGCGACGTTCTCGTCGCCGCAGTCAAGGCCGACGAGGCGGGGATCTCGAACGCCCGTCTCAATCTCGACTACGCGACCGTCCGCTCGCCGATCGACGGCCGGACCGGGAAGCTGCTCATCGATGCCGGCAATATCATCAAGGCGAACGATGTCGGCGCCGCCGTCGTGATCGACCAGATCAGCCCGATCTACGTCACCTTTTCCGTTCCCGAACAGAATCTGGTCCGGATCAAGGAATTCATGGCCAAGGAGGCGCTGAAGGTGGAGACCGTCGCGGCGGGCGAGGGGCAGACGCCGGCCTCCGGCGTCCTGACCTTCGTCGACAACGCGATCGACGAAACGACCGGGACGATCATGCTCAGGGGGACCTTCGACAACACCGACCTGGCCCTCTGGCCTGGCCAGTTCCTGAACGTGCGCCTGACGCTGACCACGGAGAAAGGGGTCGTCGTCGTCCCGTCCCAGGCCGTCCAGACCGGGCAGGCCGGCGAATACGTCTTTGTCGTCAAGGACGACCTGACCGCCGAGATGAGGCCGGTCAAGGTCGCTCGGGAATTCGGCGGAGAATCCGTCATCGCCGAAGGCTTGAAGCCGGGAGAGCGCGTCGTCACGGACGGGCAGCTCCGGCTCGGCCCGGGGGCGAAGGTCGAGGTCAAGGCAGGCCGCTAGGAGGGAGTGCGCCATGAACTTTTCGGAAACTTTCGTCCGCCGCCCCGTGATGACGACGCTCCTCATGGCGGCGCTCCTCATCTTCGGGATCCTGGGATACCGGCTTCTCCCCGTGAGCGATCTCCCGAACGTGGATTTCCCGACGATCCTGGTAACCGCCGCCCTGCCGGGGGCGAGCCCCGAGACCATGGCCTCGACGGTCGCGACTCCGCTCGAGAAGCAGTTCTCGACCATCCAGGGCCTCGATTCCATGACCTCGACGAACCAGCTCGGCCTGACCCAGATCACCCTCCAGTTCAACCTGAGCCGGGGGCTCGACTCCGCGGCGCAGGACGTCCAGGAATCGATCTCCGTCGCCTCGAGTCAGCTGCCCCGGGACATGCCCGCGCCGCCCATCTATCAGAAAGTCAACCCGGCCAACAGCCCCATCCTCATCTTCACGCTCACCTCCGAGACGCTGCCCCTGTCGACGCTCGACGATTACGCCGAGGTCATGCTGGCCGAGCGCATCTCGATGGTCTCCGGCGTCGCCCAGGTGCTCGTCTTCGGCTCGCAGACCTACGCCGTCCGCATCCAGCTCGATCCCGACGCCCTGGCCTCGCGCGGCCTCGGCATCGACCAGGTCAGCCAGGCCGTTCAGGCCGGCAACGTGAACCTTCCGACCGGCATCCTCTACGGCCGCTTCCGGGCTTTCACCGTCGAGTCGACGGGGCAGCTCAACAACGCCTCCGAATACAACCAGCTCATCGTGGCCTACAGGAACGGAGCGCCCGTCCGGATCAAGGATGTGGGCCGGGCGATCGACAGCGTCCAGAACGACAAGATCGCGGCCTGGTCCTACAAGGACGGGACAGAGCGGCGGTCCATCGCCCTGGCCATCCAGCGCCAGCCGGGCACGAACACCGTCGCCGTGGCCAAGGCCGTCAGGGACCTCATACCGCTGTTCCGTGAACGCCTGCCGGCCTCGGTCAGCTTCGACATTCTTTTCGACCGGTCCGAACCGATCCAGAAATCGGTCGCCGACGTCAGAACGACGCTCATCATCGCGTTGGTCCTGGTCGTGCTCGTCATTTTTGTCTTCCTGCGCAGCGTCCGGGCGACGCTCATCCCCAGCCTGGCCCTGCCGTTCTCGATCATCGGGACATTCGCCGTCATGCAGCTCCTCGGCTACAGCCTCGACACCCTGTCGCTGATGGCCCTGACCCTGTCCATCGGCTTTCTGGTCGACGACGCCATCGTCATGCTCGAGAACATCGTTCGCCATCAGGAGATGGGCCAGGCCGCCATGGAGGCGACCCTCAAGGGCGCCAAGGAGATCGGCTTCACGATCGTGTCCATGACCCTGTCGCTCGCGGCCGTGTTCATCCCGATCCTGTTCATGGGCGGCATCCTGGGGCGCCTCTTCCATGAGTTCGCCGTCACCATCGCCGCGGCGGTCCTGTTCTCGGGCTTCGTTTCGCTGACGCTGACCCCGACCTTGGCCAGCCGGCTCCTGCGGGCCCCCGGCGAGGTCAAGCACGGGTCCTTCTATAACGCCGCCGAAAAGGCCTTCCGGTCCATGCAGAACTTCTACGGCGCAACCCTGACAAGGGTCCTGAAGCACAGGGCGACGACCTTGGCCTTTTCAGCCGTCATCCTCGTCCTGACCGTCGTCCTCTTCGTCAAGATCCCCAAGGGCTTCCTGCCGAGCGACGACAACAGCTTCCTCATCGCCGTGACCGAGGCCTCCCAGGGCATCAGCTACGACTCCATGGTCGAACACCAGAACGCGGCGGCCAAGATCATCGCGGCGGACCCGAACGTCGACGCCTTCGTCTCGGCTGTCGGCGGCATCTCGGCCAGCAACCAGGGCCGGATGTTCGTCCACCTGAAGCCGCGGAACCGGCGGCCGCTCGGCGCGGACGCGGTCGTCGAGAGCCTGCGGCCCAAGATGTTCGGCCTGACCGGGATCAACGTCTTCCTCCAGAACCCGCCGCCCATCCAGATCGGCGGCCGCTTCACCAAGAGTCTCTACCAGTTCACGCTCCAGAGTCCCGAGGTCGACGTCTTGTACAAGGCCGCCTCCCAATTCGAGGCCCAGATGCGGGCCATCCCGCTCCTCCAGGACGTGACCACGGACATGGAGCTCCAGAACCCCCAGGTCACGGTCGAGATCGACAGAGACAAGGCGCTGGCCCTCGGCGTCTCGCCCCTTCAGGTCGAGAACGCCCTGTCGCTCAGCTACGGCTCCCAGCAGGTCTCGACGATCTACGCGGCGACCAACCAGTATTACGTGATCATGGAGCTCGAACCGCAGTTCCAGAACGATCCGGCCCAGCTCTCCAAGCTCTATGTCCTGTCGTCGTCGGGGGCGCTCGTGCCTCTCGACGCCGTGGCCCGCCTGGTGCCCTCGGTCGGGCCGCTGACCATCAACCACTCGGGGCAGATCCCCGCCGTCACGATCTCCTTCAACCTCAAGCCCGGGGTCGCGCTGGGCCCGGCGGTGGACGAGATCTCCCGGCGGGCCCGGGAGAGCCTGCCGACGAGCGTCGTCACGAATTTCCAGGGCGCGGCCCAGGCCTTCCAGTCCTCGCTGAGAGGGCTCGGATTCCTGATCCTGATGACGATCGTCGTCATCTACATGATCCTGGGCATCCTGTACGAGAGCTTCGTCCACCCGCTGACGATCCTCTCGGCCCTGCCGTTCGCCGGGTTCGGGGCCCTTCTGACCCTGATGATCTTCCGGACGGAGCTCAGCATCTACGCCTTCGTCGGGGTCATCATGCTGATCGGGCTGGTCAAGAAGAACGGCATCATGATGGTCGACTTCGCCCTGGCCGCGGAGCGGGGCGAGGGCAAGAAGGCCGAGGACGCGATCTTCGAGGCCTGTCTCATCCGCTTCCGGCCGATCATGATGACGACCATGGCCGCGCTTCTCGGGACGCTTCCGATCGCCATCGGCTTCGGGGCCGGAGCGGCGTCGCGGCGGCCGCTGGGCCTGGCCGTCGTCGGCGGGCTGCTCTTCTCCCAGCTCATCACCCTTTATGTCACGCCGGTCTTCTACGTCGTCTTCGACAATCTCCAGAAGCGGCGGGAGAAGGGGAGGGGGGGCCAGGTCAGCACGCCGACCAAGGTCTGAGGGTTGCGCGCGCAACACAAGTCTGCCGTCTCGTGTTATAATTTCCTTCTGTCGAAACTGGGCCCTTGCCTCGAGGAGGACACATGAGACGACGTTGCCGGTCGCTCGGCTGGACGGCCGCGGCCGTTCTTTGGACTTCGGCTTGGGCCCTGTCGGGGCCGGCCCAGGAACCGGCCGCTCCGGCGAATGCCGCGTTAGCTCATCTCCAGGCCTACATCGAGGCCTTCAATTCCGGCGTCCCGGGGCAGATGAAAGCCTACTTCCTGGCTCATGCCGCGGCCCAGGCCCTCAAGGAGATGCCCGTCGAGCAGCGCCTGATCCGCTTCCGCAGGGCCAAGGCCCAGCTCAAGTCCCTCGAGATCCAGCGGGTCGTATCCGACGAACCGTTCCTTGCGTCCGTCCTGACCAAGGCCGAGAACGGCGAGTTCCTTCTGCTGAAGGCGACGGCCGAGAAGACGCCCCCGCACGGCCTGCTGACCCTCTCGGTCGATCTCGTCGATGATCCCGCCGCCGTCGTCGCCCCGGAGCCCAAGGCCGACGAGAAGGAATTCAAGGCCGCCGTGAAGGGCTTCCTCGAGACCCAGACCAAAGCCGACGAGTTCTCCGGCGTCGCCCTGGTGGCCAAGGGTCCCCGGGTCGTCTTCGAGGAGGCCTACGGATTCGCCGACCGCGACGGCAAGATCCCCAACCGGAAGAACACAAAGTTCAACCTGGGCTCGATCAACAAGATCTTCACCCGGGCCGCCATCCATCAGCTGGCGGGGCGGGGCAAGCTCTCGCTCGACGACCCGATCAAGAAGTTCCTGCCCGACTACCCGAACGCCGAGGCCGCGGAGAAGGTCAGCGTGCGCCAGCTCCTCAACATGACCTCCGGCATCGGCGACTTCTTCGGCGAGCGCTACGACGCGACGCCGAAGGAGAAGA
>JBAVUQ010000018.1:0-19551 GCA_049696855.1 Candidatus Aminicenantales bacterium
TCGAAGTTCTTGAACATATCCCAGCTCGTGCAGGCCGGAGCCAGGAGGACGACATCGCCGCGCCCGGCCAGGCCGAAGGCGGTCCGGACGACCTCGCGATAATTCGCCGCCCGGGCCGCGGGCACGACCCCGCCGAGCGCCTTCTCGATCTTGTCCGCGTCCTCGCCGACAAGAACGACCGCCCGAACCCGCTTCGCGACCTCGGGGCGCAGGGGCGAAAAGTCGCCGCCCTTGCCGCGCCCGCCGAGGATCAGGACGATCGGGCGGTCGAAGCTGGCCAGGGCCTTGAGGGTCGCGTCGACGGTCGTGGCCTTGGAGTCGTTGACGAACCGGACGCCGCGAACGGTCAGGACGTCCTCGAGCCGGTGCTCGAGACCGCGGAAGGCCGGGATCGTCCGGCGCATGGAAGCCGGGGGAGCGCCCAGGAGGCGGCCGATGAGGGCCGCGGCCAGGACGTTCTCCAGGTTGTGGGCTCCGGGCAGGGCGATCCGCGAGGCCGGGACGATCCTCTCGGGCGCGCCGTCGCGGACGACGACCCAGCCGTCGTCGAGGAAGGCGCCCCGGGCGGGACGGCGCTCGCGGCTGAAGCCATAGACGCGGGCGGCCGCTTCGGCCTGAAGCCCCCAGACCCGGGCGTCGTCGCGGTTGAGAACGACCCGGCCCTCGGGCCCCAGCCGGAGGATGAGCTTCTTCTTGGCGGCGAAATAGCTTTCGAACGTGCCGTGCCAGTCGATGTGGTTCTCCGAGACGTTGAGAAGGGCGGCGATGGCCGGCGTGAAGCGCTCGGTGTATTCGAGCTGGAAGCTCGAGATCTCGGTGACGTAGATGTCGTCGTCGCGGCTCCGGTCGACGAAGGAGATAAGAGGCTTCCCGATATTCCCGGCGGGATGCGCCCGGAACCCGGCGTCCAAGAGGATCCTGTGGACGAGGGTCGTCGTCGTCGACTTGCCGTTCGAGCCGGTGATGCCGACGATCCGGCCCCGGAGGAAGAGGTAGGCCAGCTCGATCTCCGAGAGGACGGGGACGCCTTTGTCGCGGGCGGCCCGGATCTCGGCGATCGGCGGAACGCCCGGGCTGGGGACGATGAGATCGGCTCCGAGGAAGGTTTCCGTCCGGTGGCCTCCGGTCTCGAAGACGACGCCGCGCTCTTCGAACGCCCGGAGCTTCGGCCCGAACGCCTCGGCCGGCCTCTTGTCGCTGACCCGGACGCGGGCGCCGCGATCGAGCAGGAAGCGGCCGAGAGCCTGGCCGGTCCGCTCGAAGCCGACGATGAGAACGTTCTTGTCCCGAAGCTCCATGTCTATCTCAATTTCAGGGTCGACAGGCTGAAGAGGGCGAAGATGATGCCCAGGATCCAGAAACGGATGACGACCCGGCTCTCCGGCCACCCTGAGAGCTCGAAGTGGTGGTGGAGCGGGGCCATCTTGAAGATGCGCTTGCCCTTGCTCAGCTTGAAGTAGGAGACCTGGAGAAGGACCGAGAGCGCCTCCAGGATGAAGACGCCGGCCACGGTGAAGAGCAGGAACTCCTGCTTGATGAGCAGGGCGATGACGGCCATGGTCCCGCCGAGCGACAGGGCCCCGACGTCGCCCATGAAGACCTGGGCCGGATGACAGTTGAACCACAGGAAGCCGAGGCAGGCCCCGGCGAACGCGCCGACGAAGACGGTCAGCTCGGCGGCCAGCGGCACCCGGGCGATATTGAGGTACTGAGACCACAGGGCGTGTCCCGCGACGTAGGTCAGCGCGGTCAGGGCCGTGGCGCTGATCAGGGTCAGGCCGATGGCCAGGCCGTCGAGGCCGTCGGCCAGGTTGACGGCGTTGGTCGAGCCGACCAGGATGAACATGATCCAGGGCAGGTAGAGCCAGCCGAGGTAGGGGATCCACTGCTTGAGGAAGGGGAAGCTCAGGCTCAGGCTGAACTGGCCGCGCGAGCCCATCCAGATGAAGATGAGCCCGACCGCCGCCGACAGGACGAGCTGCATGATGATCTTCTGGCCGGGACGAAGGCCCAGGGACTGTTTCCTGCGGACCTTGATGACGTCGTCGATGAGACCGACCAGGCCGAAGAGGACCATCGACAGGACGGCGACCCAGACGTAAATGTTGGCCAGGTTGCCCCAGAGGAACGTCGGCACGAGCGTGCAGACGATGATCAGCAGGCCGCCCATCGACGGCGTCCCTTTCTTGGCGATGTGGGCCTTGGGGCCGTCGGCCCGTATCTCCTGCCCGATCTGGCGCCGTTCGAGGAGACGGATGAGCCAGGGGCCGAGGAGGAAGCTCAGGACGAGGGCGGTGATCCCGGCGGCGGCCGTGCGCACGGTGATGTAGCGGACGAGGTTGAAGAAGAAGAATTCGTCGCGGAGAGGGGCGAGGAGCCAGTACAGCACGGCCTACTCCTTTCCTCGGGCCTTGAGGGCCTCGACCACAGCCTCGGTCTTCATGCCGCGCGATCCTTTGACCAGCACGAGGTCGCCGTCCCGAACGATGTGAGGGATGACCGCGGCCGCGGCCTTGGCGTCGTCGAAGAGATGGATGGCGGCGGCGCTCAGGCCCGCCCCGGCCGCCCCCTCGGCGATGAGCGCCGCGAGCGGCCCGACGGCGACGAGAACATCCCAGCCGGTCTTGGCCACCATCTCGCCGGCCCGGCGATGGAACTCCCGCTCTCCCTCGCCGAGCTCGAGCATGTCGGCCAGCACCGCGACCTTGCGGGCGGCGGGCAGGGCGGCCAGGCTCTTCAGCGCGGCGTCGAGGGCGCGGGGATTCGAATTGTAGGAATCGTCGTAGACGCGGATCCCGCGGCCGGCCTCGAAGACGGCGCCGCGCATCGCGAACGGCTTCAGGCCGCGGATGGCCGGGCGGATCTCGTCGAGCCGGAGGCCGAAGGACAGGGAGACGGCCGCGGCCGCCAGGAGGTTCGCCACCGCGGCCTCGTTGACGCACGGGAAGGCGACCCGGCCGGATTCCGTCCCGTAACGCAGGACGAATTCGAAGCCGGCGTAGCCCTTGGGGACGAGGGCCTCGGCCCGGACGTCGCAGGACGGCTCCCGGCCGAAGGTCAGCTTGCGCCCGGGGAAACCGGTCGCGATGTCCATGACCAGCGGGTCGTCGCCGTTGAGGACGGCCGCCGCTCCCGGCTTGGCCCCGTCGAGGATCTCTCTTTTGGCCCGGGCGATGTCTTCGAGGCCGCTGAAGAACTGGAGATGGACGGGGCTGACGTTGGTGATCACGGCCACGTCGGGCGGGGCGATGCGAGTGAGGGCCCGGATCTCGCCCGGCGCGCTCATGCCCATCTCGAGGACTGCGGCGCTGTCGCCGGGCTCGAGCCGGAGCAGAGTCAGGGCCAGGCCGAGGTAGTTGTTGTAGTTCCCTTCGGACTTGAGCACGCGGAAGCGCGGGGCGAGGAGGGCGGCGGTGAACTCCTTGGTCGTCGTCTTGCCGACGCTGCCGGTGATGCCGATGACCCGGACCGGCCGGCGGACGAGGACCTCGCGGGCCAGGGCCTGGAGGGCGGCCACCGTGTCCCGGACCTGGACCAGGCCGAACGCCGGGTCGGCGACGGCGACGGGACGGGTCACGATCGCGCCCGCGGCTCCGTTCTTGGCCGCGTCGGCGACGAAATCGTGACCGTCGCGACTCCCGGGAACGGCGAAGAAAAGACTCCCCGGGGCGGAAAGCCGGGAGTCGATGCCGTAGCTCCCGAAGCTCAAGGCGGGGGAGCCCCGGAGGATGGCCCCGCCGGCGATCCGGGCGATCTCGTCGAGCCGCAGGACGGCCATGATCAGGCGGCCTCCATCCCGCGGAGGGTTTCCTCGATGACCTCGATGTCGCTGAAAGGAACGGTCCGGTCCTTGAAGATCTGATAATCCTCGTGGCCCTTGCCGGCGATGAGCACGATGTCGCCCTTGTTGGCCGTGGCCAGGGCCCGGACGATGGCTTTCCTGCGGTCGGGCTCCACTTCGTAGGTCCGGACGCCTTCCTTGGCGAAACCCTTCTCGATGGCGGCGATGATGTCCCCCGGATCCTCGGAGCGCGGGTTGTCCGAAGTGAGAACGGTCCAGTCCGCCAGCCGCGCGGCGACGCGGCCCATGCGTTCGCGCTTGTCCCTGTCGCGGTCGCCGCCGGCGCCGAAGACCAGGATGAGGCGGCGCGGCTTGAACTCGCGGGCCGTCACGAGCAGGCTTTCCAGGGCCTGGTCCGTGTGGGCGTAATCGACGACGATCTGCAGGCCGCGCCGGTTGGCGACGCGCTCGAAGCGCCCCGGCACGCCCTTGAGGGCGGCGATCCCCTTGACGATATCGGCCGGGGCGACGTTGAGCGCCAGGGCCGAGCCGATGGCCGCCAGGAGGTTGTAGAGGTTGTGCCGGCCGACGAGCGCCGATTGGACGCGCATGACGCCTCCCGGATAGGTGACCTGGGTGTCGATCCCCGTTTCGCTGGGGACGTACTTCAGGGCCCGGACGATGGCCGCGGGCTCCAATCCGAAGGTCACGGTCGTCATGGGCAGCTCGGCCACGAGCTTCTGGCCCCACGGATCGTCCCAATTGACCACGGCCGCGCTCTTCTTGTGGTTGAGGAAGAAGAGCTTTTTCTTGGCGTCGAAATAGGCCTCCATGTTCGGGTGGTAGTCGAGGTGCTCGCCGCTGAGATTGGTGAAGACGGCGACGTCGTAGCTCACGCCCCAGACCCTCTTCTGCTCCAGGGCGTGGGAGGAGACCTCCATGACGCAGTGGCTGACCCCGGCGTCGAGGAAATCCCGTAGCAGGGCCTGGAGGTCGGAGGATTCGGGCGTTGTCCGCGGCGCGTCCATCCTCCAGCCGGGGCGGCGGTATTCGATCGTCCCGATGAGGCCGGTCTTCGCGCCGGCTGTCCGCAGGATCTCGTCGAGGACGAAGGTTGTGGTCGTCTTGCCCTTGGTGCCGGTGACGCCGACGACCTTCATCCGCTCGGACGGATGGCCGTAGAAATTCGCCGCGGCCAGGGCCAGGGCCTCCCGGGCGTCGGCGGCCTGGACCCAGGCCGTGTCCACGGCCGGAGGTTTCGGCCAGGCCGACAGGACCGCCGCGGCGCCGTTCCCCACCGCCTCGGCCACGAAGTCCATGCCGTTGCGGGCCGCCCCGGGCAGCGCGGCGAAGAGATCGCCGGGCTTGACCGCCCTGGAATTGTAGGCGATGCCGGTGATCTCCACGGTCTCCGCGCCGCGGCCGGCGACGACCGGGATCCCTTCGAGGACGTCCTGGAGCTTCAAGGCGTCCTCCTCGTCTTTGCCTCCGCGGTCAGGACCTTCGGCGTCAGCTGACGTTCCGGGGGGACGCGGAGATAGCGCAGGACCTGGCGGGCGATGTCCTTGAACACAGGCGCGCAGGCCTGGCCGCCGTAGTAGCCGTCCTTGGGCTTGTCGAGGACGACGATCATCGACAGGCGCGGCCGCTCGAGCGGCGTGAAGCCGACGAAGGAAGCCGTATATTCCCGCGTGTAGGTTTTAAGGATGGGATCCCATTTCTGGGCCGTGCCCGTCTTGCCGGCGGCGCCGAAGCCGTCCGGCCGGCTGTCCTTGCCCGTGCCTTCTTCGACGACCCTGGAAAAGACTTGTTTGACGAGCTCACGCGCGGTCTTTTCGCTGATGGCCCGGGCGGGGCCATCGCCGTCCTCGACGGCAGGAGCGGCCCCGGCCCTTGCCCCGTCCTTGACCACATGGGGCCGGACGAGAAGGCCGCCCGTGGCATAGGCGTTCATGGCTGTCAGCGACTGGATGGCCGTGACCATCACTTCATAGCCGATGGCAACGTGCGGGAGAGAGTTTTTCTTGTTCCATTCTTCCGGAGGGCGGACCATTCCCGAGGCCTCCCTCGGAAGGTCGATCCCGGTCCTCGTTCCGAACTTGAAAGCCTTGATCGTCTCGCAGAACTCCGGAATGCTGAGCCGCATGGCGAATTGAACGGTGCCGACGTTGGAGGAGTGGATGAGGACATCGGGAAAGCTGAGGACGCCGACGCGCTCGTGGTCGGTAATCGTCGTGCCGCCGACCCGGATGGACCCCGCCGAGCAGTCGAAGAACTCGGTGAAGCCGACGCGGTTCCGTTCTCGCGCCGCGGCGGCCGTGACGATCTTGAAGGTCGAGCCGGGTTCGTAGCTGGCCTGGACGGCCCGGTTCATCCAGGCTTCTTTGGGGCCCGGGAAATTGTTGACGTCGTAGGCGGGCCAGCTGGCCAGGGCCAGGATCTCCCCGGTCGGGGGGTCCATGACGATGACGGTGCCCCACGACGCCCGGTGTTCGATCACGGCCCGCTCCAGCTCTTTTTCGACGATGTACTGCATCACCGCGTCGATCGTCAGGACGATGTCGTTTCCGGGGACGGGCGATCTGAGGACTTGGGTCTGATAGTTGCCGCCTCCCGCGACGCGGTAGCTGATCTGCTTGCCTTTTTTGCCCTCGAGGACGTCGTTGTAGCGCTGCTCGACGCCGGCCCTGTTGTCGCCGCTGAGGCTCACTCCTCCCAGAACATGGGAGGCGAGGCCGCCGTGAGGGTAATACCGCCGCGTCCCCGCCTCGAGCTCGACGCCGGGGAGCTTCAGGGCCATGACCCGGGCGGCGTCCGCCTCGAGGATCTTCTTCTTGACGTACGTGTAGCTGGCGCCTTGCCTGAGCCGGTCGAGGACGTGGGCGACCTCGGTCTCCGAGAGATCGAGCTCTTTCTTGAGCACGAGGAGCTTCTTTTTCGCGTCGGCCGGCGTCTCCTTGTCGACCGGCCGGATGACGACGGAGGGAGAGGGGAGGCTGCAGGCCAGGATCTCGCCGTTGCGGTCGAGGATATTGCCGCGGCGGGGTTCGACATCGACCTCGTTCTGCGCCTGCCGGATGACGGCCGCCTTGGCCCGGGCGTAGCCGAAGACCTGGACCTGGACGAGCCTCAGGGCGACCAGGACCCCCCAGCCGGCCAGGACGAAGGTCAGGACCTTGACCCGCTTGCGGATATCGGCTTCGTAGAAGGTCCTCATGGTCGGCGCCTCAGCGGGGATCGTCGAGCTTCCGGTAGATGATGTCGTCGTCGACGGGCTCGACGAGGCCGAGCTTGTCGCGGGCGATCCGCTCGACCCGGCCGGGGTCGAGGAGGCCGGCCCTGCGGACCTTGAGGGCCTCGATCGATTCCTCGAGCTCGCGGATCCGCTTGTCGCTCCGGCCGATGTCGAGGCCGAGCTTGACCGACTCGGTCTGGTACCAGATATAGAAGGTCAGGATGCCGATGGCCGAGGCGGCCAGGGCCGCGCCGAGCGCGATCCCCTTGAGGCTCCACTTATGCCGGATCATCAGACCCTCTCCGCGGCCCGCAGCTTCGCCGACCGGGCCCGGGAATTCGCGGCGACCTCGGCCTCCGAGGCCATGACCGGCTTCTTGGTCAGGACCTCGAGGAGGGGAGCGCCCTCGTCGGGGCGGGCCAGGGCATGGAAGGCCCGCTTGACGATGCGGTCCTCGAGCGAGTGGAAGGAGATGATGACGAACCGGGTCCCCTTCGCGGCCAGGCGGACCGTCCCGTCGATGAACTCGCCGAGGCCCTCGAGCTCGCCGTTGACCTCGATGCGGAGCGCCTGAAAGGCTTTCGCCGCGGGATGGATGCGCCCTCTTTGCGGCCGCCACTGGTAGATCCGTTCGATGAGGATCCGGAGATCGCCGGTCGTTTCGAGCCGGCCGAGCTTGCGCAGGTGGGCGATCTCCCGGGCCAGCCGCCGGGTCTGGACGAGCTCGCCGTACTTCGCGAACATCTCGGCCAGCTTCTGCTCCGGGTAGGTGTGGAGGATCTTCGCGGCCGTCGTCTTAGTCCGCTGGTCGACGCGCATGTCCAGCGGCCCTTCGTTCATGTAGCTGAAGCCGCGCTCCGGGGAATCCAGCTGGAAGGAGGAGATGCCCAGGTCGGCCAGGATGCCCCGGACTTTGGCGAAGGGGACGTCGAGCTTGGACAGGTCCTTGAAGTCGGCCTGGTACAGGGTGACCCGCTTCGAGTACGCGTTGAGCCTGTCGCGGGCGATCTCCAGGGACTGGCCGTCGCGGTCCAGGCCGATCAGG
The DNA here is from genome assembly GCA_049696855.1 of Candidatus Aminicenantales bacterium. Taxonomy (GTDB): domain Bacteria; phylum Acidobacteriota; class Aminicenantia; order Aminicenantales; family Saccharicenantaceae; genus RBG-16-66-30. The sequence goes on from JBAVUQ010000018.1 coordinate 8,062, forward strand.
CGGGTCCGGGGATTCCTCTCCAGGATCGCCAGGGCGTGACCGGCCAGCCCCAGGGTGCAGTCGATGTAGATGCCCTCCCGCCCCGCGTCAAGGAATTCGATGACTTCGGCGGGCAGGACTGGACGATGTTCGTTCTCCGTCATTCCGGCTTTCCTCGAGGGATGAGGCGGGCGATGCTCTCGAAATCCTCGTCCGAGAGCGGTTTCTCCTCGAGAGTTCCGTCGAGAACGTCCTTGTTCCAGACCTCCAGATGATTGGACAGGCCGAGGACCTCGACCTCGTCATGCAGCTTGGCCTTTTCCCGCAGGGCCTGGCTGATCAGGACGCGGCCCTTGGAGTCGAGCTCGTGGCGCGAGCCGTTCCGGTTGACGCGGAGCATGAACTTGCGCACATCGGGCCGGAGGTGGAGGGCGCCCTCGGAGGTGAGGTCGGTCATCGCCAGCCACACGCTGAGCGGATAGATCTTGATCGAGTCGTCGGAGAGGGAAGTCACGAAGAGATCCTTGCCGTAAACCTGCTCGATGATCTCCCGGAATTTTTCCGGGATCTTGATGCGGCCGCTGGCATCGAGCCGGGCGGTGTAGTTGCCGATCAGAACGTTCGCCATCACTATGTCGTCCCGGTTTGTCCCGTTTCTTCCCAAATATATGAGGAAAAGCGGGGCTTGTCAAGCAAAAAGAACCCAAAAAAAATGAAAAAACGGGGGCACTTTGAATGGGCCAAGACATGGAGTGCGATACCAGCGGTTGTGGCGCCGCCGGCGAGGCTGTTCTAGGCCGGCTTCTCCGGCCCGCCGTCATCGTCGGAAGCGGGCTTCGCGCGGATGAGATCCCGGGCCTTTTCGAGGTCCATTCTTTGGACCAGGACCTTGAACTCGGCCAGCCCGTCGACCGTGAAGGGATAGATGAACGGGGCCATTTGGCCGCGGATGATGGAGGCGATGCCGTGGCTTCCGAGGAAGTTCTTGATCAGGTCCGCTTCGAAGGGCCCGAAGACGCGCGTGACCTCGATGAGGTCGGCGTCATCGTTGTTTTCGGACATGGGTGATGGCCTTTCCCGGATTCGAGATAGTCGTCGAGGATCTTTCGATGGTCAAAGGCGAGCGGCCGCGTCCGGTCGCGGGGATCGACGACGATCGCCGACCTGGCGTCGTCGGCGCCGCGCGGCCGGCCCGTGGCCCGGGCGAGGAAGACCGTCGAGATCGTGTGGAAACGCGGGTCGCGCGAAGGATCGGAATACGCGCCGAGCTGGCGGATGAGCTCGACGTCGAGGGAGGTCTCCTCACGGGCCTCCCGGACCGCGGCCGCCTCGAGGGTTTCGCCGTAATCGACGAAGCCGCCGGGCAGGGCCCAGCCGGGGGGCGGATTCTTGCGCTCGATGAGGACGATGCCGCGGCGTTTCCGGCCGTCCATGATCTCGATGACGATGTCGACCGTGGGGAACGGGTTCCGGAACTTGCTGCGGGGCATCGTTGGTCACAACCTTCCGCGGCCATTGTAGGGGCGGCCGGCCGGGATTGTCAATTTTGTCCCCATTTTCCTTTCGATAGTCCTCGAATGGGGACGGTCCTTGGAGGACGGGATGGATTCTCAGGCAGGTCCGTTGGCACAAAAGATGCTAATATAACGGATGTCAATCGTCCTCGGAGGGGAGAAAGGTCATGAAATATGGAGCGATTCGGAGCGCGGTTTTCGGGGCCATCCTCCTCGCCGTCGCGGCCGGTCTCGTCGCGGCCGACAACTACAAGGTCGTCAACGGCCCGAAAGATTATTATTTCGGGCACATCAGCTATATCGAGCCGACTCCGGACGGAACGGACCCCGTGGTCTTGCGAGAGGGCGGCTCCTCGCCCGAACCGGGCATCCTCAATCTGCCGGTGGGGCCGGGCGACACGATCCGGACGTCGGGCGACCGTCGCTGCGAGATCCAATTCGACACGGGGACGATCATCCGCCTCGATGTCGCGACCGAGGTCCGCATCGAGACGATCTTGGCCCGAAGCCTGAGCGGCTCGGATGAGCTGTCGGTCCTGACCCTCGGCAAGGGCCGCATCTACGTCATGTATAGGGAATACGGCCGCAAGGAGATGTTCCAGGTGCTGACGCCGAACGCGGCCGTCAAGATGAAGCACACCGCCGTCGCCATCCTCACCGCCGCTTCCGATGGGACGACCGAGGCGCAGGTGAATAGCGGCCGGGCTCAGGTGCTCTTCGGGCCGGACGAGAAGCGGCTCGATGACCGGGTGGTGCGGAAGGGCGAGCGCCTGATCGTCCTGGCCAACCACCAGTTCGAGCTGGCCGCGGCCGTCGAAGGCACCGCCTTCGAGCTCTGGAACCTGGAGGTCAACGCCCACTTCGACGAGCTCCACGCCGGCCTGACGGCGCTTCCCAAGCCCATTCAGAGGCTGCCGGAGGCTGTCTTCTACTTCGCCCAGACCTATGGCAATCACTACGGCGAATGGCTCTGGGACGAGCTCTACGGCTATGTTTGGCGCCCTTACATCGACAACGGGGCCTATCCCTGGGGTTGGAGCCCGTACTACTATGGCAGCTGGTCCTACTCCGGCGGCCAGATGTTCTGGGTGCCCCAGGAGCCCTGGGGCTGGATCCCCTATCATCTCGGTGTCTGGCAATGGGACAAGAAGCTCGGCTGGGTGTGGCTGCCCGGCTCGATGTTCGCTCCCGCCTGGGCCGATTGGGAATTCTTTTTTGGCTATGCCTCCTGGCGGCCCTGGAGCCTGTTCGACTGGATGTCCAACAATCCTTACGGGGCCTCGAACTTCGGCTATCTCGGTGACGAACTCATCTCTGGGCCGTACTGGAGCGACGGGATAAGCCCCGCCGTGCGGCCGACCCGGACGGTCGTCACCAAGAATGCGCTGAAGCAGCCGTCGGCCGGCTCACTCCCCATTCCCGCCGAGCTCAAGGGTGTCGTCAAGAAAGTGACCTCCGCCTATGAACAGGGCGATGCCCGCATTCGGGACGGCGCGGCCGCTGTGCCCCGCCAGCTCATCATCGTGGCCAAAGGGGACCTCGCGTCCCGGGCGATCAACGAAAAAGCGTTGACCCTCGACCAGGTCGCCAAGCGGGGAGCGCTGCCGGCCGCCGCGACAGAGGCCCCGCCGCGCATCGCCGATCCCCGGCGGGAAGCCGCCCGCATTTTCCGCGGGCTCGAGGGCCCGGCCGCCGCGCCGCGCCGGATCGTCGCGCCGGACATGACGCCCATTCGAAGCGGAAACATGACCGCCGTCCCGGTTGGTCCGGCCGGCCGCGCCGACGGTTCCGGGACCTCGCCCGGGCGGGCCGTTCCGCCGTCGGCCCGCTTCCGGGACTGGAACCCCGACCTGCGCATCGCCCGCGAGCTCGGCGTCCACATCGAGTACTCGAGCCTGCGGAACGAGGTCCGCTGTCCGGAGCTGAAGCTCTCGTCGCGCGACCGGGAGCGGGCCGTGGGGATGGCGCCGCGCCTGACCTCGGCCGGGGTCGGCTACGGCCGCGCCGCGTCCTTCGACGGCCAGACCGCCGACGGGTCGAGCCCGTCCGGAGCGACGGCCCCGGCTTCATCGACGTCGACGCGGGGTCAGTCCGAGCGGACCTCGTCTTCATCGGGATCGAAGGAGTCCAAGAGCGGCGGCGGATCCGCGAAGATCAAAAACTGAAGCCGGGCCTCACCGTCACCGTCCGCACGATCTCGGGCAGCTGAAGGGCGACGCGGAGCCTGGCCACCTCTTTCTTGTAGTCCTCCAGGAATTCCTTGCGCAGGGGATCGGCCGGCTTGAACTTGTGGCCGAGCGGGTTGACCGGACTGCCGTGGTAATAGATGCGGTAGTCGAGATGGGGCCCCGTGGAATCGCCCGTCGTCCCGACGGTTCCGATGATGTCGCCGCCCTTGAGCACGGCGCCCTTGCGCACGCCGCGGCCGAAGCCGCTCAAATGGAGATAGGCCGTCTCGTAGGCGTTCCTGTGGCGCATCCTGACCATATTGCCCGCCCCCCCCTCGCGCCCGGCGAAGATCACCTCGCCGTCGGCCGTCGCCTGGACCGGCGTTCCGATCGGAGCGGCGTAGTCGACGCCGTAGTGCGGCCGGTAGATCTTGTAGATCGGATGGAAGCGGCTGGCCGAGAACCGCGAGGTGATCCGCGGCGTCATGAACTTGATCGGCGAACGGAGGAAATCCTTCCGCCGCGAACCGCCGGCCTCGTCGAAATAATCCGAGACCTTGGTATCGGGGTAGGTGAAGCGGAAGGCCCGATAGACGCGGCCCTCGTTGACGAACTCCGCGGCCAGGATGTCCCGATACCCGGCGAACCGGCCGTCGAGGTATCTCTTCTCGACGAAGATCCGGAACGAATCCCCCTTGCGCAGGTCCGTGTTGAAATCGATGTCCCAGCCGAAGCAGCGCTCGACGATATCGATGGCCAGGCTGTCCTCCTCGCCGGCCTTGTTCAGGGCGCCGATCAGGCTGTCCTCGATGACCCCGGAGACGAACGCGGTTTTGAACTCGATGGGGACATGTTCCATCTCCGCCCGGACCCCGTCCGCCTCGTTGCGAACGACGAGAAAACGGGTCTCGTCGACGTCGTACTCGAGCCGCTTCCACGAGCCGTCGGGGAGAGAGGCCAGGCGCAGCTGCTGTCCCGCCCGGAGCTTGCCCAGGTCATAAACCGGCTTGACCGCCTCGCGGAGATCGTGGATCTCGCGGTCGGTGAAGCCGCGGCGCTTGAGGATCTCGGCCAGGTTCGACCGCGGGGGGATGACGATCTTTTCCTCGACGAGCGCCGGGGCGGTCGGGAGCGGGGCGATGACCGCCGCGGCGGGCTCGGGCCGGAACGGCTCGGGCGGCTTCGGCGGAAAGACAACGCGGCCGAGAAGGATGAGCGCGGCCAAGACCCCGGCCGCGAGCACGAGCGCCGCGGCGGCGCGGACCTTATTGAGCCGGCCCGGCGGCTTGGAGGGGCCGGCCTGGGGTCCGACGCTCATCCTGACGCCGCCCATCCTCGCGACATCTTCACGAAGGGATGACCTTGGGCTCGGCCTTCTTTCGCGGATGCTTCTTGAGCGCCCGGGTCAGGGCCACGACGGGCCCGGAGAGGACGTTCAAGCCGAAAAAGAGGAGGAGGAAATAGCGGGTGTAGAACAACACGCCGAAGAGGGACACGGCCACGAAGAGGGCCGTGCGGATGTTGATCCGGTGGGCCATGAAGGCCTTGATGAAATTCCGGTAGGGTAACGTGCTGACCATGAACAGGGAGACGACGAGGGTCAGGACGGCGACGAGGAATCCCGACTCCCGCGCCGCCGGCGGAACCGGATGGAAGTTGACCACCGCGGCCATGAACACGGCCGCCGAAGGCACGGTCAGGCCCTGGTAATGCTTCCGGTCCCCCGGGACGTGGCTGCGGACGTTGTAGCGGGCCAGCCGGAGGACCCCGGCGGTCAGGAAGACGAAGCTGAAGAAGACGGCCGGCGGGCCGGCCATCTCCATGCCCCAGTAATAGATGAGGATGGACGTGGCCAGTCCGAACGAGACCGCGTCGGCCAGGGAATCGAGCTCGATCCCGAAGTCGGACGGCGTGTGGGTGGCCCGGGCGACCAGGCCGTCGAGGCCGTCCATCAGCGCCGCGATGATGATCAGGAGCGCGGCCATCCGGTAGCGGCCGTGGAAGGTCAAGAGGACGCTCATGAACCCGAAGAAAAGGTTCGTCAGCGAGAACAGGCTGGGGATGACATTGAGCCCGTAGGGCGCCTTTTTCGGTTTCATGGCTGGACCTCGCCGATGACGGTCTCTCCGGCCTTCACCTTGTCGTGAAGCCCGGCTCTGATCATGACCCTCGCGGGCAGGGTCAGCTCGACCCGCGACCCGAAGAACATCAGCCCGACCTTCTGGCCCCGGACGACGGCCTCGCCGGGCTTGACGAAAGTCTTGATGCGGCGGGCGGCGACGCCGACGATCATCTTCATGACCGCGTCGACGCGGCCCCCCTTGAGGACGAGGGTCGTCGATTCGTTGTGCTCGCCGGCCTCGGGCTTGTAGGCGGGCACGAACCGGCCCGGGTGATAGTCGACCGAGGCGACCGTGGCCGCGAGCGGCGCGCGGACGATATGGACATCGTACAGCGAGAGGAAGATCGTGACCTTCGTCGCGGGGCCGTCGATGCCGGCAGGCGGGTCGACCGGCTCGACGCCGAGGACCTCGCCGTCGGCGGGGGAGACGAACAGGTGTTCGCCCGCCGGAGGGACGCGGTCCGGATCGCGGAAGAAGAACACCAAGGCGGCGAGCAGCAGAAAGAAAAGAAGGGCCAGCGGCCACCAGCCCAGCGCCGAAAATGAGAGGACGAAGCTGGTCAGCGCGAGCATCAAAGGCAGTCCTTCTTTGGCGATTCTCATCTCGTCCTTATCGGTCGGCCCAGGCGAATGCGGCCAGAACAGCCACCTTGGCCGCGTCGGCCATGATGTCGGGATTGATGCGGAAGATCGTGTCCCCGGTCTGGTGATAGGCCAGGTGGGGCCCGTTCGAGCCCAGGCTGGCGGCCGGGATGCCCTTGAGGAAGAAGGGGGCGAAGTCCGAGCCCCTGACCCCGACGCCTCGGATCGCGCCCAAGCCGCGAAGAACCCTGACCGACTTGTCGGCGTCTTCGAGGGCCTTCCTGAAATCGACCGGCTCCGCGGACGCGGCGCCCCAGAGGCCGTCGCCTTCACCGGTCATGTCGAAGTTGAACATGCCCGCGACCTTGTCGAACGGGCCGGGGACATGATCGACGAACCAGGTCGAGCCCTGGAGGCCCAGCTCCTCGCCGCCGAAAAGGGCGATGACGATCGAGCGCTTGGGCTTGCGAGCCAGGGCGGCCAAGGCCTTGCCGGCCTCCATGCTGGTGGCGCTGCCGCTCGCGTTGTCGTCGGCGCCGGGGAAGAGGAGGCCCATGTGGGCGCCGGTGTGATCAAAGTGGCCGCCGATGACGACGCACTCCCGACGCAGCCTCGGGTCCGAGCCCTCGATATAGCCGACCACGTTGTAGCCGACGGCCTGGGGGAAATGCCGCGACGTGACGGCCAGGCGGATCTTGGCCCGCAGCGGGAACGATATGGGCCGCTTCCAGGTTGTCAGCGCTTTCTTCAGGCCGGCCGTGGTCGAATCGGTCTCCTTGAGGACCGCGTCCATGACCTTCTCGCTGATCTCGGCCGGCAGGAAGCCGGCGATGAAATCGCCGTTCGGATTGGAGGCGATCTCGTCGTAGATGTAAACGATGCCGAGGGCGCCCTTGTCCTTGGCCGTCTTCATCCGTGTCCGATGCTCGTCGTAGCGCTGGTACTTCGGATCGTTGTCCGGCGTGTCGCGGAAGCAGAGGACGAACCTGTCTTTGACATCGAGGCCGGCATAGTCGTCGTAACCGATCTCCGGGGCCGAGATGCCCCAGCCGGCGAAAACGGTCTCGGCTGTCTTGTCGCCGCTGTCGGAGTAGAGGAGTGGCAGGAAGTCCTTCTCCGGGACGAGCTTCATCTCCTTATAGGTCGGGACCTTGGCCGGGTCGGCCGGGCCGTCGGGCAGGAGGATCGTCATCTCGGCCTTGTCGATGACCGTGTAGGGCGACGCGTAAGGTTGGAGATAGCCGTCCTTGCCCGAGATGGGCTTGAGGCCCCAGGCGGCGAGCTTCTTGGCCGCCCATTGGGCGGCGGCGGTGTAGCCGGGAGCCCCGGTCAGGCGTCCGGCGTACTCGGGCCGGGCCAGGGTCTTGACGATGTCGTAGGCCTCGGCCGGGCTGATCGACGCCAGACCGTCCCTGAGGTTCTTGTCAGGAGCCCCCAACGGGGAATTGGGAGGGGCTGTTTGGGCGATCGAAATTCCCGATAACAGGAGAACCAGAGCGAGCGTTCCAAGACGACGGGTTTTCAGCATGGGCTCAGACTTCTCCTTTCGGGGCAAATCCCCACCTCTGCAGATGATAAACTCATCGACCCGAAATGTAAATGCGGGCCGGGACTGTCCCCGCAGGGGACTGTCCCTCTTATCGCCTCAGCGATCTCCTCCGCTCGTTCTCCTTTTTCACGGCCGGGTGGAGGATGAAGACGTAATAGATGGCCAGCAGGACGATGATGAGGCCGAAGCGGGGGACGTTCCCCTGGATAAGCAAGATGATCGCATAGACCACGACGGCCAGCAGGGCCGCCAGGTGCAGGAACGGAAAGATGGCGTTGAACAACGCTACTTGACGACCGTGGCCGAAAGGAGGGTGACCGGCTCGATCGGCACGTTCGCGTGGCCGCGCTTGTTGCCCGTCGGGACCTGGGCGATGGCGTCGACGACGTTCATCCCCGAGATGACCCTGCCGAAGACGCAATAGCCGAAGCCTTCGACCGAATCGTCCTTGTGGTTGAGGTTGTTGTTCACGAGGTTGATGAAGAACTGGGAGCTTGCGGTGTCCGGTTCCGGAAGGCGGGCCATGGCGATCGTGCCGCGGTCGTTCTTGAGGCCGTTTCCGGCTTCGTTCTTGATCGTGGGCCGGTTGGCTTTCTCGCTCATGTCGGCCGTGAGGCCGCCCCCCTGGATCATGAAGCCGGGGATGACGCGATGGAAGATCGTCCCGTCATAGAACTTGTCGTTGACGTAGGTCAGGAAATTCTTGACCGTGATCGGCGCCTTGGCCGGGTACAGCTCCAAAGTGATGTCGCCCTTGCTCGTCTTGAGCAGGACCTTGGGGTTGGCGGACGGCGTCTGGGCCAGGGCCAGGCCGCCGATGAAGATCGTGGCCGCGATGAAAACGGGCAGCAGGTTGCGGGTCATGGATGCCTCCTTGAGAGCTCTCCGAGGAGGCCAAAATAGCAGAATCAAGGGGCCGAATCAAATTCCGCCCGGCCTTCGTTCCCGCGCGCTTTGACTTGGCGCGAGCCGGAACGTAGAATACCCTCCAAATCATCCAGGAGGCTCCCTCATGAAACTCTTCCGCCGTTTCGCCCCGGCCGTTCTCATCGCTCTCGCGCTCGCGGGACTCCCGCTCGTTGCCCAGCCGGGCCGGCCGGCCCAAGCCCCGGCCACCGACGAGGCCAAGATCATCGCGGCCATGCATCTCATCCAGAGCCAGCCGCTCGATGATTATGTCCGGGAGCTCGTCTCCGAGAAATACGGCGGCCGGTTGACCGGCACGAAGGAGTACGAGGCCTGCGTCGAGTGGGTCGAATCCCTGCTCAAGGGCTGGGGCGTCCAGCCCGGCGGCGACAACGGGACCTACCGGCAGCTTTTCCCGAACCCCTACACCATCGTCTTCCCCGGCGGCGTCTGCGAGATGAGCATCCCGGCGGGGAAGGGCGGCATCATCAAGAAGTCCTATGCCTACGAGGACGAGTTCATGCCCGGCGGGACGTCGGGCTCGGGCCAGGTCACGGCCGAGGTGGTCTACGTCGGCTACGGCGTCACCGCGCCGGAGCTCGGCTATGACGACTACAAAGGCGTCGACGTCAACGGCAAGATCGTGCTGATGGAGTCCGAAGTGCCGGTGAGCCCGCGCGAGGCGACGCTCGAGCTGTTCAAGAAATGGCGGCCCTACTCCTTCCACCAGTACAAGCTCAAGAACGCGGCCTCCCACGGGGCCAAGGGCATGCTCTACAACTACGGGCCCATCGGCAATCCCAACAACGCCTACGTCGAAGGGTTCGTCTATCACCACGTCGGCGCGGCCGTCAGCGCCGACGTCTTCGCGGGGACCGGACGAAGCCACGAGGACGTTGTCGGCCTGATCCGCAAGGAGCTCAAGCCCCAGTCCTTCGCCACGGGCAAGACGATGACCATCAGCAACAAGACCGAGCACCATCCCGACGGCGTGGGCATCAACCTCATCGGCAAGATCCCGGGCACCGACCCCGCGCTCAAGGACGAGGTCATCATCATCGGCGGCCATCTCGACCACCTGGGGCGGCTGTGGAAGCTCCTGCCCGGGGCGAACGACAACGCCACGGCCGTCGCGGTCACGCTGGGGGTGGCCGAGGCCATGGCCAAGTGCGCCGTCAAGCCGAAGCGGACGGTCGTGTTCTTCTTCTTCGGCAGCGAGGAGCAGAGCGAAGACCAGGGGACCGAAGGGTCGCACTACTACACCGAGCACCCCGTCTACCCGCTCGACAAGACGTCGGTGTTCATCAATATGGAAGGAGCGGGGGAGGGCGACAAGATCTCCGCTTCGGGCGGGAAGACCTACCCCAAGTTCTGGGAGTTCGTCGAGAAGGCCAACGCGGGCTTCGTGCATCGGGTGCTGAGCACGGGCCCGGCCTCCTATCCCGCGCGTCCGCGGCAGGATTCGGCCTGGTTCTTCTGGAAGGGCGTGCCCTCCCTGACGTTCGGGGCCTACGGCGCGCCGCAGCCGCCCTACCCAACCTATCACAACACCCGGGATTCGATCGAGCTCGTGACGCCGGAGATCATGGAGGATATGGCCCAGCTGCTGTTCATGACCATCATGGACATGAGCGACGAGCCGGTCTTGAACTTCCGCTTTTAAGAGGTTCTTCTCCCGATTCCGGGAGATTCCTCTCTCCGGCTTGGCTCAGGGTATTGCCTCTAGCTCCCCGGCCCCGGGAACCAGTTCGTGCGGTTCCCCCCGCTTCGCGGGTCCCCCCTCCACCACGGGGATCTTCGAGGCAACACCCATCGCCGCCGCGAGAGGAAGCCCGGAAATGGGAGAAGATACCTATTAGATGTGGAGCTCCACGACGTCCTCGTCCGAGAGAACGTAGTCGCGGTTGACCCGCAGACCGTCGAGGCCCGAGGCGTTCCAGACGCGGGCGTACTGGAGCTTCTCGGAAAAGTCCTTGTGGACGGCCTTGGCCATGTCCACGACCGTGCTTCCGACCCTGAGGGTGAAGGGAGAGTCCTTCTCGGCCCTTTTGCCCGGGATCTTGCTGTAGACGCGGACGACGTGAAGCAGGCCGAAGACGGTCCGGCGCAGGGCCCCGAGGCCCTGGCCGTCCGCGGCCGAAACGGCCAGCCGCTCGAACGGCCCGTCGAGGAGCTGATCGAGCTCCTCGAAGGCCCGCGGCGATCCCTCGAGCTCGATCTTGTTGGCGGCGAGGGCGGTCCGCTTGCGGAACGGAAAGTAGGCCGGCGGGATGTCCGTGTCCGCGTGGACGAGCTCGACCTTGCGCTGCTTGAGGCGTTCCGCGATGCCCTCGATGACGGACGACGCGTCGGGGTCGGTGAGGTCGGCCACGAGCAGAACGGCGTCGGCCATCTTGACCATCTCCGGGAACCACGTCTCCATGAGCTCGCCCGTCACCGGCGGGGCGTCGACGAGCTGGATCTTGATGTTCTCGAACGGCATCATGTAGGGGGCGGGGAAGCGGGTGGTGAAGGGGTAGTCCGCGATCTCCGGGTCGGCGCCTGTGAGGGCCTTGACCAGGCTCGATTTTCCGGCGTTGGGCGGTCCGGCGAGGACGACCTGACCGGACCCCGATCGTTCGACCTTGTAGGTCGGAGCGTGCTTGGCCGTGGCCTGATGGCGCTCGCCCT
>JBAVUQ010000019.1:0-4227 GCA_049696855.1 Candidatus Aminicenantales bacterium
GCCCCGCCTTCTGATTCGCCTTCCCTCACCACGACCATCGATCCGCTCGCCCGCGGCCTCCTCGCGGGCACCGTCATCGCCGGCAAGTACCGCCTTCTCGGCGAGATCGGTCGCGGCGGCATGGGCATCGTCTACGAGGCCGACGACCTCAAGCTCCGCCGCTCCGTCGCCCTCAAGTTCCTGCCCACGGAGCTCACCGGCGACGCCGAGGCCCGCGAGCGCTTCGTCCACGAGGCCCAGGCCGCCTCCGTCCTCGACAACCCGCACATCTGCACCATCCACGAGATCGGCGAGAGCGAGGACCGGCGCATGTTCATCGCCATGGCCCTCTGCAGCGGCGAGAGCCTGCGCGCCAAGATCAAGCGCGGGCCCCTCGACCCGGCCGAGGCCCTGTCCATCGCCTCCCAGGTCGCCGACGGCCTGGCCGCCGCCCACGCGAGCGGCATCATCCACCGCGACATCAAGCCGGCCAATATCCTCGTCACCAAGGAAGGGACGGCCCGCATCGCCGATTTCGGCCTGGCCAAGGTCACCGGCGAGGCCCGCCTGACCCGCGCCGGCCACGCCGTCGGCACCGTCGCCTACATGTCGCCCGAGCAGCTCCGCGGCGAGGACGTCGACGCCCGCACCGACGTCTGGTCTCTCGGCGTCGTCCTCTACGAAATGCTCACCGGCGAGCTGCCGTTCCACGGCACGACCGAACACGCGCTCGCCTACGCCATCGTCAACAGCGAGCCGAGACCGCTCGCCTTGCTTCCGCCCGGCACCCCCGCCGGCTGCACCGCCGTCCTCGAAAAGGCCTTGGCCAAGGACCGCGCCGCCCGCTTCACCTCCGCCGTCGAGATGGCCGATGCCCTGGCCGCCTTCCGCAAGAGCGCCGGATACTCCGGTCCCCTCCGCACGGCGGCTTCCGGCGGGCGCCCCGCTTCTCTTCCGCGCCCCCGCCGCCCCGCCCTCGTCCGCTTCGGCCTCCCGATCCTCGCCGTCGCCGCCGTCCTCTCCGCCTCCCTCGTCCTCCGCGTCCCACGCCGTCTCGCCCTCCTCCTCGGACTCGCCCAACCCGCGGGCGCCCGGCACATCACCGTCTTCACTCCGAACGTCATCGGCGACAGCCCCGAGGACCGCGTCCTCGCCGACGGCTTGGCCGAATACCTCCGCCTCCGCCTCGACGAGATCGCCCGCCATTCGCGCTCCTGGGTTACTCCCGGCGAACACCTCGACACCTACGAGGTCCGCGAGGCCTCCGACGCCTTCCGTGTCCTTGGTTCCAACGTCGTCCTCTCGGGGACCTTCAAGCGCGCCGGCGACAACCTGAGCCTGACCCTCGACGTCATCGACCCGGCCAACTACCGCCGCCTGTCCTCCCTCTCGAAGACCGACCACATCGCCAACATCGCCACCTGGCAGGCGGACCTCGTCCTCGAAACCGCGTCCGCCCTGGGGCTGCCACTGGTGCCTGCCTCTCCGGACTCTTCCGCCTCGTCCGCCTCCGGCCGAGCCTCCGCTCTCTTCTCCGCCGCGGGCACGACGGTGCCCGGGGCCTTTGAAGCCTACCTCCGCGGCCTGGGCCATATAACCTCCCCGCCTGTCTTCGCCGGACCCAGCTCCCCGCAGTACGCCGATACCCTCTCCTCGGCCATCGCGGCCTTCGAGGAGGCCGTCCGCCTCGACCCCTCGTTCGCCGCCGCCTCGATCGAGCTCGCCGACGCCTACCGGCTGAAGACCCCCTCCGAGAAGGACCGGGCGCCGGCCCTTCATGCCGATGCCCTTATCCGCTCTCTTCTCAATTCCAACGACGGCCTGGCCCGCGCCCACCTCGTCCGCGGCTCGATCCTCCGGCGCCTCGGCCGGAACGACGAGGCCGGCGCCGAATTCAAAAGGGCGTCCGCCCTCGACCCTCTCTTTTATGACGCCCTGATCAAGCTGGCCATCTTCTACGAAGATACGAACGAGCCGGCCAAGGCCGAAGCCGCCTACCGGGCCGCGCTCCGGGCCCGGCCGGGCTACTGGGCCGGGACGACCTATCTCGGCATCTTCTTTCTCTACCAGGGCGCCTTCGATAAGGCCCGGGACGAGCTCGAGAGCGTCAGCCGCGCCTGCCCCGGCAACTTCGTCGTCCTGAACGACCTGGGAGCGGCCTATTTCAAGCTGGGCGAATACGATCGGTCCATCGCGGTGTTCGAACGCTCCAACAGCATCAAGCGCAACCCCGACGCCTGCGCCAACCTGGCCACGCTCTATTATTACAGCGGCCGGTACGCGGATTCGGTGAGCATGAACGAGGCCGCTCTTGGCTTCGGGCGGAGCGATTTCGACTACGTCATCTGGGGTAACATCGGCGACGGCTATCGCTTTACCCCGGGGAACGAGGCCAAGGGGGCCGAGGCCTACAGAAAGGCGATCGAATTGACCGAGCAGGTGCTCGCCGTCGACCCCAACGATTCGCGGGCGCGCGGCAACATGGCGGCCACACTGGCCAAGGCCGGGCAGGTTGAACGGGCCCGGAAAGAGCTCGAGAGCGTCCTCCGGGCCAAGCCCGGCGACACGTCCATCCTTCTTCGCGCCGTCTTCGTCTACGAGCTCATCGGGGCGCGGGCCCAGGCCCTCGAAGCCGTCCGCGAGTATGTGCGGCTCGGGGGGCCCACGGAAGAGATCGTCCGCGACCCGCTCCTGGCGGCCCTGCGCCAGGACCCGGGTTTCGCCGATATCATTCGCAAGTGAAGGAGGGAATCATGGATCGACTGCCGGTAGAGCATGTGGTCTCGGTCCGCATCGACGACGGGGAATTCAAGTATGCCAAGCACATGGAGTGTTTCTGTGTTTACCCGGGAGACACGATCAAATGGGTGCTTCGCAACAAGTTCCCGTACTTCGTCATCATCAAGACGCTGGTCTCTCCGTTCGACCTGTCCTGCAAGATAACCGGGGCCGGCGAAGAGATCAAAGCCAAGGTCCCCAGGGGCGCCGCTCCGGGGATCTATGCCTATGCGATCGGCACCCACGACGGGGAGAAGCTGCTCATCGACGACCCCGAGATCATCATCAAGCCGCCCAAGGGCGGCCGCGACTAGAATTCCCGGTCGTCGCGCTTGCAGTAGTAGGCCGTGGGGCCGGTGATGTCGCCGCCGAGGTAGACCTCGCCCCGCTCGGCCTTCATGAAGGCCCTGTCCGTGGGGAAGCCGTAGAGGATGGGGATGACCTCGTCCTTCTCCCGGCAGTAGGGGCAGACGGCGTGGCCGTTCTTGCCGTTTCCGCTTCTTGAGTTGGCCATGTTTTGCCTCCGGTGATATGGGCGCTGTCCCGATACACCCATTCTTTTTCCGCGCGCCCGGCGCGTCCATCGCCGCGGGGGGTGATAGGCGGGGGGTAATTTCGAGCGATGATGGGGGAGGAGCCCCTATCGGGGAGGCGGCTTGACTTCGCCCCGGGCTGAGACTAGATTTGGGGCAGTCGCATCAGGGGCGGGAGGGAATCGGAGGGAGTCATGATCGGTGCCATCGCCGGAGACATCATCGGCTCGGCCTACGAGTTCGGCCGGACGAAGTCGAAGGCGTTCCCCCTCTTCGGCCCGGCCAGCGCGTTCACCGACGATTCCGTCCTCACCGTGGCCGTCGCCCAGGCCATCCTGACGGACGGGGATTACCGCAAGAGCGTCCTCGACATCGGCCGGCGCTATCCCAACGCGGGCTACGGCGGCTTTTTCATGAGCTGGCTCAACTCGCCCGACCCCAAGCCCTACAACAGCTGGGACAGCGGCTCGGCCATGCGCGTCAGTCCGGTCGGGTTCGCCTTCGAGTCCGTCGAGGACGTCCTGGACGAGGCCCAGCGCTCGGCGGAGATCACCCACGACCACCCCGAGGGCATCAAGGGGGCGCAGGCGGCGGCGCTGGCCGTCTTCCTGGCCCGGACGGAGTGGGACAAGGACCTGATCAGGGCGGAGATCACGAACAGGTTCGGCTACGATCTCGGCCGCACCATCGACGACATCCGTCCCGGCTACGGCTTCGAGGAGTCCTGCCAGAAGACCGTCCCTGAGGCCATCATCGCCTTCCTCGACTCCTTCTCCTACGAGGACGCCATCCGGAACGCGATCTCCCTCGGGGGCGACAGCGACACGCTGGCCTGCATCACGGGCGGCATCGCCGCGGCCTATTACGGCTCGGTGCCGGACTTGATCATCGAGCAGGTCAAGGGAATTCTCCCGGCCGACCTCTGGGCGATCACCGA
>JBAVUQ010000020.1:0-17706 GCA_049696855.1 Candidatus Aminicenantales bacterium
AGGAAGGAGATAGGGAAATGGATATCACCCCCGATCAGACGGTGGACGCGAGCGATCTGGCCTGCCCCATGCCCATCATCAAGACCAAGAAGGCCCTCGATGGAATGAAGGTCGGGCAGGTTCTGAAAATGATCTCGACCGACCCCGGTTCCGTCAACGACGTGAAGGCCTGGACCAGCAAGACCGGCCATGAGCTGATCGGCCACGAGGAATCCGGTGATCGGTACGTTTTTTATATCCGGAAGGCGAAATGAGGAGTCTTCCCGACAGCTTGAGGAACGAAAATCGACGGGAGAAGAGTGATGCCTGAAGAACCCGCCAAAAGACTGGCGATGATCGCCCTGCACGGGACCATGGACCTGGCTTACCCGCCCTTCATTCTGGCGACCGCCGCCGCCGCCATGGACATGGAAGTGGCCATCTTCTTCACCTTTTACGGATTGGAGCTCCTGAAAAAGGGGAAGATCGATAAGCTCAAGGTGGCCCCCATCGCCAACCCGGCTATGCCGGTCCCCATGCCCAATATCATCGGGATGCTGCCTGGGATGACCGCGATGGCGACGATGATGATGAACAAATGGATGAAAAAGGCCAACGTTTCCAAGCTGAGCGAGCTCCTGAGTCTTTCCAAGGAATTGGGGGTGAAGCTCATCGCCTGCCAGATGACGATGGACGTCATGGGCGTCAAGAAAGAAGACCTGATCGACGGGCTGGAATTCGGCGGCGCCGCGACCTTCCTGGAGTTCGCCAGTCACAACGCGATCACGTTGACTTTTTGAGCACGGGGCGGTCCGCCCTATCCCCGCGGCTTCCCGGCCGGTCTTACTTGATATTGATAAAGCTGCCAGCCGGGATAAGTGTGCCGGGAATGGCGGTTCCTCCGTGGTCCTGCCAGATCATGACGCAAGGCAGCGTCCTCTTGTCGTTCGTCTCCACGACCACTTCATAGATAAACCCCATGGAAAAAACGGTGCCCACGGAGTTGGCGTTATGGGTCGTCGTACCGGCCGCCAGGGTCGTTTCGACGGCCCCGGGAGCGACGGCCGTTTTCGCCGAGCCCAGGCCGCATTTGTAAACGGTCACGCGGACGGTCTGGCTGCCGGCGGAGTCGTTCAGGACCACCCAATCAACGGACTGGGCTCCGGCCGGCAGGGAGAAGGGGCCGCTGGACAGAGCATACGCGTACACGCCGGGTGCGTTGACGGCCGCCTGCTTGACTCTAGGAGTCAGCTGTCTCTCTTGTCCTCCGGATAACGCGGAGATCGTGAGCGAGGCCAAACAGATCGCGATCAGAGTGGCTTTTCCCCAAGTTTTCATTTTGAACCCCTTTACCTCATGAGCTCTCCGGGCCTTGACCCCCTCGCCGGGGAATCCATTCGGCCCTTTGCGATTAATTTACCCAAATCGGGCGATTTGTCAATGTGTCACCGGGGTCGGAGCTCCACTTGATTTCGGTCGTTCGGAGAGCGTAGACTTGACTCTCACCGAGGTTCTCAACGGGGATTAAGCTAAGGATCATCGTCACCGGGATGCAACACAGGAGGATGAGATGAAACCAGCGACTCGTCACATCATGCTCTGCGTGGCCGCGTCGAGCGTCTTGATGATCGCCGCCTCGCTCGTTCCGGCCGGCCAGACGGCCGCCCAGGCTACGAAGGTCAAAACGCCGGACAAGGCGCTGGCGCAGGACGTGTACAGGAAGCTGACCACCCCGACCTCTCGCGATGTCCTCCTCCAGTCGATCAAGGCCCTCCCCCGACCGGCCAGTCCCCTGCCGCAAGCGGCCAATCCCCTGCCGCAAGCGGCCAAACCGATCTCCCCTCAAAGAAAGCTGGAGATGCGTCGGGGAACGGACAAGAACAGGGCGGGTACCCCGGCCAGAGCCGCCGGCGCCGCGCTGAGCCCGAGCATGAGCACGGGGTATGAGCAGATCGACTGGAACGCCGGCGTCTTCATTTCGCCTTTCTCGGTCCCGAGGTACGGCCTGGGCAATTGGCCCGCCGCCGAGATCACCACCTATTACGTCGAATATGTGAAATCGCAGGATCCGGGAGTCGTATTCTTGGATTGGCCGCCACTGCAAGGCTCCGGCTACTATATGACCTATCCAATGGTCCGGGCCGCGATGGAACTGCCGGAGACCGCCGCGCTCTACACGATCACGTTGAAGGTCGCGCGCACGGACGGAGCGTGCCTTGAAAGCTGGGTGCGCAACCGCGGCAACGGCGGTCCTCCCCCCATCCGGGTCTATTTTGGAAATGGGGGATATCCGATTTCGATGACGAAGCTTGTCGACGACAGCGGCTTTGTCGGCATCGTCAATCTCCAACCCGGCCCGGCCTGGGACGGGGCCGCCTATGGCATCAGGGCTGTCAATGCGTTCATCCAAATCGACGTCTGTCCCTGGGCGGCTAATCAGGAAGAGCAGCCGCCGGGGCTGGATACGCTCGTTTTCGGAGGCATCACCGTCACCCGGCTGCAGTGACCGGCTGTCGCGGTCTCAGCGGGACCAGGCCCAGCGAATCAGGCAGGCTTTTGAATGAGGCCTTGCGTCGATTCCCTCACGGGAGGGTCAAGGTCCCGGTGGGCCTTCCGGACTTCAAATCCCCCCCAGGGGAAGATCCGCTTCGCCGGCTTCTCCCCTGTTGGGCCGCATCTTCTTTGTTTTTCTTGCATTTACCGATCTTGATGGTTTTATCACGTTTAGGCTAGACTGAGCTATTTTGTGCACGAGTTTGCACGATATCTGCACAATTTTATTAGATCTGTTGATAGTGACGGCGTGGTGATCTGCCTTTGCGTTGGAGAGAAAGGAGGTCTAATCCTGCCCTTGTACGGACGCCGAATGCACCAGGCTGGCGAACGAGCCGGTATCAATTCTGAAGACTTACCAGTGGGCGGGTCACGAGAACCTATTTATACGGGGCAGGTCAACTCAGGAACGCCACTCCGGCGGAGATTGTGTTTCACAGGGTACTGCACTATAATTAAACGGGGGAATGTTCGTCTCCTCAACAATCTCATTCTCCACATTGAAAGCAGAAGGGGGGCACCAAATGAATAAAAATGCTTGCCTGAGGCCGATGCCCCGATGATGTAGCAGAAGGATTAGAAACAAGGGAGGAACCCATAAACAATTTTCCTAGGCTCTACAAGAAGATGTGTGGCACCGTGGAAGAGATTCAGCAACTGTGGCCAACAGTATGGAGAGGAGGGAATGATTGTTGTGAAAAAGGAAAATACAAAGCTGGTTCATCCAAAAAGCTGCAGTTGGAAGGTCTAAAAAAAGAAGCAAGGAAAGAACTACTAAGCAGAAATATATGGATTCCATGCGACTTAGAACTTCGCACAAGATCTTTACTTAATAACGCCTTAAACCACAATATGAAGTATGTTCTTAAAAACCTCCGTGACTACTTAATGAATAAGAGGATGGGCGATGAGATAAAAGAATATCTTACGGATGATGAGATCAATTATGCCCTGACTCTCATGTTTGTTATGAAAGAACGCTTTAATAAAAGATGGGATTTTAGACACGAGGGAAGGTTCAAAATAGAATCGCCAAGTTGAACTGAATTTATATAATTTAGGCAAAGGAGAACAAATGATCACTTATCCAATCATCGTCGGCGGGCTAATCGTCCTTTATATTCTGAGTTCGATCAAGATCCTCAGGGAATATGAGCGGGGGGTCATTTTCCGTCTCGGTCGCCTCCTGCCCAAGCCCAAGGGGCCGGGCCTTATCCTCGTCTTCTCCCCCATCGACCGCATGGTCAGGATCAGCCTGCGGCTCATCACGATGGACATTCCGCCGCAGGACGTCATCACCAAGGATAACGTCACGGTCAAGGTCAACGCCGTCCTTTATTTTAGGGTCATCGACCCGCTCAAGTGCGTGATCGAAGTCCAGGATTATATCTACGCCACCTCCCAGCTGGCCCAGACGACCCTGCGGAGCCTCCTCGGCCAAGTGCCGCTCGACGACCTTCTCTCTGAGCGGGATAAGCTCAACGCCCGCCTCCAAGAGATCATCGAACAGCACACCAACTCCTGGGGCATCAAGGTCCAGCTCGTCGAGATGAAGCAGGTCGACCTGCCGGAGAACATGATCCGGGCCATCGCCAAGCAGGCCGAGGCCGAACGGGAACGGCGGGCCAAGGTCATCCACGCCGAGGGCGAATTCCAGGCCGCCGACAAGCTCACCCAGGCCGCCGACATCATTTCCCAGAATCCCCAGGCCCTTCAACTCCGCTTCCTGGGCACCTTGACCGAAATCGCCGCCGAGAAAAATTCCACCATCATTTTCCCGCTACCCCTCGAGCTCCTCCGGGCCTTCTCTTACGAAAAACCCCAGGAGAAGAAATAGTATCGAGGAAAACGACAATCTTCACGTCCGCCAGCATTTCCTGTTGACCGACGGTGGAGTGGATGACGAGGGTGGACAATACTCCAATAAGTACTTGGTGGGAGATATGGGTAGGTCTTTATCCTGAGGCTATGTGGGACCCCTTACCTCGGCTTCGTAGCTAATAGGTAGAGACTTGACCGAATCGCTTGGATCACACAATCCTCTTTGCCGGTCGGTGAATCCTCTCTAAACCACCACTGGCATTCCTCTCTGATACAAGACACTTTTACAGCGACTCTGGACATAAACGGGCATACTTTTTTGTTTGGGGCCATATCGATCTCCCTTCAACTTCAATCTAGGAAGGAACCAAATGCTTGTCAAGTTGGTTTTACCAGTAATATCTCAATGACTCACAAAATATTTTTCTAACAAAAAAATGGACGTAATATGGGGAACACCGCAATGGCAGGACAGCGTCGCCGGTGTCCAGATCAAAATAAACCCTGGAGACCGTGTGCTCATCTGTGGTCCTGAATTCCTGGGAATTCTGCAGGATCGACGTCAAGATGAGCTTGCCCATGCTCATTCTTTCCCTCCTATGAGAATATTCGCCGCGGCCGCACAGACGAACACAATCTCGATGACCTTACGCTGTCTCGCATCGATGCGGATTCCGCTCACGCTCCCCTCCTCGATAACGCCACCCCGAGCTCCTTTCCGAACGCGTCCCATTTCCTGTCGCACCAATTTTGGAACGGGGCCTTATCCTTGTCTTCGAGTTGTCGGATGATGTCCCTGAAGGCGGCGATGAGTCCCCCCGATACCGATCCCGGTGACACCGTACCGAGGGCAACGGCGTCCTTGGCCATCTTGAAGGCCTTGTTCGCTTCCGTCCTGGCTTTAGTTAAGGTCATGGGGTTTGTCCTTTCCCGCCCGCGTTGTCCTTGTCGTTTTCGTAGGGGCCGGGCGGGGTCGGAGGCGGAGGGACTTTCTTGCGACCGCCGGCCTGTTTGAGGACGAAGTAGACGATCAGGGCGAACGCGACCAGGATGATCCCTGTGGCGATGATCTCGATGCTCACGGGAGCCACCATTCGACGCGGACGGCCCGCATAAAGTGGTCCAATTCTGAACTTTCTTCGGGCTGCCCGAAACGTCTGTAAGGAGACCGATCTTCACTCATCTTTTCATACATCGGGTCAAGCAGACCTGTTGTCAAGCCGGATAATTTAAAAGATTTTATTCTCGACAGGGAACTGAATTTCGCCTCTGATGGACATGACGCGAGAGCCGTAGATAACGGCATTGAGCTACCACTACAGGATGTGCCGGCGAAGATCCAGCGGGCGAAGGACGGGACCCCAGTCGTCGTCGGGGCCAGGGACTACCGCAAGTCACACCGCTTTTGCGGCGCCCGGGCCATCGGCTCGACCGCGGAATGCCTCAAGTAATGCGTCCCCGCGCATTATGCGGGGCGATCGGGGCTTAGTCCATAGTGAGGGCCGGCCTGGGAACTCGCCTATTGTGTCGCCGGCAAGGCCGCTGTAGAATCATGACAATATTAACTATTAGGGAGGGACATTGAGAAAACTATGCATGCTACTTTTTCTTCTATCCCTAATACTTCCTTTTTCTTATGCTCAGGGTGGCTTTTACGATGGGAATCGACTTTATTCTGCTCTCAGTTATGACACTACAAGGGATAGCACAATTAACTCTGAGAATGTCGGACTATTGCGCGAGTATATTCAGGCCTATGGCTATATATTAGGGGTATTTGATGCGCTCAGTGGGTCTTTTTCTTACGGAAAACAGACGAACGAACAATTGAAGGATGTCGTCCTTAATTATCTAAGGGAGCACCCTGAGCAGCGACGCCTGAACGCAGCATCGTTGGTCGGTCAAGCCTATAAGGAAGCCTTCCCACTCAGGTCGTCTTCAAAATAAGCGATGTTCGGAATCATCATTTTCAAATTGGCGTCTCCGCGAAATATTTCTCTTGCTCTTGGAGCCCTTGCCTTGTAGAGGCCTAATTCCGGGCTTAGCCCGTCCCGCCTCATGCCGGAAGCGCTCGGACCGCAAGGTCCGGGCCCTCCCCTTGATGAGATAGGCGGATTGTGGGCCTCGATTAGACAGATGACCGGGGCCGGGAATAATTCTCACTCGCCAACCGTGTGCCGGTGGCATGGCTGAGAAGACTCGGACCTCCTACTCAGCGCGCCCGGGGTGACTCGAACACCCGACCTGCTGATTTGTAGTCAGATTCCCGAACGTCCCTCCCCTTCTCCCGTTTCCCCCAAGAAAACCCGCATCTTTCCCGGCCTGGACGCCGCGGGACGCTTTCAATTCTTTTCACGCAGCCTTAGTCCTTGTTAGTCGCAGACACGTCACAAATCTTGACACCCTATTCCGAGAGGTTCAGAATCAGGGGAACTGATTTAGTGCGAACGAAGGGAAGAATGATAAACAGGTCTGAAAAGCAAGTTAAAAATATCCGTATCATTCTCCTTGACCCCGCCTTTGAGATGATCAAAGAACACATAGTTTCTCAGGGCCAAGGAAACCCGGAGATTGTCTGCAAGAAGGATTCCGTCGAAGTCATTTTCAATGATAACCGAGGGGCAACCTGTAAATATGCGTGTTGGATAAACGCCAACGGGAAACTCTATCGGGAGGCTCGCCGACCACCGGAAACGAAAACCGATTTCTCTGGTTGTGATGCGTCTAAGGTAACACCTCAGATAATCTTTGATGATTTCGTAACCTTTTTTAGATTCATCATTTAATCGATGACAACAAAAATGAACAACAAGAATCGACCCCGGTGCGTAGGGTTCTTTGAAAAGGTGATTCGACATTACAGGCAATTGGAAATCGCCCATAACGGCGTTCCTTTCAAACCAGAACATATGAATTATGATGGAAACATTGTTATGGATCCCGTCTATTCATTCTTTATCTTTTGCCATCATATCAAAGATTGGATAAAGAACGACGACTTGGTAGGTCCTCTAGTTATCCTGGGGATTTTTTGCTGAAACTGGCAGGGGAAACTCAACTCATCTTAAGAGTGATTGGCGGCCTTGTGAGGGTCAACTGCACATAGGATAAGACCAGCCTGGACGTAATTCCTAAGCGTATCCTTCTCTCCCGTCCAGGAATCACTTATTCCCCACTTCCTGAAGAACCACCCCGATTCTGGCCATTTCCTTCGGCGCTACAGAGTGTGTCATAATGGATACCCAGTCGAAAGAGGTGCGCAGCCTGTCTCCTGACATCAAGGTCCACAAGGACGAAATCTCCAATCTCATCTCCAAGGGGCGGAAGCAGGGCTTCCTGCTCTTCGAGGAGATCGACAAGACCTTCACCGAGGACCTGAGCTCCCCGGAGGACCTCAACGAGTTCCTCTCCTCGATGGACAACTACGGGATCAAGATCCTCGACTCCCAGCAGAAGGAGATGATCCCCCGGAGGCGCAAGAGCGACCTCGTTTCGCCCCACGGCCTCGAGCGGACCACCGATCCGGTCAAGCTCTATCTCCGCGAGATGGGCAACATCTCCCTCCTGACCCGGGAGGGGGAGATCGCCATCGCCCGGGAGATCGAGCGCGGCGAGAAGAGCATCATCCAGGCCCTGTCCAAGACGCGGCGCGTCCTCAACGAGGTCCTGGCGCTGGAGGAGAGGATCAAGGAGAATCTCTTTACCATCCAGGAGATGTTCGTCCTCAGCGAGGACGACATCGCCGAGGGAAGGCTCGAGGAGAAGAAAAAGCAGATCCTCTCCAAGATCAAGAAGATCAAGGAGCTGAGCCAGAAGCTCGACCGGCTGCCGAAGACAAAGAAGGCCTCGGTCTCCCGGGGCCGCTACATCGTCGTCATCAGCAGCTGCATCCGCGACCTCAACATCCGCCCCGCGCGTCGGGAGAGGATCATCGACGACCTCCGCAAGAGCCTCAAGCGCGTCAACGACCTCAAGGACCAGAAGGACGAGCTGACCGTGGCCATCTCCAAGAAGATGAAGGATAGCCCCGCCCTCAAGCAGAAGCTCCAGGAGGTCAACCGGGAGCTGCGGAAACAGACGGCCGAGATCGGCCTGGATCCGGAGGCCCTCCGGAAGTCGGTGCGGTCCATCACCGCCGGCCGGAAGATCAGCGACCAGGCCAAGAAGGAGCTCGTGGCCGCGAACCTGCGGCTCGTCGTCTCGATCGCCAAGAAGTACAGCAACCGGGGCCTCCAGTTCCTGGACCTCATCCAGGAAGGGAACATGGGCCTGATGAAGGCCGTCGATAAGTTCGAGTACCGGCGGGGCTACAAGTTCTCGACCTACGCCACCTGGTGGATTCGCCAGGCCATCACCCGGGCCATCGCCGACCAGGCCCGGACGATCCGCATCCCGGTCCACATGATCGAGACGATCAACAAGCTCACCCGGGTGTCGCGGGCCCTCGTCCAGGAGGTCGGGAGGGAGCCGGCGAGCGAAGAGATCGCCAAGAAAATGGACCTGCCCGTCAGCAAGGTCCGCAAGATCATCAAGATCGCCCAGCAGCCGCTCTCGCTCGAGACCCCGATCGGCGAGGAAGAGGACAGCCACCTGGGCGACTTCATCGAAGACAAGCTCATCCCCTCGCCGCCCGACACGGTCATCCACATCAACCTCAAGGAGCAGATCGAGGAGGCGTTGAAGTCGCTCACGGAGCGCGAGGGTCGGGTCCTCAAGATGCGGTTCGGCCTGGGCGACGGGAATGAGCATACCCTGGAAGAGGTGGGCCGGCAGTTCAAAGTTACGCGGGAGCGCATCCGCCAGATCGAGGCCAAGGCCCTCCGCAAGCTCAAGCACCCGAGCCGCGGCCGAAAGCTCAAGTCCTTCACTGACCTGCCCCCGCTCAATGTTCCACCTCTAAAGTGAGATTTTCAGGGCTTTGGACTTGCCCCCTGGTTTGGTCCATTTTTTAGGGATGAGGTCCATCAATTCATTCGGTCAGCCTTCCAACCCTGTAAAAAAATGTTATTTGGCACCAGTAAATAATGCCCAGGGATGGGAATCGATATCCCGCAGGAGGTCCTTTTGCCAATTGAACTCCGGATGGAGCCGCAGATGCGGAGTGGCTTTGAAATCCATCCCGCATGGGTGTCCGATGGCGCTCAGAAGCGACATCCGCTCAGCCATCGCCGCGTCCGCAATCTTCGCTTGCACGGCCCCGGCCGGGCCGTATGGCTCCTGCCAAACTTTCATGCCGCGCGGCGACAGATCGTTGTGGCCGCACAGGGTCCTCTCGCTCGGGGCTTCTTTCTTCCCGAAAGTATCCCAGTAGTCCGCGAGGAACTTTTGACCGGCGGCAACATCGATCTTGCCTTTGTCCTCTGCCATTAGTTCCTCCCAGCGCACGCGCCGCGCATTGGCGCTCGAACCCGGATCGCGGGGGTCGAAATCCGTCTCTTCCCGAATCAATTTCTCGTTGACCGGGAAGTTGGCACCGCAAAAGTACCCATCCTTTGACCGGAGCAAAGTGACATTTTTCAATCCCAGTTCGAGGCTGGCGATCTCGTTGTTCTTCCGATCGGCGATCAGCCAGTTATTGGCATAGCCGCCGTTGTTCCCCGTCCTCTGATCCTGTCGAAACCATCCACTGAGGCGGAATACCGCATAGACTTGCGTGCGCGAACGAACTCGGGGATCCCGTCGGAATTCCAGCCTGAATATCCAGTGATGGAGGTCTCTGTAATCAGGATGCCGGCGGAGTTCATCCCGAAATCATCGCCGCTATGAATGACCTCCGGAAGGCCATCCATCAGAATGCGGTACCCCTTTTCCGGAACGATGTCGAAGATGATGTTCCAGTGCCGTCCGTCCAGGTAATACGTCCAAGTGTTGTGGGCGATAATAACCCTGCCGTCTTTCGTATAGCTTCCGGTCGCCACGAAAGCGCTGCAGCGTTCTGCCAGGACCGACGGCGTATCGACATTTTTCGTCTTCTCTTGCTTTTTAAGGGCATCGACGTAGTTGAACATCTCGAGGAAAGCGTTCATCGCCACAACATCCCAGATATCCAGTGCGGCGTTTTTTGCGTTCAAGCCTTCGACTATTCCCTGTAGTTCCTCTTGGTATTCCCGCTCCACGTGCGGCCACAGTATGTTTTTAGCCGTGTCACGAAAGAACGGCCATTCCTTGTTGGTTACATGCGTGAGCTCAAGCTTGATGGCGGCGAATGCATCTCGGATCTCGGGGGAAAGTAGAAATCCGTGCTGGAAACCGATCTGGCGCGGTACCCCCTGAAGGTGGACAAATATCCAACCGTTCTGGATAGGCCGACGAAAGGCATTCTTCAGGCGTGGATTTTCACTTTGAATTCTTGGAAAGGCCGCGAGAAACAAGGACTAATCATACCCTTGCACCGACGCCGAAAGCACAAGGATGGCGAAGTTATCGGCATCAATTTTGAAGGCCAGCCAGCCGCTTTTGGGCATCCTCAACCTCGGGATGGTCTGACCCGGCGTCCTCACTTCTTTCCAGTAGGAACAAGCCGCTTGAGTTCCTCGAACCAATTCTGGACGAGGATCATTTCGGTGACGGGCTGGGGCTTCCGTTCTTCCTGTTTCACCATTAGGAATCGCTGGCCATCGGGGGAAATGTCCCAGGCTCGGATCGGAAGACTACTGGCATATCCCGGTTGCTCGAACAAGAGGCGCGGTTTGCTGGTGGAGAAGTCGGATCCGATCTGAACATCAACCACCCAGACTTGGTCCCCCCACCGATAGAATAGCTGCTTGCCATTCCTTGACCACAGGGGCTCGCGCCCGCCCTCGTTGGAGATCTGCCACTTGCCACCGGGTCCCGTGAATGGCTGAACGTATACCTCCCAACGACCAGACCCGTCAGAAACGTAGGCTATCCATCGTCCGTCGGGAGAGAATTCGGGACACCTCTCATTGAATCGAGAATTCAAAAACGGCGTTATCCTGCGCTCAGGCATGTGAAGGAACAGGATGTCGTCGCCGTTGTCCGGGCCGACTTGGACAAAAGCCAGCGTCTCTCCATCCGGAGACCAAGACCCGGGCCACTGCATATAATCGCTCTGTGTGAGCCGCTCCATCGGCGAGCTTCCATCCACAGGTTGCCAATAGAGATTGGGAACGCCTGTGTCCAACCAGTCAAAGACCACTCGTCGACCATCCGGGGCCCATGCCTTCTCCTGGGACACACCTTCGGAAGTCAGCTTTGTGGCCGTGCCGCGTTTTAGATCATGGACCCAGATGTGACCTTCCATTCCAAAGCTCGAGTAGGCGATCCGCTGCCCATCAGGCGACAGGCGGGGAGAAGAAAACGGAGCCTTGAAGGAGGCAATCGGTTCGGCCTTTCCCCTGTAATCCACCCAAACGAGTGAGTTCTCTTGGTCCGGGAGGATTCCGCCCGACGCATAAGCCATCGATCCTGAAGCGGAAATGCTGAATTGACCGGCGGCGGTGTCCCGAGTGGAATTCGTCGTATTGAGTGCCTGCGCGACGTTCGCCAAGGCGGGAACGGGAGGGCCAGTGAGCTGAAGCTTGTCGGGATCGAAGGGGACTACCATCAAGGTCCCCCGCCGGAGGAAAGCCAGATGGCCGGTGGCCACATAGCGAGCATCCGCAGCATCCTCAAGCAGGACGTGCCATTTTCGCGTGCCGAGCTCCAAAACAGCAACACGGGGCTCGTGGTCCCAAGCATGCCGCTTGATCGTAAACAGGATTCCCTTCCCGGCAGGCAGACAATGGGGCAGGCGGTGGCCGTATTCCCCGTTTGACGGATCAGGCATTGTCAACGTCTCCGGCTTGCCACCGTCGGCGGAAACCCTTGAGAGCCCAGAATCCCTACGCCATGCAAAGACGATCTGGTTATCAGGCCCCCAACTGAAGCCGAAGGGTTGTGCAACGTCACATAAGGTCGCCGGAACTCCACCCTCAGCCGGAACCTTCATCAGCTTTCCGTCCGCCCAGAACCCGACCCAGCGGTCATCGGGAGAAAGGAACGGGCTGATGCCGCCTTCCGTCCCGGCGATTGGCTTGGCCTCCAGCTGGTCGAATCTCCGCAGGTAAAGATGAGGCTTGTCCTGCGTGCCGGGATTCTCCTTGACCGCGCTGTAGACCATGAATCGACCATCGCTGGAGATGGCCATTGCAGTGCGAGTTGGCTGATAGAATCCCTGGGGAGGAATCAGACGCAATCCGTCGAGCCAATATCCGGGTTCCAGCCTGACAAATGAGCGCACTAAGGATTGCGATATCGGGGAGGTCGCAGGCCTGAAGTATTTCATCACCCCTGGAGCGATCAAGACACCGATGACAAGCGCTGTCATGCCGGTTGCGATCAGCCACCCCAGCCGGATTCGTCGCGGTGCCGGAACCGTCTCTGCAGGCACCATGATCTCCTCGTTCATTTCGATCCGGGCATCGGCGATGTCGTGCAGGCGTTTCCTGGGGTCTTTCTCGAGACAGCGGCGGAGGAGAACCTTGACGAGCGTCGGCGTTTCCGTGGGCAGCTTGTTCCAATCCGGCTCGCCCTTCAGAATGTGCGCGAGGGTGTCCGATACCGTTTCCCCATGAAACGCACGACTTCCCGTCAGGCACTCATAGAGCACGCAGCCGAATGCCCAGATGTCGGACCGCCTGTCTACTGCCCGTCCCCGCGCCTGCTCAGGACTCATGTAGGCCGCCGTCCCCAAGATGACACCCGGCTCGGTCATCTGGGCAGTGATCGTGGGCGAATTCGCAATATCGATACCCGTGGTTTCACCCGTGTAGGCTCTGGCCAGCCCGAAGTCAAGGACCTTGACCTTGCCCTCGGGCGTGATCATGATGTTGCCAGGTTTAAGATCCCGGTGGACGACTCCCCTCTCATGAGCGGCTTCGAGGCCCTCGGCGACCTGCCGGCACGTCTCCAGCGCCTCATCCATCGGCAGGGTGCCTCTATCTAACCGTGTTTGTAGTGTCTCTCCTTCGACGAGCTCCAGCACGAGAAATCGGAGCCCATTGGCTTCTTCGAAGCCATAGACGGCGGCGATATTCGGATGGTTCAGTGTCGCCAGGAGCTTGGCCTCCCGTTCGAACCTCGCCAGTCTCTCCGGGTCCGTGGAAAATTCCGCCGGGAGGATCTTAATGGCCACTTGTCGGCCAAGATTCCTGTCGAGGGCCAGATAGACCTCGCCCATCCCGCCCTGGCCGAGTTTCTCCAGAACCTCATAATGCCCGGCGATAACAGTCCCGGGGGCGACGACATGTGCGGGCGATTGCAGAGTCTTTGTAAGGGAGGGTCCATGATCACGGGGGACACCCAACGACGTCGCACAATTGCTGCAGAACCGGGCGGAATCGGTATTGTCAGAATCGCATTTAGGGCACTTGTTGGCCAAGCGAGTTCCCCTACCCTAGGTTGGCCTCAGATTATCAGAGGGTTGGAAGGGAAGTCAAACGTCCTTGACGCCACTTGATTGACGGACTACGATAACTCAGCCCACGGGAGGGTCAGGGTTCCGGCCACATACTCCATCGTAATGAAATGCGCGCCTTTTTCCTCGTGGAGGTCGTGCATCCGGCAGAGGTTCTTGTGAGGCATATCGGCCGTCCATTGACTGTCCCCTTGTTTATTGTTAACCTTGGCCCAATTTGGCAGGGATCCAAAAGCAGGAGAGATAATGAGCTCTTCAGGCGGGGGGCAAATCCTCGCCTGGCGCTGGGGCGTCGGCCATGCCCGAATCATCCATCAGCCCTGATGACACGTTGGTAACGTTTAACCGCGTTTTGTTTAAAGGAGGGGAAATTGAAAAAGTGCCTTTGTATCGTTCCTTTGGTCCTTCTTCTTTGCTTCACCATTGCCTGCCAGGACAAGGCGGCAATGGCTGAGCTGGAGAAGTTTAAAGCTCAAGCGACAGTCGAGCAGCAAAATGAGGCCCTTGTCAGGAGCGCATTTGACCGATTGAGTAAGGGGGACGAAGCGGTCTATCAAGAGATGTACGCCCCTGAGTATGGTTGGTATTTTCCAACGCTTAATCCGAAAGCCCTGACCCGGGAAGAGGAAGCGGGATTCGTCAAGCTGCTTCGGGCCGGATTCCCCGACATCCGTTGGGACATCAACGATATGGTCGCCAGCGGGGACAGGGTCGTGGCCCGGTTCGTCGTCAGCGGTACGCACACGGGAGAATATCAGGGCCTCCTCCCGACGGGCATCAAGGTTAGGGCCGGTGGGCTTTGGATGGCCCGCATCAAGAACGGAAAGTTCATCGAGGTCAGGGAAGAAACAGACCTTCTGGGATTTATGCAGCAGCTCGGCATGGAGCTCAAGCCTAAAGAGGAGACGAAGAAATGAAGGGGATGAAGCGCATTGCAATTGCGGTCTTTTTGGCCGTTCTGACATCGGCGCTCCTCGTCTGGGGGCAAGTCCCCAATTCCGCGCCGAAACCCGATCCGGAGATCAACAAGCTGGCCGTTTATGTGGGCCAATGGAGCTATCAAGGGGAATACAGCCAGGAGATGTCGGGGGCCGCCGGAAAGGTGACCGGCGACGCCAGCAGTGAGATGATCCTCGGCGGCCATTTTCTCGAATGGCGCTGGAGAGAGCGGGGGGCCACGGGAGAGACGCGAGGTTTTGAGATCCTCCGCTATGACCCTATCAACAAGACTTATCCCAGTCAGGCGTTCGGAGACGACGGAAGCTCGATGTCCGGCGAGTACACGATCGAAAAGAACGTTTCTCGTTTTTCAGGCAAGTCGACCGTCGCGGGAAAACAGCAGTTGATAAGGGTTACCGAAGCGTTCTCCGCGGATTTGATGAGCTTTACGCAAAAGATCGAGGTCTCGGAGGACGGGATGACCTGGGGACTCCTGTTCGAGGGGAAATTCATCAAGGTTGGGTCTGTTCCTCAGAAGGTGAATTAGCCTTTCACGGGCGTATCAATCCGGTCCCGCGTGCCTGAGAGCATTCGAACCTCCGACCTTTGGATCCGAAATGAACCGTTCCCTGCCCTTTGAAGCCGATTTAAGGAGGCGGGTCATTTATCGTTTGCTCCTTCCCGGATGCCGCCTCTAACATAAAAAGCTGCCACCCGATCTGGGCCAGGATCCGGGGAGCAGATCAGTTTTTCGGCGGGATGGGTTACGATTTCACTGCCTATGGCGGCGACCTCAACGACCTTTGGAAATTCGATGGGGTCAATTGGACCTGGATATCCGGGAGCAACACCGCCGGATTCTCCCCTGTTGGAGCGTATCCAGCTTGTTTTTCTTGCATTTGCCGATCTTGATGGTTTGATCACGCTTAGGCTGGACTGAGCTGCTTTGAGCAAGAGTTTGCTCAATCTCTGCTCAATTTTATGAGGGTATTTGGACACTCGCCGTGTTGTGGTTTGTGCCCTTACGTTGGAGAAAAACGGGGCCGTGGCTGAGTCATCGAAAAAGATCGCCCCGATCGGTGGACATAAGCCAGGCCGGGCTCGGACATTTCATAAATAAATCTTGACAAAATCGTGACAACTCCGTCACTGTGCCGGCCTATAATGCAATTATTTGGGGGAAACGGCGCCCGTTCCCCGTGATCCTGGAAAGGAGGGCTGATGATGGCCAAGAAAATCGTTGCCTTCTTCCTCTTGCCGGCCTTTAGCCTTTTCAACGTATCCTGCGTCTCCACCGTGACCAGAGCCGGGTCCGAGATCGACAGCGTCAATCCTCGGGCGGCGGTCGTCAGCGTCGTCACCAAGTCGGGAAAGATCGTGGATTTTCGGAAAAACGATCCCGGGAGGGTCGTTCCCGGCTCCGGCGCTATCATCGGGAAGACCCTCCAATATATCGACGTTGACCGCGCAGACGTCCAGAGAATGATCGTCGACAAAAAGGGCAAGCTCGTCACGCTTATCACGGCGGGCGGTTCGGCCTACGAGGTTGTCTACTCGACCGAGGAGGGGGACAAGCTTCATCTCAGCGCCTATGTCCCGATCACGATCCCCTTCTCGGACGTTCAGCAGGTCTGGATAAGGAAGAGCGATACCGGCAGGAGCGTCTTAGCCGGCGCGGGGTTGATCGCGGCGGGGATCGTCGTCGTTGGGCTCATCAGCGCCCTGGCGCTTGCACACTTTTTGAATGTGGAATCCTGCCCGTTCATCTACTCCTGGGACGGGGAAGAATACGTCCTCGACGCTGAGCCCTACGGAGCCGCGATCTCCGAGGGCTTGAAAAGGACGGATTGGGTCGAGTTGTCGAATCTGCGCGAGATCGGCGGGGTCTACCGTGTCCTCCTGGCCAATGAGCTCGACGAAACGCAGTATACGGACGAGCTGAAGCTCGTGGTTGTCGACCATGCCCCGGGAGCGAAGATCGCGCCCGACCTGGCGGGCGGCTTTCACACGTTCTCGAGTCCCCGGCCTCCAGTGAGCGCGGTCGACCAGAACGGCAGGGACATCTTACCCTTCGTAGCCAAAGGCGATAAAGCCCTCTGGCAGAGCGCCCTCGAGGAGAAAAATCCGGACGACGGCGGCGAGTTCAGAGACGAACTCGTCTTCGAGTTTCGCAAGCCTGCTGGGGCGAAAAGGGTCAAGCTCCTGGCTAACGCCTGGACGACGCAGTGGGGTTCGCTATCCGCCGGGAAGTTCCTCGAGCTCTATGGGTCTTCGCTCCCCGAGCAGTACGAGGACGTCGACGGCCACGGACCGATGTACGGCCGGATACTAAGCTGGATGGCGACGGAAGAGCTCTACACCCTCAAGGTCTGGGTGGAAACTCCCGGCGGCTGGAAGGCCCGGTCGATGATCATGGGCGGGGCGCCGGTCATCACCAAGGACAAGGCCTATGTCTTCGATGTCGGCGACATTCCAGGGGAGACTCTCCGTATCAAACTGCGACCTCCCGTCAATTTTTGGATGATCAATTCTCTCGCCGTGGATTATGGAGAAGAAGTGCCCGTCCATGGGACCGAGCTAGCCGCCGAGAAGGCCGTCGATCACACAGGCCGGGACGTGAGGGCGACGCTGGCCGCGACCGACGGCTCATACCTGGAGAGCCCGAACCCGGGCGAAAGGACGGAGCTCGTGTTCGCGGCGCCGCCTATTGAGGACGGCCTGGCGAGGACCGTGTTCGTCAAGGCCTCCGGCTACTACAAGATCCATCTTAACGCTATGGGCGAGCCCCAAACAGGACTCGCCGAGCGCGTCCTCGGGGAACCCGGATTCGCGGCCCGCTACTCCTTCCGCGAATATCTGAAATGGGAGGCCGGCATCCGAGCCAATCAGGCGGGAGAAAAACGCTAGTTTTCGATCGTTGGATGTCACGGCCAGAGAGTGCGGAGATGCGAGTCCCAGCCATCGGGTAGGTACCCAAGCTCATCGCGACCCCGGTC
>JBAVUQ010000021.1:0-14121 GCA_049696855.1 Candidatus Aminicenantales bacterium
CGGTCATCGTCTTCGATTTCGAGGAGGCCCTGAGCTTCGAGGGCGAGACCGGCCCCTACCTGCAGTACACGGCGGTCCGGCTGGCCAGCATCTTCCGCAAGCTCAAGGAGCGGTTCGGCCTGGCCGAGGCCGACATCGTGCCTCCGGCCGGCGGCGCGGCCCTGATCCCGGCCGGGCTTTCGGACCCGGAGACGGACGACTTCTGGGACCTCATCAGGACGGCCGCCTCGCTCGAAGAGGAGGTCCTTCGGTCGGTCGCCGCCCTCGAGTTTTCCCACCTGGCCAAGTTCGCTTTCCTCCTATGCCAGAAATTCAACGGCTATTATCACAAATATCCCATCCTCGCGGAAGAGAACCTGGAGGTCCGGGCGTTCCGGCTCCTCGTCCTCCGGACCGTCAAGGAGCAGATCCACGCCGCCCTGGGGCTCATGGGCATCCCCCCGCCCGAGCGCATGTGACGCAACGCCCCCGGCTTGTCGGAGGTTCGAGAACCTTATAGCGGAGGTGAACATGATCGAAGTCCGAGAGCTCACCAAGAAATACGGGGAGCTCGTCGCCGTCCGCGACCTGACGTTCAAGGTCGAGGCCGGCCGCATCTGGGGCCTTCTCGGCCCGAACGCGGCGGGCAAGACGACGACGATGCGCATCCTGACCGGGTACCTTCCGGCCACGTCCGGTCACGCCACGGTCGCCGGGTACGACGTCTTCGAACAGCCCAACGACGTCAAGCGGTCGATCGGCTATCTGCCCGAGGTCGTCCCCCTCTACCAGGACATGACCGTGGCCTCGTACCTGGCCTTCGTCGCCGAGATCAAGCAGGTCCCGAAGGCCGGGCGGAAGGCCGCGGTCTCCCGGGTCATCGCCTCGGCCGGTCTGGGCGAGGTCAGCCGGAGGCTCATCAAGAACATCTCTCGCGGCTTCAAACAGCGTGTCGGC
The DNA here is from genome assembly GCA_049696855.1 of Candidatus Aminicenantales bacterium. Classification (GTDB taxonomy): domain Bacteria; phylum Acidobacteriota; class Aminicenantia; order Aminicenantales; family Saccharicenantaceae; genus RBG-16-66-30. The sequence continues at coordinate 937 of JBAVUQ010000021.1, forward strand.
ATCGCCCAGGCCATGATCCACGACCCCAAGGTCCTCGTCCTCGACGAGCCGACGATCGGCCTCGACCCGGCCCAGATCCGGGAGATCCGAGAGCTCATCCGCGGCCTTCGCGGCGAGCACACGATCCTGCTCTCGACCCATATCCTGCCCGAGGTCACCCAGATCTGCGACGGCGTCGTCATCATCAACCAGGGCCGGCTCATGGCCTCGGGCTCGCTCGCCGACCTGGCCGCCTCGTTCGCGAAGAATGACGGCGTCCTCGTCCGGCTCCGCCGCGGCGGAGCCGATGAGGCGGCTCTCTTCCGAGGCCTCCCCGGCGTCGAGAAAGCCGCCGTCGAGGGGGACGAGATCCGGGTCGAGTGGGGCCGCGGCCGCGACCTCCGCGACGACGTCGCCCGCCTGGTCCTGGACAAGGGCCTCGGCCTCAAGGAGATGCGGTCGGTGGCCGGCATCGAGGACCTCTACATGAAGATCGTCGCGGGAGGGCTCGAACAATGAAGAACGTCTGGTCCCTGGTCAAAAGAGAAGTGCGGGCCTATTTCAGCTCGCCCATCGCCTACGTCGTCATCGCCGGCTTTCTCCTGCTGGTCGGCTACTTTTTCTACGGCCTGATCTCATGGTTCAACGCCGCGGCCATGCAGATGATGCAGAACCCCTATTACGCCCAGCAGGTCAACATCAACGAGATGGTCTTTTCGCACCTGTTCCACGACATGACCGTCATCCTCATCCTCGTCGCCCCCCTGCTGACCATGCGGCTCCTGGCGGAGGAGAAGAAAAGCGGCACCGACGAGCTGCTCTTCACCTCGCCCCTGTCGGTCGGCGAGATCGTTCTCGGCAAGTACATCGCCGCCCTGGTCATGTGGACGATCATGCTCGGACTGACCGCCCTTCTGTCCATCTTCGCCTTTGCCTACGGCAATCCCGAGCTCGCGCCCTGGCTCACCGGCTACCTGGGCCTCTTCCTCATGGGCGCGCTGTTCATCGCCATCGGCCTGTTCTTCTCGTCGCTCACCGAAAACCAGATCGTGGCCGCCTTTCTGACCGTCGTCACCCTGCTCCTGCTCCTCGTCCTCAATTGGGTCACCTCGTCCGGAGGCGGGAGCTGGAGGGCGGTCCTCGGCTATCTCTCCTTCTCCGGCCACTTCGAGGACATGACCCGCGGCATCCTGGACACGAAGGACATCGTCTACTACCTGACGTTCTCGTTTTTCAGCCTGTTCCTGGCCCACTCGGTCATCCAGTCGCGGCGTTGGAGGTAAGACATGGACGCCTTGAAGAAGAACCTCAATACCGCGGCTCTCGTTCTTATCGCCGCCGGCCTGGCCGGCTGGATCGTCTGGCCGCAAAGGAAGTCCCTCGCCCTGGGCGTCCTGGCGCTCGGTCTCATCGCCCTGGCCGCCTACATCGTCCTCAACCGGGCCGGGCTCACGCAGAGATTCCAGCGCAAGTCCCTCCTCTACTCGGGGAACCTCGTCCTTGTCGTCGTTCTCGTCCTGGCTATCCTCGGCCTGGCCAATTATTTCCTCTCGAAGCACAACTACCGGGCGGACTTCACGGCGGCCAAGCTCCACAGCCTGTCCGACCAGTCGGTCACCGTGCTCAAGGCCCTCAAGACGGATATCACGTTCAAGGGCTTCTTCCGCGAGGGCACCGCCGGCCGGGCGGCCATGGAGAGCCTGCTCAAGATCTACGCCTACCACTCCCCCCGGGTCTCGTACGAGTTCATCGACCCGGACAAGAACCCGGGCCTGGTCAAGCGCTACGGCATCACCCAGGACGGGACGACCGTCATCGAGGCCGGGGACAAGGAGAGCCGCATCACGACGACGACCGAGGAAGACGTCACCAATGCGCTGATCAAGGCCACTCGGGCCCGGAATAAGGTCATCTACTTCCTCGAGGGTCATGGCGAGGAGTCCATCGACGAAGCGGGCGACAACGGCTTCTCGACGCTCAAGGCCGAGCTCGAGAAGCTCGGCTACGAAGTCAAGAAGCAGAATCTGGCACTGGCCGACCGGTTCCCCAAGGACTGCGCCCTGCTGGTCATTCCCGGCCCGCAGAAGGACCTCCTGCCGAACGAATACGAGACGATCCGGACCTATCTCACGGACGGCGGGCGCTGCCTCTTCATGGTCGATCCGGAGACGGCCACGACCTTGCCCACTTTCCTGGCGGGCTATGGATTCAAGCTCGAAAACGACATCGTCGTCGACACCGTGTCGCGGCTCCTCGGCGGGGATTATTTCATGCCTGTCGTCAGCACCTATGAGCCCCACGCCATCACCTCCAAGTTCTCCTACGCGACGTTCTTTCCTTATGCCCGGTCGGTCGAGATCTCCGACACGAAGCCCGAGGGGGCGACCCTGACCGAGCTGGCCAAGACGAGCCCCAATTCCTGGTCCGAGCGGGAGCTCGACCAGAAGGAGGTCAAGTTCGACGCGGCCAAGGACAGGCAGGGACCGATCGGCCTGGCCGCGGTCGAGTCGCTCAAGACCAAGCCCGCGGCCGTCGCCCCCGCCCCTGCCCCGGCTAAGCCGGGCGAGCCGGCCCCGGCCGAAGCGCCGGCCAAGACGGAGGCCTCCGAGAAGGAGGCCCGGCTGGCCGTCATCGGCGACTCCGACTTCGTCAAGAACCGCTATTACGGCCTGTCCGGCAACGGCAATTTCTTCCTCAACGTGGCCAACTGGCTGACCGAGGAGTCCGACCTCATCGCCATCCAGCCCAAGACCCAGACGCCGCGGACGATCCAGCTGACGCCCTCCCAGGGGCGGCTGCTGTTCCTCGTCAGCATCGTCATCCTGCCGCTCGCCGTCCTGCTGCTGGGGATCTCCGTCTGGGTCCGGAGGAGGTCGCTGTGAGATTCAAGACGACCCTCGTCCTCCTCGCCGTCCTGGTCCTCGTCATCGCTGTGGTCCTCTATTTCGACTCCCGGGGGGAAAAGAAGAAGGCGGCCGAGGAGACCTCGAACACGCTCATCAGCCTGGCGTCCGGTGACGTCCGCAAAGTGAGTCTCGGCCGCGAGGGCCGGACCCTGACATTCGAGCGGGACGAGGCCGGCCCGTGGCGGCTGACCTCCCCGATCCAGGCGGCCGCCGACGAGTATGAGGTCGACGGCCTCGTGAGCGCCCTGACCTCGCTCCGCATCGAGCGCGTCGTCGAGAAGAAGGCCAAAGACCCGGCCGCCTATGAGATCCCGAAAACGGAGGTCTCCATATGGGTCAAGGGCAAGGACGCTCCGGTTCGCCTCCTCGTCGGCATGGAGAACCCGCTGGACAAGTCCCTCTTCGCCAAGCGCGAGGACGACCCGCGGATCGTCCTTCTCCCGTCGACCTTGAAGACGACGCTCGACAAGCCGGTCTTCGACTTCCGCCAGAAAGACGTTTTCAAGTTCACCGCCGCGGACGTCAAGGGGATCCGGGTCAAGGCCAGGAACGTCGCCTGGCAGGCGGCCCGTGAAGGATCGGGCTGGTTCCTCAAGGCCCCGCTGAGCTCGCTCGCCGCCAAGGGCCTGATCGATTCGCTCCTGGATGCCCTCTCGGGGCTCAGGGCCAAGGCTTTCGTGGCCGAAGAAAAGTCCGCCGCGACGCTCAAGGAGTTCGGCCTCGATCGACCTGAATATGAAGTCGCCCTGTCCCTCCCGGCGGCGAACCAGGAGATCGTTTTCTCCCTGCACAAGGAGGGCGAAAACTCCTACGCCACGACCTCCCAATCCTCCAAGATCATCACCTTCGAAGGGACCGTCCTCGCGGATCTTGACCGCAAGGTCGACGAGATGCGGGAGAAGAAGGTCGCCGATTTCTATGCCATGGACGCGACGAGAATCGCCCTGAAGCGAAACGGCGTCGAGATCGCCGCGGTCAAGGAAAAGTCAGGCGAAACCGAACGCTGGGTCCTCGATGACCCGGCCAAGAAAGAGGCCGACCGGCTCAAGGTCGAGGATTTCATCCGCAAGATCGAAGGCCTCGAGGCCGCCGCGTTCGTCGACGATCCCGGACCCCTGGCCGCCTACGGGCTGGATCCCGGCGCGGAGATCCGGATCCGCACGAAGGACGCCGTGGGCCAGGAGAAGGAGACCATCCTCCTCGTCGGGAGCGAGGACGCGGCGAAGAAGCTGGTCGTGCTCAAGAGCCCGGGGCTAGGCTACCTGTTCCGGGTCGACTCCGGATTCCTGCAGCAGTGGCCCAAGGACAAGAAGGACTGGACGGCCGCGCCGCCGAAGACTGACGAGGGTCCCGCTGACAAGAAATAGCTTCGCCGGTAAGCTCCTTGTCTGGTACGGGGCCCATCGGCGGAGGCTGCCCTGGCGCCGCACCCGGGATCCTTACAGGATCTGGGTTTCCGAGATCATGCTCCAGCAGACGACGGTTCCGGCCGTCATCCCCTACTTCAAGCGCTGGCTCGAGGTCTTCCCCGACCTGCGGAGCCTGGCCCGGGCCCCTGTGCGAAAAGTCCTGCGGGAATGGCAGGGCCTGGGCTATTACCAAAGGGCGCGAAACCTGCACCAGGCGGCCAAGCGGATCGTCCGCGAGCACGGCGGGAAGGTCCCTGACGATGAAGAGGCCCTGCGGCGCCTGCCCGGGTTCGGCCCCTACACGACCGCCGCGGTCATGAGCCTGGCCTTCGGCCGGCCGCGGCCGGTCGTCGACGCCAACGTCCGGCGCGTCCTGATGAGGCTCCTCGGGATCCGCGGAAAGGCGGAGCCGCGTGTCGACAGGCAGCTCCGCGCCTTCCTCGACGAGGTCTTTCCGGCTTCCTCGCCGGGGGATTTCAACCAGGCGATGATGGAGCTCGGCGCGCTCGTTTGCCGCAGCCGGAGCCCCCAGTGCCTGGCCTGCCCGGTCCGCCGGGTCTGCCGGGCGGCGAGGGAAGGAACGCAGGAAACGATCCCGCTCCCGAAGAAGCTTGCCCTGGAGAGGATCGAGGTCGTCGTGGCCGTCATCGAAAAGGACGGCCGGGTCCTCCTGCAAGAGCGTCCCGCCGGCGGCCTGCTGGCCGGATTATGGGAATTCCCCGGCGGAAAGGTCGAGCCCGGCGAGGGGCTGACGGCCGCCCTGCGGCGCGAGATCCGGGAGGAGCTCGGCGCCGAGATCGAGGACATCCGCCGCCTGACGACCGTGCGCCACGCCTACACCCGCTTCGAGGCGACGCTCCACGCCTTCCGCTGCCGCATCAGCGGCGCGGGCTTCACGGCGGGGCGCCGGCAGCGTTGGGTGATACTGAAGAACATCGGGAGATATCCCCTGCCCTCGGGGAGCGTCAAGATCGTCGATTTTCTGGCTAAGCGCGGCCGGGCCTAGAGCAGACCCAGCTCCCTGTGCTTGCCGGCGATCGCGTCCGCGAGTGCGTCGATCCTCTCGAGATCAGCCGGCTTCGGCAGTCCCTTGGCGATGACGGGGGGCAATATCTCGACCTTGAGATTGGGCATAGCCGCCTGGACCGTCTCGGCCATCCTTCCGGCCCAGCCGTAGGTGCCGATGATCGAGGCGAAACGGACCTTGGGCCGCAGCGCGTTGGCCAGGACAACAGCGTAGAAGACCGCCGGGTGCGGCCCGACGTGAACGGTCGGAGTGGCCACGACGATCGTCGCCGCGTCGACGAGGGCCATGGCCAGCTGGCCGATGTCGGCCGAAGCCATGTTGAAGGGGAAAACCCGGATGCCGCGCTCGACGAGGGCGGTGACGAGGCGATCGACCATGAGAGCGGTCGAGCCGTGCATGGTCACCCAGGGGATGACGACGGTGTTGTGGGGCTGATCGCCGGACCAGTCGCGATAGGCCTGGATGATGGACTGCGGCAGGCGATGGATCGGACCGTGGCTCGGGGCGATGAGCCGGATCTCGAGGTCCTTGATCTTGTCGAGGTTCTTCTGGACGATCTTCCGGAAAGGCATCATGATCTCGGCGTAATACCTCTTGGCCTCGGCCATGATGCACTCGACGCCGTCGACGAAGAGCCCGGTCTGGGCGATGTGGGAGCCGAACCAGTCGCAGCTGAAGAGGATCCGGTCCTCCTCGAGGTAGGTCGACATCGTCTCGGGCCAATGGACCCAGGGCGTGTAGATGAAGCGGAGCGTCTTGCCCCCGAGCTCAAGCCGTTCGCCGTCGGCGACCGTGCGGATCCTGGCCGGGTTGAGGCCAAGGTGATCGACGAGCATCGGCTTGGCCGGCTCCGATGAACGGACCTCGATCGCGGGATAGCGGCCGAGGAGCCAGGGGAGGCCGCCCGAGTGGTCCTGCTCGGTATGATTGGATATCACGTAGTCGATCTTTGGGACGTCCGCCAGATAGGCTTCGAGCACGTGGAGCTTGGCCGGGTCGACCGCGTCGATGAGGGCCGTCTTTTCCCGGCCATGGATGAGATACGAGTTGTAGCTCGTGCCGTCGGGCAGAGGGATGAGGGAATCGAAGATCCGGCGGTCGAAGTCCGGCACGCCGACGTAGTGGACATCCGGGACGATCTCTCGGGGTTTCATGCGGGCACGTCTCCTGCTGAGATGAATTCCTAGTTATCTTATCGAATTTCGCCGGAAAAATAAAGGTTCGCCTCCCGCTGCTAGACCCCGGGGTATTTGCGCTTGGCGAAGTAGATGATCTCGGGGTGTTTCTTGTAGCCCAGGTTTTCGAAGACGGCCATGGAGACGGCGTTGTCCTCCTCGATGAGGCAAGCCAGGATATCCATTCCCTGGGATTCGAGCCAGCTTTCGGCCGCCCCGACGAGCCGGGCGCCGATCCCCTTTCGCCTCGCGGCGGCATCGACCGCCAGGCGATTGATCCAGCCCTTGCGGCCGTCGTGAGTGGCCAGGACGGTCCCGATGACCCGCCCCCCCTTTCCTTCCTCGGCCACGAGGAAACGGACATTCGGGAGCCCGATCTGGCGGACTATATTCTCCCGGCTGTCCCGGCCCCGGGGCTTCAGGGGAAGGCCGCCTTCCGCCCAGAGCGTCATGACCCGGTCATAGTCCTCGATCCGGAATTCCCTGATCTCGAGCCCGTCCGAACGGTCGTTCTTCGACATGATCGCTCCTCTTTTATCCGTCCTGCGTCATCCCCCGGCCGCCCGAATTGTCAGCGGACAAAGAGCGCGAAGACCCCGATGGCCACCGCCGACGCGGCAAGTCCGGTCAAAATGGCCGACGGCCAGGATTTTTTATGGATCGTCCGTGCGGCCAGGACGAACCTCGCGACAGCCCACAAGGCTGCCGCCGCGTAGACCCCGAGATAAAGCGCCTGCCACAGGCCGGGCGCTGACAGGATGTCCACCCACTCCGCCTGCCCCATGCCAAGGACGGCAAAGCCCGCCTCGACGGCCAGGGGGACCCAGGCCAGGAGGAGCGGCCCGCCCCACGCCCGGGAGGCTTTGACCAGGACGTCGCTCCGGTGACTCCCCTTCCTGCCGAGCGCCAGGAGGACGCCTGAAGCCAGCACCCAGACGGCGAAGACGAGCGGCAGGATGAAGAACATCTGCCAGGCGTAGTAATTGTCGACGCCCATCCCGGCGATGACCGGGGCGGTCGGCACGGATCCGGCGACGGCCAGCACGGCCGAAGCGAGGGCATAGGCGAGTCCGGCGAGCCCCAGGAAAAGCGCGGCGCGGCGCATGGGGTGCCGCTTCTTGAAGGTGCTGTGCCTGGCCTTCAGCGTCCCGGAAGAGATCTCCTTCACGGCCGCCTCCCTCAGGTCACCAGCAGGTGCTTGCTGGCGAAGTTGGGGTCGGTCGTCAGGTTGATGCCGAACCGCCGCAATCCCGAGTCGTCGCCGGGCGTCGGGATGTGGGTGATGTGGACCTCCGAGCCTTGGAGCTCCTTCATCTTCTCCAGGGCCAGGTGGGCGGTGGGATTGGCGGCCGCGTTGATGCTCAGGCAGATGAGGACCTCGGACAGGTCGAGGCTGACGGACTTGGCCCCGAAGACGCTTTTCTTGAGCTCCCCGACCGACTCGACGATCGAGGGCGAAAGGAGCGGGATCTTGTCCGGTATCCCGGCCAGCGTCTTGACCGCGTTGAGGATCAGGGCCGCCGCGGCATGCATGAGGGGGGAGTTCTTGCCCGTGACGATCGTGCCGTCATGGAGCTCGATCGCGGCGCCGACGAAGACGCCCTTGTTCCCCTTCCCCGCGGCCTGGGCCTCTTCGGCCGCGCGGCGGGCTTCGACGACGACGCGCCGGTCCTCGGGCTTGACGCCGAGCTCCTTCATCAGCAGCTCGGCCCGCTGCACCGTCTCCTTCTCGACGAAGCCCAGGGTGTACTCGCAGGAGTAGCGGAAGAAGCGCCGGATGAGCTCCTGCTTGGCCGCCTCCCGGACGACCGCGTCGTCGGTGATGCCGAACCCGGCGGCGTTGCAGCCCATGTCGGTCGGCGATTTGTAGAACGAAGGGCCCCCGGTGATCTTCTCGAGGATGCGCTTGAGGACGGGAAAGACCTCGACGTCGCGGTTGTAGTTGACGGCCACCTTGCCATAGGCCTCGAGGTGGAAGGGGTCGACCAGGTTGAAATCGCAGAGATCGGCCGTGGCCGCCTCGTAGGCGACATTGACGGGGTGTTTGAGGGGCAGGTTCCAGATCGGGAAGGTCTCGAACTTGGCATAGCCCGAGACGATGCCCCGGCGGTACTCGTGATAGATCTGGGACAGGCAAGTGGCCAGCTTGCCGCTGCCGGGCCCCGGCCCGGTGACGATGACGAGGGGGTGCTCGGTCTCGATGTAGTCGTTCGCGCCGTAGCCTTCGTCGCTGACGATGACGTCGACGTCGGTCGGATAGCCCTTGGTGAAGCGGTGGGTATAGACGCGGATGCCCTGGCGCTCGAGCTTGTTCTTGAAGATCCGGGCGGCCGGCTGGTTGTCGAAGCGGGTGATGACCACGGCCCTGATCAGGATGCCCCACTCACGCAGGTCGTCGATGAGCTTCATGGCGTCGACGTCGTACGTGTGGCCGAAATCGGCCCGCATCTTCTTCCGCTCGATGTCGCCGGCGTAGATGCAAAGCAGGAAATCGGCCTGGCTGCGCAGCTCCTGGAGGAGCTTCATCTTGACGTTGGGGTCGTAGCCGGGCAGGACCCGGGCGGCGTGATAATCGAAGAAGAGCTTGCCCCCGAATTCGAGGTAGAGCTTGCTCGTGAAGCGGCCCATCCGTTCGAGGATGGCTCTCTTCTGTTCCTGGAGGTAATGGGCGTTGTCGAATCCGACGGCGTGGTTCATGCCTTGTCTCTGCCTTTCTCAGCGGGAATTCAGCGCGTTGGGCCCTTGATCAGCATAAAATCCTCGAACAGGCCGTAGGCGACCGAGGAGTATTCCGACCCCGGAGGCAGCCCCCCCTTGGCTCCCTGCTGGAAGGACCCGGGCCAGGCCCGGCCGAGGGGCGGATCGTTGTGGAACGGCCCCAGCGTGTTCCGGAGGGTCCCGTACACGACGACGGAGACCTCGTTCGGACCGGCGGCCAGGGCGCCGGTCAGGTCGACCTCAAAAGGCGGGAAGGCGGCCGATCCGGCCCGCTTGCCGCCGACGAAGACCTCGGCCGTCGCCCCGAGCCACGGGCCGAGCCGCAGGCGGTAGGACGTCCCGGCGCCCTCCGGCGGAATCGTATAGGTCCTCGTATAGCGGACTCCCGATCCATAGAAGGGCCAGCCCTGGGCGTTCCAGGCCCCGGGCGCGAGAGGCGCGGACGGATGAAGCTCGAATCCCCGGGCGGCGATGGCCAGACGGAAGTCCCCGAGGAGATAAACCGGCTCGAGCTCGCTGTGGATGGTGAAAGGCCTGGCCTTGATCGTGATCTTGTTCTTCCCGGAGACGATACGGGCGCCGACCGGATAGACGCCGAAGGCCCGGTCGAGCCACCACTCTCCGGGCGCGGGCTGGACTTCCTTGTCATTGACGAAAACCCGGAAAAGAGCCGGCCGCTCGACCACGGCCTTGAGGTCGGCAAAATCCCGGGCATCGCCTTTCGCCGCCCGGAACCAGAAGACCGCCTCGAAGCCGGAACCGGCCGGGAACTTGTCGAGGTCGAGGATATTCGTCTTGTACTGGACGGCGGAATCCCAAGGATTGCGGTCGAGCCCGTTGGCCTGGAAGGTCTTCCGCTGGGCGTCATAGAAATAAAGGTCCTTCTGGGTCTTGCCGGCGATCGTCAGGTCGCAATAGTCGAGCGTGAGAACGTTCGGGGCCAGGGGCTCGACCTTGAGGATTCCTTCGGCCGGGACGTCCTGCCAGGCCGGGGCGGGCGGAGCGGCCGCGGGCTTCGTCCGCTCGTTCCTCACGCACAGGAGCAGGCTGCCTTTGGCCGGAAGGGAAAACGCGACTTCGATCTTATCGCCGCGGCGCGCGAAGGGGTAAGGCTTGGTCCGTCCCGAAAACGCGTCCCATTCCTCGACCGACCCTCCGGCCAGGACCGCGGTCCCGGCCGTCGTCGCCTCGGCCTCGGTGTTGGCCAGGAACAGGAGCTGGCCGCCGTCGAATTCCCGGCGCTGGTGGAAGAGCTCGGCCCCGGCTTCGAGACCCGAGAAAACGATCGCGGGGGGGCTCGCCCGCCGGATCTTGTCGAAGCCGCTCCCGGGACCGGAGTCAAGCCAGCGGTCTCCGAACGAAGCCTGGAGCTCACGCAGGTCTTCGGTCGGGAGGCCGTTGAGATAGTCGGGCGGGGCGACCCACGAGACGATCTTGCCGTCGCGGATGAGGTAGTCGCGGACGAGTGTCACCGTCGTGTCCTCGAGGTTGCGCAGACCCGGCGGCAGGACGACGAGTCCGTAGGAGCGGGAGCCGACGTTCAGTTTGGCGTGACTGACCGAACCGAACTCCTGGAGCGTCTTCTCGCTGACGATGTCGTACTCGATGTGCTCGGATTCGAGGAGGTGGACGAAGGTCTGGAAATCGGCGCCGACCGTCCTGAAATCCTCTGTTTCCGCCGCGGGCGAATAGTACATCCAGGCCGTCGTCGTCGGCTCGATGACCGCGACCTTGTTCGTCTGCCGGCCCAGGCTCAGGGCCACGGACAGCCGCCCGAAATAGTCGGCCAGGCTGTTGTAGTAGGGCCACCAGGGCTCGTGGTCGGAGAACGAGAGCGGGTGGTCGCGCTTGCGCGCCCCCATGATCGTGGCGTAGGACAGGTGCTGGTTGAGGAAGTTGACCCCCAGCGCGTATTCCCAGTCGCCGATCCTCTTCTGGTCGGCGAAGGTCAGGTCCCAGCCGCCGGCGCCGTACGTCTCGGACATCGTCCGCTCGTGGCCGCGCTGGTTGGCGGAGCTGCGGATCTCGCGCACGGCCCGGTCGTTGCCGAACTGGGCGTCAGGGCCGGTCGAGTATTCGTTCATCAGGATGTCGACGCCGGGCATGTGGGCGTAGGCGGCCATGGCCAGGTTGTCCGGGGAGACGCGCGGCCGCGGCCACTCGTGCTCCCAATAGTGCCCGGTGAAGATGAGCTTGTTGTCTGTGGCATAGGCGTAATAAGGCTTGGCCCAGTTCTCGATGAAGAGATCGAGGAGCGTCGCGTAGAAGTCGTGGCGGACGCGCTTCCAGCTCCCGGTCTCCTCGAAGAGCCCGACGAGCTCCGGCCGGAGGTCATAGCCCCAGCGCGTTTGGAAGGCCTGGAAGAGGGCCGGCGTGTAGTTCACGGCCTCGCGGCCGCCGGCCGGAGAGATCTCGGCCTCATCCTGAAAGACGCCGGGAACGGTCAGGCCGAACTCCTTGCCGATCGCGCTCTTGTAGCCGTTGAGGGTCAGGTCGAGGAATTTCTCGGTGACGTCTTTGCGCATGATGTCGACGTAGGTGAAGCCGCCATGCCACGGGGACGGGGCGGAGCGGACGACGTCGAAGACAAAGTAGGTGGCCGCGGCGGACCCCGGGGGAAGAGACTTGCCGGTGACATCCTCAAGCCCGGTCAGGGTCCGGCGCAGGACGACGAGGGGCGCCGGGTCGAGCTTCGCGGGCGGCTGTCCCTGGTACTTCCGCATCCTCAGCCCCGAGCGGCCGGCGTCGGGCATGGCCGCGGGGACGTGGCCGCCGGCGAATCCCGACGGGTAGGAGTTCTCGTCATAGAGCCAGATCTTGAGGCCGAGGCCTTTCCCGACCTCGACGGCGTAAGCGCAGAGTGAGAACCATTCATCCGTGAGATAGGGCGTGATGAGGCCCGGACGGGGATGGATGAAAGCGCCGCCGATGCCGCGGGCCTTGAAGTCCTCGAGCTCGCGCTTGATCTGGTCCTTGGTCATCCGGTCGTTCCAGACCCAGAGCGGGGCGCTGCGGTATTCGGCCGGCGGGTCGACGAACATTTTGAGGATCGTCGCGTAGGAGGGGCCTTGGGGCTTCCTGGCGCAAGACAAGCCGGCCGCGACGACGGCCACGACGAGGACGACGGCTGTCACGGCCGGAAATCGACGCATCATTGTCATATCTGTGGCCTTTCGCTCTCCGTCGGGAATTGTGGGGCGGGACGGAGAATGCCCAGGAAAGAAAACATCCGTCCCCAAATCTAGGGGAACATGAACTCAAAGTCAAGGCGGATAGCGGTCTTCGGCCGGTCCATTTCGTGACGAAAAAGACATGGCCGTAGAAGGCCGAGTATTTCCATCATCAGAAGAGATCAATGGCGGAGAGGGCGGGATTCGAACCCGCGGCCCCGGTTTGAGCCAGGGCAAACGCTTAGCAGGCGTTCCTGATCGACCACTCCAGCACCTCTCCGCGGTCAGGAAACGTGGCGCTATTCTAGCATGAGTCCGGGAGGAAAGCCAAACGCGGGAGGCCGGTTAGCAGGGTCCCCACTTGTGGCCGGGATGGCGCCGCTCGTACTCCGCGGCCGTCTTCTCGGTGATCTTGTGCCAGGGCTCCCCTGTCCTGGCCCCAATGATCCCGGCCAGGGCGCAGCGGCAGAGCGTCGGGTCGACCTTTGTCTTCAGTTCGTGAAAGACGTCATAGGGATCGCGGGCGAGGAAATCCTCCGGCGTCTTGATGCCTATCTTTTCTAGTTTCGCGGCCGTCGTCTTGCCAATATTCGGCAGGCTCGTCAGCTTTCTACCGGCCAGAACCGGCTTGACCACGGAACGCCCCTTCGGCGCGGGTAAGGCGGCCTTGAGCGCTGTGGTTTGTTCCATTGTGCGTGTCCCCTTTCGTTGAGGATGTCCTAACCCGTGATCCTGATGATCGTGTTCCAATTCCTGGTGGTGGCCGCGTCTCCCAGGGCTTTGTCCAGAAAAGCCATGAGG
>JBAVUQ010000022.1:0-3852 GCA_049696855.1 Candidatus Aminicenantales bacterium
GAGAGGGGCGTCATTTTGTCGTTCAGAAGCACCAGGCCTCGCACCTCCACTACGACCTGCGCCTGGAGCACGCCGGCGTCCTGAAGAGCTGGGCCGTTCCCAAGGGCCCTTCGATGGACCCTCACGATAAGCGGCTGGCCATCATGGTCGAGGACCATCCCGTGGAATACCAGCACTTCGCGGGCCGCATCCCCGAGGGCGAATACGGCGCTGGACTGGTCGAGATCTGGGACAAGGGCACCTACGCCGTGAGCGGCTCCCCGGGCCGGGACCCGGCCAAGGCCATGGCGGCGGGGCTCCTCAAGGGCCACATCGATTTCCGTCTCGACGGGAAAAAGCTCCGCGGCCTGTTCACGCTCGTCCGCCTGAAGCCGCGTGGAGACGGCAAAAACAACCAATGGCTCCTGATGAAGAGGAGCGAGCCGATGCCGGCCCCCACGCCCAAGCCGGCCGGCCGGGGCCGCGGGGCCAAGGCCGATCCGCCGCCGCGCGCCGGTTCGCTCGAAAAGCGGGACCTCGAGGGGGCTGTCAAAAAGCCGTTTCCCTCGGAGGTCAGTCCCATGCTGGCCACCCTGATCGACGGCCCGTTCGATCGGGACGGCTGGTCCTTCGAGGTGAAATGGGACGGCTTCCGCTCGCTGGCCGCTATCAAGGGGGGAAAAGTCCGCCTCCTCTCCCGCAACGGCAAGACCCAGAACGCCCGCTTCCCGACCGTGGCCGCGGCCTTGAACGGATTCCCCGTCAATGTCATGTTCGACGGCGAGATCGTGGCCGTTGACGCCCAAGGCCGGCCGCATTTTCAGGACCTCCAGAACTCGATGCGGACCGGGGGAGGACGCATCCTCTACTATGTCTTCGACGTGCTCTATGCCGCGGGATACGACCTCCGGGGGCTGCCGCTCAGGCGCCGCAGGACCATCCTGGAGAAGCTCCTCCCCGTCTCCGAGACGGTGCGGCTAAGCGAGGCGGTCGAAAGGACGGGCTGGGCCTTCTTCCGAGCCGCAGAGACCAACGGACTCGAGGGCGTCGTGGGCAAGGACATGAGCAGCCCTTATCGCTCGGGTGTGCGGACCAGGGAGTGGCTCAAGATCAAGGCCCAAAAAAGGCAGGAGGCCGTCATATGCGGCTTCACCCGGCCGCGCGCCTCCCGCAAGCACTTCGGGGCCTTGATCCTGGGCGCCTTCAAAAAGGGCAAGCTCACCTATATCGGCCACGTCGGCACAGGCTTCACCGAGCGCACGCTGAAAGACATCTACGCCAAGCTGATGCCGCTCGCGACGCCCCAGTCCCCTTTCGCCGAGGAGCCCGCAACCAACATGCCCGTGACCTGGGTCGCGCCGCGCCTGATCTGCGAGGTCAAGTTCAGCGAATGGACCGGCGAAGGGCTTATGCGGCACCCCGTCTTTCTGGGCCTTCGGGAAGACAAAAGCGCCCGTGAGGTCGAGCCCGAGGCGGCCGAGCCCCGGGAATCCGTCTTCTCGAAGGCAAAGCTCCGGACCCGGGCCGAGCTGACCCATCTCGACAAGGTCTATTGGCCGCAAGAGGGATACACCAAGGGCGACCTGATCGATTACTACTGGCGGATGGCGGAGTGGGTCCTCCCCTATCTCAAGGACCGGCCGCAGGCGCTGAACCGGCATCCCGACGGCATCACGGGCGAGAGCTTCTTCCAGAAGAACCTGGTCCAGGCGCCTCCCCCATGGGTGAAGACCGTGAAGCTCACGACCGAAAGCGACGACAAGAGCATCCGCTATCTCGTCTGCCAGAACAGGGACACTTTGATCTATGAGGCCAACCTGGGCTGCATCGAGCTCAATGTCTGGAGCTCGTCGGTGCCGCATGTGGATTCGCCGGACTACATCGTGCTGGATTTCGATCCTCTCGAGACATCGTTCGCGAGCGTGGTCGAAGCGGTCCTTGCGGCCAAGGCGTTCCTGGACGAGATGGCCATCCCGGCCTTCTGCAAGACGTCGGGGGCTACGGGCCTGCACATCTACATCCCCCTGGCGCCCCGGTTCAGCTACGATCAGGCCAGGGAGCTGGCCCACCTGGTGTGCCTGGTCGTCAATCGCCGCAACCCGGATCTGACCAGCCTCGAGAGGACGCCGGCCAAGCGCAAGGGCCGGGTCTACCTGGATTATCTTCAAAACCGCAGCGGAGCGACCATGGCCGCCCCGTACGCCCTGCGGCCCCGGGAGGGGGCGCCCGTGTCGACGCCTCTCGAATGGAAGGAGGTCACGGCCCGGCTCGATCCCCTCTATTTCAACATCCGCACGGTCCCGGAGCGGATAGCCCGGAAGGGCGACGCTTGGCGCGACCTGTTCAAGAAACGCTTGGATCTCAACGCGGCCCTGGCCAGGTTCGAGAGATGGCAAAAGAACCGGAAATCGACGTGAGACGGCCGCTTCGCAAGTCCCCGGCTCCGGGGCCCGGCCCGGGCTCGCTCGACAGGAAGAAGCTGGCCCTCATCCACATCGTCAAGAAAGAGCTCGGCATCAGCGACCCGGATTACCGCTGCCTCCTCAAGAGGATCGCCGGCGTCGAGAGCTCCAAGGATCTCGACGAGGCCGGGTTCCGAAAGATCATGAGGTTCTTCGTGCGCAGCGACTACTACCGGGTCAACGCCTCCGGCATGACCCTGAAGCAGAAGCTGTTCATCAAGTCCCTGGCCGGCCAGCTCGGCTGGGAGGAAACCCATCTGAGGAATTTCGTCCACAAATATTACCGGCGGGATGGCCTGGATGTCCTGACCCGGAAAGAAGCGTCGCACCTGATCGAGTCCCTGAAGGCCATTCGGGCCCACGGGGCCCGAGCTTAGGCCGCGAGGGCGAAGTCGACGGCGGCTGCAGCGTGAAGGGCCGTCGTGTCGAAGACCGGGACCGGGCTGTCCTTGGCCCCGATGAGCATCGGGATCTCCGTACAGCCGAGGATGACGCCCTCGGCGCCCCGCTTCACCAGGTCCCAGATCACCTCGACATAGGCCTGCCGCGCCTCCGGCCTCACGAGGCCGTGCGCCAGCTCTTTGTAGATGATGTCGTGGACGATCGTCCGCCCCGGCTCGCCGGGCACGAGCACCTTGAGACCATGCCTGGCCTCGAGGCGCCCCCGATAGAAGTCCATCTCCATCGTATAACGGGTGCCGAGGAGGCCGACGGTCTTGAGGCCTTCCGTCTTGACCTTGGCGGCCGCCGCGTCGGCGATATGGATGAGCGGGATATGCACGGCGGCGGTGACGTCGTCGGCCAACTGGTGCATGGTGTTGGCGCAGATGACGAGCGCCTCGGCCCCCGCCCCTTCGAGGCTCCGGGCGGCGCCGGCCATCAGCTGTCCGAGCGCCCCCCACTCTCCCCTGTTCTGCATGTGTTCGACCGGGCTGAAGTCGACCGAGAGGAGGAGGATCTTCGCCGAGTGGGTGCCGCCCAGCCGGTCCGCGACGCCCTGGTTGATGAGCTTATAGTAGTCGATCGTCGAGTGCCAGGTCATGCCTCCGATGAGGCCCAGGGTCCGCACGGCGGGCCTCCTACATGCCCTTGGTCATCTGGTTGAGGAAGTCCTGGTTGGTCTTGGTCTTGCCGAGCTTGTCGATGAGGAGCTCGACGGCCTCGACCTCATTCATCTGGCTGAGGACCTTGCGCAGGACCCAGATCCGGTTGAGGTCGTTCTCCTCGATGAGGAGCTCCTCTTTCCGTGTTCCGGACCGGCTGATGTCGATGGCCGGGAAGACGCGCTTGTCGACCAGGCGCCGGTCGAGGTTGATCTCCATGTTGCCCGTGCCCTTGAATTCCTCGAAGATGACCTCGTCCATCCGGCTCCCGGTGTCGACCAGGGCCGTGGCCAGGATGGTCAGGCTGC
>JBAVUQ010000023.1:0-101172 GCA_049696855.1 Candidatus Aminicenantales bacterium
GTCTCCCAGGAGGTCTTCAAGTCGCCCTTCTTGAAGATGGCGTTGGCCCTGAGCCTCTCGACGAATTCCGGGGCGCCGGGGATCCTGGCGCATTGCTCGAAGTACTTCTCGGCCAGGGGATAGTCCCTGAGGGTCATCAGGGCGATGTGCCCGGCGTCGAAGGGATAGACCCACTGGTCGGGATTGTTGGCCGCGCCCCGGTCGAGGATGGCGAAGGCGGACTGGACGAGAGCGCTCCGGGCCGCGCCTTCGACGTTGCGGCCCTCCTGGACGGCGATCAGGGACCCGACCTCATACGGGTCCTGATAGCGGGGATCGAGCTCGTTGATGATGGCGAAGATGTGGTCGAGGTGGTCGAACCGGTCGTCGATCGTCGGCGTCGAGTAGTACTGGATGGCCCAGAGGTAGATGACGTCGGCGGCCAGGGCCCGATAGCCGAAGGCGGCGTACTTCAGGAATTTCCCGGAGGGCACGTAGATGATGGACGACCCCGGGATCTTCTTCCGGACGACCCTGTCCGTCGCGGCCTTGAGGACGACGACGGCGGACGCGGACGCCAGGAGGAAGAGGACGAGGAGGACCGTCGCCGAGCCCTTCCGGACCGTCGCGCGTTCGCCCATGAAAAGCGGCGTTTTCATGAATGCTCAGATGAAATCCCGCCGCCGGAAAATGAGCACGGCCAGGCCGAGGATGAGGGCCGTGTAGCAGACCCCGTAGAGGAAAGACGAGAGATAGATCCCCGGCGGGATGGGCAGACCGTGGACGACCTCCGTCTTGAAGTTGAAGTTCTCGAGGTCGGGCAGGAGCAAGGCCAGGCCCTTGACGAGGGCCTTCCCCGCTCCGGGCCGCATCTTCTTGATGAGGAGCTCGAGTCCCCACGATAGGTGGCCGATGAGATAGAAGGCCAGGGCGAAGAGCGAGCTCAGGATGGGCGTCGAGAAGGTCGAGAAGAGGATGGCCACGGCGGTGATGAGGACGAGCTCGAGGAAGATGTAGGCGACGGCCACGAGCAGGCTGCCCTCGATCTTGAGCGTGTGGGCGTAGACGATGGCCAGGAAGATCAGGGTCATGGCCGCGGTCATGACGAAGAGCGTCAGGACGAGGCCGAGAAACTTGCCCAGGATGAACTCGGCCCGGTGGAGCGGCTTGGCCAGCAGGGTGTAGATCGTCTTCTTGTCGATCTCCTTGTAGACGAGGCCCGTGCCGATGAGGATGGCCATGAGGACGCCGAAGAGCGAGATCGACGCCAGGCCGACGTCCTTGATGATCTTGACCCGGTCGCCGACGGTCAGGATGGCCAGGACCCGGGACGCGACGATGCCCAGGGCGGCGAAAAAGAAGAGCAGGTAGAGGATGCGGTCGCGCTTGGCTTCCTTGAACGTGATCCCGGCGATGGCCCCGATCTTCATGTCCGTGTCACCGTGTCGACGAAGATGTCCTCGAGCGTCTCGGTCCGCGGGCTCAGGGCGATGAGCCGGCCCTTGCGGTCGTGGATGAGGTTGACGATCTCGTCGACCAGGGCTTCGTCGTAAAGCTTGAGAAGGACCCGGTCGCCCTGGGCCGAGACGCACTCGCCCAGGCCCGCGAACGTCTGCGGCGGGATGCCCGAAACGGTCACTTCCGTGAACAGGACCTTTTCCGAGACGAGGTCGCGCAGACCGCCCTCCTTGACGATGCGGCCGCCGACGATGATGGCCACGCGGTCGCAGATCATCTCGATGTCCTGCAGGATATGCGAAGTGAAGAAGACCGTCTTGCCCTCCTCCTTGAAGCGGACGATGATGTCCCGGATCTCCTTGCGGCCGAGCGGGTCCAAGCCGCCCAGGGGCTCGTCGAGGACGACGAGCTTGGGGTCGTTGACCAGGGCCTGGGCCAGACCGGCCCGCTGGAGCATGCCCCGCGAGTATTTCCGGAGCGGCAGGTCCGCGGCCCGCTCGAGTCCGACGAGCTTGAGCAGCCGGGCGATGCGCGCGGTCTTCTCGTCCCGGCCGATCCCGAACAGGTCGGCGGTAAAGGCCAGGAACTCCCGGGCCGTGAGGTAATCGTAAAAATAGGGGTTCTCCGGGAGGAAGCCGAGCGCTTCGCGGGAGCGGGGCCGGAAGTGGGGCCGGCCCAGGATCTCGATCGTGCCCGCGTCGGGATGGATGAGATCGAGAAGACACTTGATGGTCGTCGTCTTGCCGGCGCCGTTCGGGCCCAGGTAGCCGAAGGTCTCGCCCTCCCGGACGGAGAAGGTGATGCCCTTGAGGATCTCGCGGGGCTTGGGGATGAAACCGACGCGGAATTTCTTCCTCAGGTTCTCGATCCGGATCGCGTCGGACATCGCCCCTATTTTACGGAACGGCGGTCCAAAGTCAATCGGGCCCCGGCTCAAACGCGTTGAACATCATGGGCCATCAGAGACATCCCGAGACATTGCCGGGTAGTCTTCAGCGGTGAGAAAAGGGGAATTTTCTCACCTCGGCATTCACCCCGCCGGGCGATTGACCGTCCTTGTTCCCCATGAGATTCTGCCCTCAGTGCCAAGGTTGTGAAAAGGGAGAGGAGGATCTCTCTCCCCGGTCTTTTTTCAGTCTCCTTCTTCCCCTCGTCCTTCTTGGGGAAGAGTCTTGATTCGGGTATAATCGGACGAACGTCATCCGAGGAGGTCGACGATGTCCGATTTCGGCGGGGCCGCGAAGCCGCTTTCCGAGAATCCCGACTACAAGATCGCCATCCTGGGCGTCCCCTTCGACGAGAAGTCGAGCTACCTCCGGGGCGCGGCCGGCGGCCCGGCGGCCGTCCGGGCCGTCTCCACCGGCAAGTGCTACTGCGGCTACACCGAGCTCGGGGTCAACCTGGAAGAGGACACGGTCCTCGTCGACCTCGGCGACGTCGACACGTCCGGCGACCCGGATAAGTCCTTCGCTCTGACGGAGAAGGCCGTGGCCGCGATCCTGGCCAAGGGGGCGACGCCGATCGTCATCGGCGGAGACCATTCGATCACCTATCCCGTGCTCAAGGCTTTCGCCCGGTCATTCAAGCCCCTCGACATCCTCCACTTCGACGCCCACCCCGACCTCTACGAGGACCTCTACGGCGACCGCTTGTCGCACGCCTGCCCGTTCGCCCGCGTCCTCGAGGACGGCCTGGCCGCGAGCGTCGTCCAGGTCGGCGTCCGGGCCATCACCGCCGCCCACCGCGCCACGGCCCTCAAGAGGGGCGTGCGCATGATCGAGATGAAGGACATCCAGGACCCGCTCCATCTTCGTTCCGCCAATCCGGTCTATATCTCTTTCGACCTGGATGCCCTCGACCCGGCCTTCGCCCCGGGCGTCTCCCACCACGAGCCCGGGGGACTCACGACCCGCCAGGCCCTCCAGGTCATCCAGTCGCTCAAGGGACGGATCGTCGGCCTCGACATCGTCGAGCTGAATCCGACGCGCGACGCCTCGACCATCACCGCCGCGGCCGCGTTCAAGATCATCAAGGAAACCGCCGGCCGGATCGTCCGTCCGGCCTGAGGGAGGGACCCATGAAGCGCCTGTTCGTCATCCTCGTCCTGGCCGCCGCCGTCGCCGGCTGCGCCCAGGCCCAGAAAGGCCCGGCCTTCGACGACTGGTTCGTCGACAAGACCCTGCGCGTCGATTACTACCACACGGGAAATGCGGCCATGGAGACGCTCGCCCTGGACCAGGTCTACGACCAGGGGATCTGGGCCGGGAGCCGGACCCATCTCATCGATCCGTTCGACCTCGGCCGGTACACGGTCAAGGTCTATGACGACGCGACCGGCACGCTCATCTTCAGCAAGGGTTTCGACAGCTACTTCAGCGAATACAAGACCTCCGACCCGGGCGTCAAGGGCGTCCTCCGGACCTACCACGAATCGGCCCTCCTGCCGTACCCGAAAAAGCCCGTCCGTTTCACGGTCGAAGCCAGGGACCGGCAGAACGTCGCCAAGCCGGTCTTCAGCCAGACGATCGACCCGGCGGCCGTGTCCGTCATCCGCGAGCGTCTCATCCCCGGGGTCAAGGTCGTCGAGGCGCTCAAATCCGGCGAGCCCCGCCGCAAGGTTGATGTGGCCATCATCGCCGAGGGCTACACGGCGGAGGAGGAGGCCAAATTCGAGGCCGACCTGGCCCGGTTCGTCGGCGTCTTCTTCAAGCTCGAGCCCTACAAATCCCACAAGGACCTGTTCAATATTTCGGGCGTCTTCAAGCCCTCGGCCGAAAGCGGCAGCGACGAGCCGAGCCACGGCTCGTTCAAGTCGACCGCCCTCGGCACGACCTTCGATTCGCTCGGCTCCGAGCGCTACCTCCTGACCGAGGACAACAAGAGCCTCCGGGATATCGCCGCCCACACGCCGTACGACGCCCTTTATATCATGGTCAACCACAAGCGCTACGGCGGCGGGGGGATCTACAACCTTTACTGCACGTTCACGACCGACAACCAGTGGTACGAATACCTCTTTCTCCACGAATTCGGCCATTCGTTCACCGGCTTGGGCGACGAGTATTACACATCGCAGGTCGCCTATAACGAGTTCTATCCGCGCGGCGTCGAGCCCGCCGAGCCGAATATCACCGCCCTGCTCGATCCGGGGAAGCTCAAATGGAAAGCCCTGATCAGCCCCGGCGTGGCCGTCCCGACCCCCTGGGAGAAAGCGGCCTTCGACGACATGGACAACGCCTATCAGAAGATCCGCGCCGACGTGAATGACAAGATCGCCCGGATGAAGAGGGAAGGGGCGGCCGCGGCCGATGTCGCCCGCGCCGAGGAGGATTCCGAGCGGCTGTCGCGCGAGCACGCCGACAAGGTCGACGCCTTCCTGAGGGCGAGCAAGTTCTGGGGCAAGGTCGGCGCCTTCGAAGGGGCCGGGTATGCCGCCAAGGGGCTCTATCGTCCCGAGATCGACTGCCTGATGTTCACCAAAGGCACGAAGCCCTTCTGCAAGGTCTGCGAAGCCGCCGTCCTGCGGACGATCCTCTATTACACCGACTGATATTTTATGCACCACCCCCCCCGGGGTCCCGGAGGAGAAGTGCGGGCTGTTGTCAGCAAAAGGGGGGTTGATGATGGGAACCAAAAAGGTGGGGGCTTTCTCCAGCCCGCGCAAGAAAGCCAATATCATTATAGCACCCGAAGTCCTTCTGTAAAGCGTTTTTTTCCTTTTTTAACAATTATTTTCAAAGGCTTTCAACCTATTGATTTTCCTGAGCATTCCCCTCAGAATAGAGAGGACATCCGGATCCTGGAGGGAGCATGGACCAGAAAGCCGACGCCAAGAAGGTCGAGATCAAGGTCGACGAAGCGGTCGCGCTCGGCCAATACGCCAGCCTGGCCGCCATCCGCCATTCGCGGGAGGAATTCCTGTTCGACTTCGCCTTCCTCTTCCCCGACGGCCCCTTCGGCAAGCTCGTCGCCCGCATCATCGTCAGCCCGGCCCACGCCAAGCGCTTCCTCGAAGCCCTGCAGGCCAACATCAAGCGCTACGAGGACGCCTACGGGACGATCATCCCCGCGGACATGCCGCCGTCGGTCGATTTCATCCAGTGAGGCCGCTCCGGGTCCGTCTCGAGGCCGGTCTTGACATCAGGCGGGATTTTTTATATTAGTTGAACAAAGTCGAGAGGAGAGTTATCATCTCATCGGGAACTCAAACGTCGAGTCCTCGCAGGCAAAGTCCATAATTCGTCAGGGAGGTCATAGACATGGCTTTTGAATTCAAAAACTCGAAGGGCGTCAGCTACTTTCTCCACTCGAAGGAAGTCCTTCTCAAGGGCGGCCGCAAGCAGATGATTTTCTACTTCGCCCGCGATGTGCGGCCGGGCGCCCTGGATGCGGTTCCCGCCGGCTACATGGTCCAGGAGACGACCAAGACCGGGATGCCCATCCTGAAGAAGAAGTAAGGGATCTTTTCGAGACAAGACGAGGCCGGGGACCGCGGTTTCCGGCCTGGACGGGGAACCACCTTCGCGGCCTTCCCCGAAGGTGGTTCCCCTCTATTTTTTTTCGGCGGTCTCTTTGACCGTTCCGCGCCTTCTGAGTATACTGAGGCCATGAAACCCCTCGCATCCAAGATCCTGATCACAGGTCTGGGCGCGGCCCTGGCTTTTTCCGCCTGCTCCAAGAAGACCTCCGGACCTTCGGGCTCCGAGACGGCCAAAACCCTCCGCATCGCCGTCATCCCCAAGGGGACGACCCATGAGTTCTGGAAGTCGATCCACGCCGGCGCCGTCCGGGCCGAGCGCGAGCTCGGGGTCAAGGTCATCTGGAAGGGCCCTCAGAAAGAGGACGACCGGGCCCAGCAGATCACCGTGGTCGAGGATTTTATCAGCAGCGGCGTCGACGGCATCGTGCTCGCGCCGCTCGACGACCGGGCGCTCATGCGTCCCATCCAGGACGCCGCGCGGGAGAAGATCCCGGTCGTCATCATCGACTCCGCGCTCCAGGGGAGCGATTACGTCAGCTACGTCGCCACGGACAACTACAAGGGCGGCGTCCTGGCCGCCCGGCGTCTCGGCGAGCTCCTCAAAGGCAAGGGCAGGATCTTCCTCATCCGCTACCAGGAGGGGTCGGCCAGCACCGTTCAGAGGGAGGCCGGGTTCTTCGATACCGTCACCAAGGAGTTCCCCGGCATCGTCTTCCTGGTCAAGGACCAGTACGCCGGGGCGACCACCGAGACGGCCTACCAGCTGGCCGAGAACCTGATCAGCCGTTTTCCCGACGTCGAAGGCGTGTTCGCGCCGAACGAATCGAGCACCTTCGGGACGCTCCGCGCCCTTCAGGAATCCCGGCTCGCCGGGAAGGTCGTTTTCGTCGGCTTCGACAGCTCGCCCAAGCTCGTCCAGGGCCTCCGCGACGGCGACATCCAGGGCCTCGTCATCCAGAACCCGGCCAAGATGGGCTATCTCGGGGTCAAGACCATCGTCGCCCACCTCCGCGGCGAACCCGTCGAGAAGATCATCGACACCGGCGTCGTCCTGGCCACCAAGGACAATATGGAATCCCCCGAGATCAAGGCCCTCCTCTCGCCCGACCTCTCCATGATCAACGACTGATGAGAGACGAGGCCGCCGCGTCCCCGGTCCTCCGCATGGCCGGGGTGAGCAAGAGCTTCGGGGCGACGCGGGCCCTCGACGACGTCAGCTTCGAGCTCGGCCGCGGCCAGGTCCACGCCCTGATCGGCGAGAACGGCGCCGGCAAGAGCACGATGATGAAGGTGCTGAGCGGCGCTATCGCCCCCGACGCCGGCCGGATGGAGATCGACGGCCGGCCCTACGCCCCGTCCGGGCCCGGCGACGGCCTGCGCTGCGGCGTCTCCATGATCTACCAGGAGCTCAACCTGGCCCCGCACCTCACGGTCGAGGAGAACATCATGCTGGGCCGCGAGACCCATACCGCGGGCTGGCTCGACCGCAAGTCCATGAAACGGAAGGTCCGCGAGGCTCTCGAGCTCGTCCGCCACCCCGAGATCTCGCCGGAGGTCCCTGTCGGCCGGCTGAGCGTCGGGGCCAAGCAGCTCGTCGAGATCGCCCGGGCCTTGACGAACAGGTCCCGCATCCTGGTCATGGACGAGCCGACGAGCTCGCTCACCCAGGAGGACAGCCAGCGGCTGTTCGAGATCATCCGCGGGCTCAGGGGCCAGGATGTCAGCATCATCTACATCAGCCATTTCCTCGAGGAGATCCAGCGGGTGGCCGATTCCTACACGGTGCTCCGGGACGGCCGGAGCGTCGGCTCCGGGATGATGGAAGGGACGGCGCTCGAGGAGATCATCCAGCTCATGGTCGGCCGGAAATTCACCCAGCTCTTCCCCCGGGTCGAACACGCGGTCGGCGAGCCGGTCCTGTCCCTCGACCGCCTGAAGGGCTCGAGGATGACGGCGCCGGTCACCCTGACGCTGTCGAAGGGCGAGATCCTCGGCGTCGCCGGTCTCATCGGCTCCGGACGGACAGAGGTGTTGCGGACGCTCTTCGGGCTCGACGAGGTCGAAGGCGGGACCGTCGTCGTATCCGGGGCCGAGCTCTCCGGCCGCCGGCCCTGGACCCGGATCCGCCACGGCCTCGGACTCCTCAGCGAGGACCGGCAGGGCGAGGGCCTGGCCCTGGCCCTGTCCGTGGCCGGCAATGTCACCCTGAGCGACCTCTCCCCCTATCGGCGCCACGGTCTCCTCGGCCTCGCCCGAGAGCGTCGGGCCGTCGCGGACCTGATCGGGACGCTCAAGATCAAGGCCGAGGGCCCTGATCAGACGATCCGCGACCTCTCGGGCGGGAACCAGCAGAAGGTCGCCCTGGCCCGGCTCCTGCATCAGAAAGCCTCCGTCCTCCTCCTCGACGAGCCGACGCGCGGCATCGACGTCGTCAGCAAGAGCCAGATCTACGAGTGGATCGGCGGGCTGGCCCGCGAGGGGAAGGCCGTTCTCTTCGTCAGCTCCTATCTCCCCGAGCTGCTCGGGATCTGCGACCGGATCGCCGTCTTCCACCGGGGGATCCTGGTCGAATCCCGGCCGACGTCCGCGTGGGACGCCGCCGGGCTGATGGCCGCGGCCACGGTGGGCCGGGCATCCCGGGAAAAGCCGATGGAACAAAGGAACGCGGAATGAGCCGTCAACGTCGAACCGGAATGAGCCGGGCCCTCAATCTCTTCGGCCCGTTCATCGGGCTCCTGCTCGTCATCGCCCTGTTCGCCCTGATCCCCGAAGTCCAGGGCCGGTTCTTGAGGGCCGCGAATTTCAAGAGCGTCGCCACGCAGTCGGTCATTGTCGCCCTGGGCGCTCTCGGCATGACGCTCGTCATCATCAGCGGCGGCATCGACCTCTCCGCCGCCTCGAATATCGCCCTGGCGAGCGTCATCACCGCCTATGCCGTCAACGCCGGGGCCGCCCCCATTATGGCGATCCTCCTCGGGGTCCTCACCGGCGGGCTGGTCGGGTTGACCAACGGGGGACTGGTCACCCGGCTTCGGCTCGTCCCGTTCATCGTGACCATGGGCATGATGGGCATCGCCCGGGGCGCCGCCAAGTGGATCGCGGGCAACCAGAAGATCGACGCGCCCATGACCTGGGTCAACGAGCTCATGGCCAAGAGCCCCCGT
Source organism: Candidatus Aminicenantales bacterium (assembly GCA_049696855.1). Classification (GTDB taxonomy): domain Bacteria; phylum Acidobacteriota; class Aminicenantia; order Aminicenantales; family Saccharicenantaceae; genus RBG-16-66-30. Next base: position 9,082 of record JBAVUQ010000023.1, read on the forward strand.
CCCTCGTGGCTCCTCCTGGCGCCCGGGATCTGGATCGTCATCCTCTTCGCCGTGGCCATGGCCGTCCTCCTGAAATATACCGTCTTCGGCCGCCACGTCTTCGCCGTCGGCTCGAACGAATCGACGGCGCGGCTCTGCGGCATCCGGACGAGCCAGGTCAAGGTCCTGGTCTACGCGGTCTCGGGGCTCTTCTGCGGCCTGAGCGGGGTCATGGAATTCTCCCGGCTCACGGTCGGCGATCCGACCGTGGCCGTCGGGCTGGAGCTGGACATCATCGCCGCGGTCGTCATCGGCGGCGGCAGCCTGAACGGCGGCGAAGGCAGCATCCTCGGCACCATGGTCGGCGTCCTGATCATGTCCTTCCTCCGCAACGGCTGCACGATGATGGGCTGGCCGAACTACATCCAGGAGATCATCATCGGGGCCATCATCATCATCGCCGTGGCGATCGACCGCCTTCGTCACCGGACCGCCTAGCAGCCGCCTCGGCTCGTGAATAATCCAGGCTGGACGCCGCAAAGGTTTTCCTCCCGCCGCCGTCTAACGGATCGAGATGACCTCAGGAGGACGATCATGAAAGCAAAGACCCGCAGGACCCCGGTCCTCATCGCGGCGGCCGCCTTCCTGGCCGCGGCCCTTTTCCCCCTCGTCGCCGGCGCCCAGGAGACCGGCCAGGCGGCCGCTCCCGGCCGAGCCTCGGTCGAGCCCGGCCGCCGTTTGGCGGACCTCGGCCTGACCCCGGAACAGATCAAGGCTCTCGGCGATTTGCGTCGGGCCCGCAGGGCGGACGGCCGGGCTTTCCGCGAAGAGACGGCCCGGCTCCGCGGCGAGATGTTCGAGCTGGCCAAGGATCCCCAAGCCAACCAGGCCAAGATCGACGCGCTCATCGACAAGCGCGCCGCGCTCAGGGCCGGGAGAGAAAAGGCCGCCCTGAGGGCGAGGGCCGAACGGAACAGGATCTTCACCCCGGATCAGCTCGAAAAGCTCAGATCCTTCCGGGCGCGCCGGATCGGGCGGGGGATCGGCTACCTGCGCGACGGCCGCTTCGCCGGGCTCCGCGCCGGGGTGAGACCCATGGCCCGGCTGCGGGCCATGCGTCACCGGCCGATCTTGCGCTGGCGGCGTTGGTAGGGCCTGCCGCACCCTGTCTGTCACCCCTTTTGCCGCGCGGCCCAAAAGGTGTCCTCTCCAAAGGACGACGAGCGCTTTTCCCCCTGGGGAGAATCCTGGCACGTTAGTTGCTTAAGATAGGGCCGGAAGGAGAAAGACGATGAACAAGATGATGATCAAGGCGACGCTCCTGGCGATCGCATTCATCGTTTCGATCCCCCTGGGTCTCGCGGCCCAGGATGAGGGGTACTATCCCTACAGCTTCGCCCGTTTGAGCTATGTCAACGGCGCGGTCTATGTCCAGCGGACATCGGACCTCGGCTATGAAAAGGGAGAGGTCAACCTCGCCCTCGTCCAGGGCGACAAGATCGGAACCGAGGCCGGCCAGGCCGAGATCCATTTCGGCCGGCGCAACTATCTCCGTCTCGGCGACAATACCAAGGTCGAATTCGCCATCCTGCCCACGGAAGGCGATGAACACGTCAATATCCATCTCACGGAAGGCAGCGCCTATTTCCGGGTGAGCGCCCTGACCACGGACAAGGGCATCGAGGTTCATACCCCCGACGCCTCGTTCTACGTTCTCGAAGAAGGCCTCTACCGGTTCGATGTCACGCCCGAAGGGCAGACTCAGGTTTTCGTCCGTGAAGGCAGTCTCGAAGCCGCCGCCGAGGAAGGCTCCGTCCTCGTCCGGGCCCAGGATACCGTGACGGCCGCCGACGGACGGCTCCTCGGCGAGCCCGAATACGGCAATCCCCGCAACGACGCGTTCGACGAATGGAACGGCAGCCGCGACGCCCAGCTCTCGGCGCGGAGCGAACGGCAGTACCTCCCCACGGACATCGGGGAATATGAAGAAGAGCTCGACCAGAACGGCCAATGGGTCTATGAACGGCCCTACGGCAACGTCTGGGTGCCGAACGTGTCCGGATATGATGATTGGCAGCCCTATTCTTACGGCCGCTGGCTCTGGTATCCCGTCATCGGCTGGAACTGGGTTTCCTCCGAGTCCTGGGGCTGGCCGGTCTATCATTACGGCCGCTGGAACTGGCGCTTCGGCCTCGGCTGGTACTGGATCCCCCAGTCCCATTGGGGGCCGGCCTGGGTGTCCTGGTGGTCGGACCGCGACTACGTCGGCTGGTGCCCGCTAACCTGGTACAACCGGCCCGGCTACCTCTTCAACAACCGATTCTATGACCGTTGGGACGACCGCTATTTCTCGGCCCACAACCGGGCCATGACCGTCGTCCGGCGCGACCATCTGCAGGCTAACGACGTCGGCCGCCACCGCGTCGGCAGCGCCGACCTCGACCGCATCGGCCGGGTCGAGCTCAGAGGCCAACAGCCCTCGATCCGTCCGTCGGTCGATAACGGCCGGCCCCAGGCCATCGCGGCCCGGCGCGCCTTGGCCGATCGTCCCGGCGGCCGCAATCAGGTGAAAACCCTCGCGCCTTCACGGTCCTTGTCCTCTTCCCGCCTGCGACAGGGGAGCGCGGACTCCGCGATCCGGTCGAGAGACCGCGGCGTTTCCCAGACCGAAGGGAATCGGAATGCCATCTCGCGGCCGTCCATCCGTGACAACGGAGCGGCCAGCCGGTCGATCCGGTCCTACCCCAGCCGGCGGGATTCCGCCGGTCGTGGCCAGAGCGGCGTCGACGAAAACCGAGGCAGCGCAGTCGTTTCGCCCAACCGGACCCGCGACGCCGCGAGCCGGACGAACGACGCCCGCGTCTCCCGTTCCCAGAGGCAGGATCCGGGGGCTTCCCGGTCCTCGGCCGTCCGGGAGCCGCAGAGGACGCGGACATCCGGGAACGAATCCGGGAGCTCCGTCACCCGGCGCGGCGAATCCGTCAAGAGCTATCCTTCGAGCGCCCGGCAGGGCTCGACGGATAAGGGCCAGCGCACGACCTCGACGACCCGGTCCATCCGGTCCGGGTCGGAGCGGTCCTCCGCTTCCTCCTCCGGGAGGTCTCAAAGTCGCACCTACTCCTCCCGCTCCTCAGTCTCCCAGCCGTCATCGCGGATGAGCGCGCCGTCGGTTTCCTCCGCGCGTCCGTCGTCGTCCATCTCCCGGCCGTCCTCATCCGGCCGGACGAGCTCCCCGTCCTACCGCTCCGGCTCTTCCCGGGTCCCGTCCTCCTCCGCGCCCCGGAGCTCCTATTCCTCGCCGTCCCGCTCGAGCTCTTCCTCGTCCTCGCGCGCGCGTAGCTCCTATTCCTCGCCGTCCAGGTCGAGCAGCCCCTCGAACCGGACATTCGCCGGGCCGAGGTCATCGAGTTCGTCCTCCGGCCGTTCGTACAGCGCGCCCAGGGCCGGCGGCTCTTCTTCGGGCCGCTCGTCCGGCTCCGTGAGGTCAGGCCGATCGTCCACCTCCGGCCGGTCGAGCTCTTCCGGCCGGTCGAGCTCCTCATCCTCCAAATCCTCGAAATCGTCCTCGAGATCGGGCGGCTCCAGAAAGAAGTAAACGACGGGTTCGGCGCGTCAAACGGTCTTCCGCCGGCCCATTTTTTTCTTTACATTTTCGGACCGCAATGGTATAAACTACTCCTCGTTCGGGGAGGATATTCCCGGGCGCGCGTTCGACACATGGAGGTAGTTCCCATGACTTGCACCAAAAAGACAGGTATCTTGATCTTGAGCTTGGCCCTTCTGGCCGCCTTCTCCGGTACCGTGGCCTGTCAGAAGAAGGCCGCGTCGCCGGCCGCCGAGGTCATCAAGGCCGTCACTGAGTTCGAAGGAACCGTCCGCGCGGCCCTCGGCCGCTATATGTATCTTTCGACCGCCCAGGGCTTCGACATCGTCCTCCCCGGCTTCGATGCCGCAACCCTCTTGGGCAAGACGATCAAGGTCAAGGGCAACCTGCTCGTCGACCATCCCCCGGTCTTCCTCGCCGACAGCGTCGAGACCGGTGGCCAGACCGTCTACACGCGCACCCAGGATTTCCAGGCCGAGGACTTCATCGAGATGAAGGCCCGGGAAGCCGTGCCGGCCCTGACGATCACCGGCGTCTCCAAGCCGGAGGAGTGGGAAGGCAAGGGAGAAGGCAAGGTCTACGGTACGCTCCAGAAGGGCGACGTGAACGTTATCGTCCTCTCCGATGACAAGGGCAAGGAGCTGGCCAAGATCATCGTCGATTCCATCAGCACCTATTCCAGCTACTACGTCCAGAAGCTCAGGCTGTTCGACAAGTTCTGGTTCTATCTCAAGATCAAAGACAGCGTCGACGCGAAGACCCGGCCCCGGACCAAGGAGATCTTCCACGCCGACGTCTTCGGCGTCGGCCTCTACTGATCGGCCCGCCGCTCTGAACCGACCGGGACGGCCCCGACGGGCCGTCCTTTTTTTTATTCCAGGAAGGACGAGAGCGAAGCGAGGCCCGTCCGGACCGGGCTCGAGAGCTCGAACGTCAGGACCCTTCGCCCCCTCTCGGCCAAGGCCAGCGCATCCCCCCGCGCCTGAGCCTTGAACAGGACCCCGAAATCCGGCGCCGGCCGGACAACTCCCGGAACCTCCGGGATCGCGAGATCCGGAAGGTCGGCTGCCACGAGCATCACGAAGAGTCCCCGGTTCCCGTCGCCCTTGTGGAGCTGGCCGGTCGAATGGAGATAGCGCGGCCCGAACCCGACCGTGACGGGGAGACCGGTCTGGATCCGAAGGCCGGCCGCGAGCCCCGACAGCATCTGTTCGACCGTCCCGCTCCTCGGCAGAAAGGCCAGGAGGGCGATATAGTCCCCCTCGCGGCGGCCGGAGAGGAAGCGCGTCAAGACGGCTTGCGGACTTTCAGAGCGGTCCGGAGAGGAGATCCGCAGGCCTCCCGTGAAGGCCGGGCGGTCTCCGTCCTCCTGAGAGGCTCTCCGCGCGCCGACGGCCGAGGCCAGGACCTCGCGGGTCTTCCTTTTTGCCGATTCGACGTCGGGCTGATCGAAGGCGTTGATCTTCATGACATGGGCGGCCACGGCCGTGGCGAACTCCCAGAGAAAGAAATGTCCGGCCAGATCGTAAGGGTCGTTGAGCGCGAGACGGACGTGCGGCGACCTGGGCCCCTCGGGCGCGCGCACGCCCGGCTTCATGGCCGCCGCGCCCGGCGACCCGATCTCGACGAACAGGCGGTCTCTGCCGTAGCCTCCGGCGGGCCCCGGCCTGTCCTCGATGACGGGGATCATGCCTCGGCCCTCTTTCCCGGTGCTTTCGGCGATGAGCTGTTCGAGCCACTCCGCCAGCGGCCGGAGCCGCTGCGGCAGAAGCAAGGTCAGCTTGTCCATGCCCTTGGCGGCCGCCGTGCCCAGCACCGCGCCCAAAAGGGCTCCGGGATTCTCCTCGACGCGCTCGAGGCGGCACGCCTCCGACATGGCCCGGGCCGGCGCGAGGAGGCGGCGGAGGTCGATGCCGTGGAGCGCTGCGGGCAGGAGGCCGAACGCCGAGAGGGCGGAGAACCGTCCGCCGATGTCCGGCGAGCCGGAAAAAACGCGCCGGAAGCGGCGCTCGCGGGCCAGGGTCTCGAGGGGCGTGCCCGGGTCCGTGACGGCGATGAATCGGCCCCCGGCGTGACTCGTCCCGAGCGCCATGCGGGCCCGGTCGTAGAAGAAAGAGAACAAGGCGAGCGTCTCGGCGGTCGTCCCCGACTTCGAGGAGACGATGAAGAGCGTATCGCCGACGGGGAACCTCCCGGCCGCCGCCGCCACGGTCTCGGGCGCGGTCGTGTCGAGGACCTCGAGGACGAGGGAGTCCGGCCGGCCTTCGAACAGCCGGGCATAGACCTCCGGTGCGAGGCTCGAGCCGCCCATGCCCAGGACGACCGCCCGGGTCAGCCCCAGGCCGCGGACCGAGGCGGCGAACGCCTCGAACAGGGGGATGTCATCTTCGGCCGCCGCCGGAGCCGAAAGCCAGCCGAGGCGGTCGGAGATCTCCTGGTCCGCGGGCTTCCAGACGGTCCAATCGTGCTCCCAGATGCGGCGGACGACGGCGGCGTCTTCCAGGCCGCGCAGGCCCCGAGCAAGATCAGGCTCCAGACTCTCGGGATTGACGATACGGACGACGCGGGTTTGTCGGGTCATGGCGAAGCCCCTTTCCGGCCCTGGAATTATACCAGCACTCCGGGGACAGGGCCAAGCCGCTTGATTATTTTCTCCGGATTCCGGAAGATAGGGGCCTCGAATATCCACATCCCAGTGATCCCGGAGGCTCCGCCCATGACCAACGCCGAAACCGCCCCGCCCGCCGGCTTCTTCCATCCGACCAGGCCCATCTATCGGTTCACCAACCTGCTCTTCATCGCGTCCCTGACATTCGGCAGCTACTTCGCCTACGACATCATCGGGGCCATCGCCCCCTCGCTCATCAAGGGGCTCGACGCGAGCCGGGCCACGGTCGGGGCGTTCAACACGATGTACAGCATCGCGGCGATCCTGGTGCTCCTCTTCGCCGGCGTTCTGATCGACCGGCTGGGGACCCGCAAAGCCAGCATCATCTTCTCGGTCCTCGTCTTCGCCGGCGCGGCCATCGTCTGGCAGGCCAAGTCCATCCCCCTGATGTTCATCGGAAGGTTCATCTTCGGGGCCGGTTCCGAGCCCCTGGTGGTCGCCCAGAGCGCCATGTTGGCCCGCTGGTTCAAGAACAAGGAGCTCGCGCTGTCGTTCGGCGTCGCTCTGACCGTGAGCCGGCTTGGTTCCCTCTTTGCCCTCAACAACGGAGAGCTCATCACGAAGTATTTCGGCAGTTACCGCAATGCTCTGCTGGCGGCGGTCGGAGCGTGCGCCCTGTCCCTCCTCGGGAACCTCTGCTATATCGTCATGGACAAGCGCGGCGAGAAGGCCCTCAACCTCCGGGACGAGAGCGCCGGCGACAAGATCGTCTTCAAGGACATCAAGGAGTTCAAGCCGACGTTCTGGTACGTGACCTTTCTCTGCCTGACGTTTTACGCGGCCGTATTCCCGTTCCAGAGCCTGTCGACGGATTTCTTCCACACGAAGTGGGGCATCGCCCTGAGCGCGCCGTCTTCGGGCGGCTTCCTGGCCCAGGTCTTCAACAACTTCCTCCACATTACCAGCACGGCCGGCGGCATCACCAGCATCATCATCTTCGCCTCGATGGTCCTGGCCCCCTTCGCCGGCCGGCTCGTCGACCGGGTGGGGAAGAGGACGACGTTCATGGTCGCCGGCGCCCTGCTCCTCATCCCCTGCCATCTGGCCATGGGCTTGACCAGGATCTACCCCGTCTACCCGATGATCCTGCTCGGCTTCTCCTTCGTCCTCGTCCCGGCGGCGCTGTGGCCGTCAGTGCCGCTCATCGTCCGGTCGGAGCGCGTCGGGACCGCGTTCGGGCTGATGACGGCCATCCAGAATATCGGCCTGGGTCTCTTCCCGCTGCTGAACGGGCTGCTCCGCGACAGGACGGGCGACTATGTCGCGAGCGAGATCATGTTCGCCAGCCTGGGCATCTTCGGCTTCATCTTCGCCATGCTCCTCAAGAGGGCCGACCGCCTCGAAGGGCACGTGCTGGATGCGGGGCCGAAGGTGGTCGTGCATTAAAAGAAAGGAGACCGCGGGCCTGATCCGCGGGCCGACCGGAATTCGAGTCGACGCCGTCTACGCAGGCTTCCTGGCGAGCTCGGCTTTGCTTTTGCGCCTCATGTCGGCGGCATGGGCGCGCTTGTAGGTCTGGATGTCCACGAAGCGTCCCTTGCTGTCGCGCACCGCATAAAGCTTGGTCCCCTTGGAGCTGCGATGGGTCGTCCGTCTCATAGGCATGCGTCCCTCCCTGATATGAACGAATGGATGGAAAGATCCCTCTCGAAGGAATGTCCTCCCCTTGGACAGCCGGTAGCCGGCTTGCTCGAACGCATCTGACAGGACCACGATAGACCTCCGTCCTCGGGATGTCAACGGGCCGCGTCATGTTTGCCCCCGACCCGGGTTTCTGCTATAAAGGCCCATTATCCTGAGCAACCATAGGAGGCATGAGGACTCGTGATCCGCACCGTCATTTCCGACCTTGGCCGCGTCGTCCTCTGGTTCGACAACGACATCTTCCTGCGCAAGCTGGCCGAAAGGTCCCCGAGATCCTTCGCGGAGGTCAAAGCGGCCGTCCACGGCGACCTCGAGCTCCTCCGCCGCTTCGATGGAGGGGCCGTCACGCCGGCCGGCTTCCACGCCCGGGTCATGGAGATCGTCGGCGCGGACATGGCCTACGGCGATTTCTACGCGATCTACAACGACATCTTCACCCCGAACCCCGCCGCCATCGGCGTGCTGGAACGGGCCAAGGCGGCGGGCTGCAAGCTCCTTTTGCTCTCGAACACGGACCCCGAGCGTTTCGGCTTCGTCCGCCGCCGCTTTCCCGCGATCGCCCTTTTCGACGGCTTCGTCCTGTCCTACGAGCTCAGGCTGCTGAAGCCCGACCCGGCGATCTATCTGGCCGCGGCATGCGCGGCGGCGAGCCAGCCCCGGGAGTGCGTCTTCATCGACGACATGGAAGAAAACGTCAGGGGCGCCGTCGAGGCCGGCTTGGCGGGCATTCACTACCGGCCGGAGACCGACCTGGCCGCGGAGCTCAGGAAGATAGGGTTGGAGTTCTAGCCGAGGACCTGGACCCAGGCCTGGCGCGCGCGCGGGCCGTCGAACTCACAGAAGTAGATCGCCTGCCACGTCCCGAGCCTGAGCCTGCCGCCTTCGACGATCAGAGTCACGGACGAGCCGACGAGCGACGCCTTGACGTGGGCCGCCGCGTTGCCTTCGCCGTGCGCGTAGGGGAGCGCGTCAGGCACCATCCGCAGCAACGTCATGGCAATATCGGCCCGCACATCGGGATCGGCGTTCTCGTTGACCGTGACGCCGGCCGTGGTGTGCGGCACCGTGACGACGCAAATCCCGCTCGTGATCCCCGAAGCGGCCACGAGCCGCTCGACGTCCGGCGTCATGTCGACGAATTCCTGCCGCGCCTTGGTTCGGATCTCAATCGTATTCATTGCCGCCTCAGCAACTTAAAAAAATCCGGGAAAAGCCCTTGACAAGGCATTTCGCGGGGTGTACATTCTCCTCGGAAAATACAACATTTAGTATTTTCCATGCAAGAGCTCCACAAGATATGGGATAATAGCCGTAAGGCATTTGGGCATTGCCATGGTTTCGGGAAGGGTTCATTTTATCACGTGGCCGGCGGAAAGCCCAGGTTTTTGAGCGGGTCGTAGGAGTCGGAAGAGAGGGAGGAGGCGCCCGATGGTCAGCACGGTCGGCAGGATCAAGAAGCGGGACGGGACGATCGCGGATTTCAACCAGGACAAGATCACCAACGCCATCTTCAAAGCGATGCAGTCGGAGGGCGTCAAGGACAAGTCCATCGCCAAGACCGCGTCCGACATCGTCTGCTTCATGATCGAAGAGAAGTTCGGCGGCTACACCATCCCGTCCGTCGAGCAGATCCAGGACGTCGTCGAGATGGTCCTCATGAAGCAGGGCTACCACGACGTGGCCAAGTCCTACATTCTCTACCGCGAGAAGCACAAGGGCATCCGTGAGGCCAAGAGGATCGGGATCAACCTCGAACGGCTGGTCAAGGATTACCTCAGCAACGCCGACTGGAAGATCCGCGAGAACTCGAACGAGGGCGTCCAGAGCTTCGCCGGCCTCAACGCCCGCGTCTCCGGCGAGGTCCTGTCGAACTTCGCCCTCAACCAGATCTACACCGAGCGGGCCAAGAAGGCCCACGAGGAGGGCGAGTTCCACATCCACGACCTGAGCTACCCGATCGTCGGCTACTGCGCCGGGTGGTCTCTCGAGAACCTGATCCGCAAGGGCTTCGGCCACGTCCCCAACCAGGTCCACTCCAATCCGGCCAAGCACCTCGATACGCTGACCCTCCACATGGTCAACTACATCGGCACCATGCAGGCCGAGTTCGCCGGCGCCCAGGCCTTCTCCAGCGTCGACACCCTCCTGGCCCCGTTCGTCCGCCACGACCACCTCAGCTACGAAGCCGTCAAGCAGGACATGCAGAAGCTCATCTTCGGGCTCAACGTGCCCTGCCGCTGGGGCTGGCAGACGCCCTTCTCCAACCTGACCTTCGACTGGACCATCCCCGAGGACATGAGGAACAAGCACGTTGTCGTCGGCGGCGAGGAGCTCGACTCGTGCTACGGCGACTATCAGCAGGAAGTCGACTGGATCAACCGGGCCTTCCTCGAGATCATGATCGAAGGCGATCTCAAGGGCCGGGTCTTCACCTTCCCCATCCCGACCTACAACCTCAGCCGCGACTTCGATTGGGATTCGCCCAAGGCCAAGCTGCTCTTCGACGCCACGGCCAAGTACGGCATCCCGTACTTCCAGAACTATATCGGTACGAACATGAACCCGGGCGACATCCGGGCCATGTGCTGCCGGCTCAACCTCGACCAGCGCGAGCTCATGCGCCGGCCGGGGAGCATGTGGGGGCCCGGCGACTCCACCGGCTCCATCGGCGTCGTCACCATCAACCTCAACCGGGCCGCCTTCGAGGCCTCCTCGAAGGAGGATTTCTTCGCCAAGCTCAAGGAGCTCATGACCGTCGCCAAGGGCACGCTCGAGGCCAAGCGCGAGATCGTCAACAATATGCTGGCCAAGGGCATGATGCCCTACACCCAGGTCTACCTCGGCCACTTCGACAATCACTTCTCGACGATCGGCGTCTGCGGCATGCACGAGGCCTGCATGAACTTCCTCCAGAAGGGCATCGGCACGCCCGAAGGCCGCGAGTTCTCCGTCGAGACCCTCGAGTACATGCGCGGCGTCCTGCGGGAGTTCCAGGAGGAGACGGGCAACCTTTACAACCTCGAGGCCACGCCGGCCGAGTCCACGGCCTACCGGCTGGCCCGGCTGGACCGCCAGAAATACCCCCGGATCTACACCTCGGGTACCGAAAAATACCCCTACCTCACCAACTCGACCCAGCTCAACGTCGACGCCACCCGGGATATCTTCGAGGCTATCCAGCACCAGGGCGAGATCCAGCCCCTCTACACGGGCGGGACGATCTTCCACGCCTTCCTGCCCGAAGCCATCGACGGCGAGACCTGCAAGAAGCTCGTCCGGCGGATCGCCCAGACGAAGCTGCCGTACTTTTCCATCACCCCGACGTTCAGCGTCTGCATGAACCACGGCTACATCCGCGGCCGGCACCACCAGTGCCCGGACTGCGGCGACGAGACCGAGGTCTATAGCCGCATCGTCGGCTACATGCGGCCCATCCGGACCTGGAACGACGGCAAGCAGCAGGAGTTCAAGGACCGGACGACCTACGACAAGATCAGCTGAGCCCGGGCCACTTTCGATGAGGCGGTGAAGGCATGGATTATTTGCTTTTTTCCTATCCCAACTGCGGCAAGTGCGAGGCCTTGAAGAAGAAGCTGGTCGAGACCGGCACGCCCTACACGGAATACGGCCTGACCCAGCCTCCGGGCAGGGCCAAGATCCGCGAGTTCATCAACGTCATCAAGCGGGACGACAAGGGCGCCATCATCCTGCCGACCCTCGTCGCCCACACCCAGGGCATCGTCCGGGCCGTCCTCAACTCGGTCGAGGAGTTCGACGGGTGGTCGAAATCAAGGGGATAGAGAAGTTCTCCAGCCGCGACTTCCCCGGCCACATCTCGTCGACCGTTTTCCTCGGCGGCTGCACCTTTCGCTGCCCGTATTGCCATAACGCCGACCTGGTCCTGCGGCCGGAGACGATCCCGAGCCTGGCCGCCGACTACTTCCTGTCCTATCTCGACGGCCGCCAGGGCTGGCTCGAGGGCATCTGCTTCACCGGCGGCGAGCCCCTGCTCCACGAGGATATCGAGGACCTCATCCGCGTCGTCCGGGAGCGAAATCTCCTCGTCAAGCTCGATACGAACGGCTCGTTCCCGGACCGCCTCGAAGCGCTCCTGGCGCTCGGCCTGCTGGACCGGGTGGCCATGGACATCAAGGCGCCGCTCGAGCGCTATCGCGACGTGACCCGGTCGACGGTCGATGTGGAGAAGATCGTCCGCAGCGCCGACCTGCTCCGGACCTCGGGCGTCAAACACACCTTCCGGACGACGGTCGTCCCGGGGCTCGTCGGCAAGGACGACGTGATCAAGATCGGCGAATGGCTCGCCGGCGCCGAACACTATCTCATCCAGCAGTTCGTTCCCCAGACGACGATCGACCCCGCCTTTCTCGAGGTCAAGCCGTACGGCCGGCCCGAGCTCGAGGAGATCGTGGCCGCGGCTAGGCCGTACTTCGCCGAAGTCGGCCTCGAAGCGCCGTGACCGCTTGCGGCAAGTCACGGGTGCTGCCCCCAAGAAGGGGCTGGTACCGTGAGAAAGGTGACGCCATGAAGCTCAAGGTCAAGCGCATCCACCCCGAGGCCAGGCTCCCGGTCTACGGCCACCCCGGCGACGCCGGCCTGGATCTCTTCTCCGTCGTCGACCGCGACCTCGCGCCGGGCGAGGTCTTTGCCGCGCCGACAGGCATCCAGATCGCCGTCCCGGCCGGCCATGTCGGCCTCGTCTGGGACAAGAGCGGCATCTCGCTCAAGGGTGTTCATCGCCTGGCCGGCGTCATCGACGCCGGCTACCGGGGCGAGGTCCAGGTCGTCCTGATCAATCTCGGCGCCGCGCCATTCGCTCTGCGGCAGGGCATGAAGATCGCCCAGCTGCTCGTCCAGCCCGTCGCCGCGGTCGACGTCATCGAGTGCGAAGCGCTCGACGATACGTCGCGCGGCCAGGGCGGCTTCGGCTCGACCGGCCTCTTTTAGGTCGTCCCGACCGCCCCGAGGCCGGGCTTTCAGCGCCGCTCGCGGAGGTTCCCTCGGGCCTGACGTCGTGCTAAGATGTCCCGGACGATCCTTTGAGGACACCACATATGAGACGCAGCCTGTTCATTCTGACCGTCGGCGCCGCGATCCTGGCGGCCACCTGGGGCTCAGTCCCGGCATCCGCCCAGAACGCTCCGGCGCCGCGCCTGAAGCTCATCTTCGTCGAGCGCTTCCGCTTCGAGGCCTGGGACAACGCCGTCAATCTCGACGACGCGGGGAACGACGCCTTCGCCTACACGCGCAACCGGACGACCCTCGGCCTGGATTGGAGCGTCGCCAAGAACCTGGAGGTCCTGGGCAAAGTCACCAACGAGTTCCGGGTCTACCTCGCGCCCAAGGACCGGGTTTTCAACTGGCACGAGGTCTTCGTCGACAACCTTTATGTCAAGTGGACGATCCCGGGACGCGTGCCCTTCACCGTCACGGCCGGGCGCCAGGACCTCAACTTCGGCGAAGGTTTCGTCATCGCCGACGGCACGCCGGGCGACGGCTCGCGGTCCTATTACTTCAACGCCCTGCGGCTCGACGCCGATCTCGGCAAGGCCCACAGGCTGACCGCTTTTGCCCATGCTCAAAAGACGACCGACCGATTCCTTCCGGTGATCAATCCGTGCCAGCAAGGCCTGGCCGAACAGCCGGAGAAGGCCGTGGCCCTTTACTACGCCGGAGCCTTCGGTCAGGCCAAGGTGGACGCTTACGTCGTCCTCAAGACGACGGACGCGAACCCGGCCTGGCCCATCCCGACGAGGACCGATACGTTCGGGGCCCGGGCGGTGGCCCCGCTCACCAAGCCCCTCACCTTGACCGCCGAGGGCGCCCTCCAGGCAGGCCGATACGGTGACGCCGGCCGGTCGGCCTACGGTGCCATCCTTCATCTCGACTATAATCTCACCGGAACTTTGCCACTCCTCAAGGGATTCACCCTCGGCGGCATCCTCCTCAGCGGCGACGACCCCGCGACGGCCCGGATGGAAGGCTGGGACCCCATCTTCAGCCGCTGGCCGAAGTGGAGCGAGAGCTACATCTACACTCTTACCCGGGAAAGCCGCCCGTCATACTGGAGCAACTTATCTTCGGTCTACGCCCAGCTGGCGTTTGATTTCGGCGCCCGCTCCGACGGACACATCATGATCATGCCCATGGGGGCGGGCCATGCTCAGCCGGGGGTGTTCCCCGGCGGCGCCGGCCGCGGCCGCGGCACTCTTGTCCGAGGGCGCCTGAACTACAAGATCAGCAAGTTCCTCACCGGCCGTTTCATCTGGGAGCACTTCGACCCCGGGAGCTTCTACTTCCCCGGGGCTTCGAGCTACAACTGGATCCAGTTCGAGATGATCTTCCGCTATTGAAATCGGAGCTCGGCCGGTCCCGGAGACCGCCGGCGCGGACGAGCGGGATCAGTGGACGAGGCTCAGCAGCGGAGTCGACCCGAAGGACACGAACATTCCGATCGTCCCGGCCTCGGCGGGCGCAAGGCCCGCGAGGGACAGACCCAGGCAGGTCCCGAGGCCGAGGATAGCCGAGGATATCGCGCCGAATTTCGTCGCCCGCCGGCTGATGAGTCCCCAGACGAACGGCCCCAGGAAGAACGATCCGATGGCCCCCCACGAGACCGACAGGATGGCCACGATGGTGGCCGGCCGGAGGTAGGCCAGGACGACGGAGAGGAGGACGAATACCGCCGACATGATGCGCATGAGCCGGGTCAGGGTCCTGTCTCCCACGGCCGGATTGACGAAGCCGGCATAGAGGTCCTTGACGACCGAGGAGCTGGAGATGAGGACCAGCGCGGCCAGGGTCGACATGGACGCCGAGAGGATGAGCAGCATCATCAGCACGGCCAGGGACGGCGGGATGACCTTGGCCAGGAACTCGGGCATCAGCACGTCGAAGATCGGCTTGCCGCCGGCGAAGGCCGCCGGGGCGCTCTCGGGCGAGAGAAAGAGCCTGGTCGTGGCTCCCGTGAAATAGGCCGCCCCGGCGATCAGGAGGGCGAAGGCCGTCGAGGCGACCATGCCCCGGCGGATCGAGCGCCGGTCCTTGATGGCGTAGAATTTCTGGACGAGCTGGGGCATGGCGAACGGCGCGAAGCTCGTCAGGACGATGAGGGCGAAAAGGGGCCAGGCGCCGCCGGGACCGACCGCCGCGGTGAGCCTGGGATCGACGGCTGCGAGACCCGCGTTCAAGGCCCCGAGCCCGCCGCTCTTCTGGATCGTGCTGCCGACGAGGACGGCGGAGCCGATGCACATGATCATCCCGAAGATGACGTCGATCATGGTCATGGACTTGTAGCCGCCGAGGACGAGGTAAAAAGCCGTGAACAGGCCCATGACGACGAGCGCCACGGAGTAGTCCAGGCCGAAGTTGGCCTTGAAGAGATAGGACAGGCCGATGAACACGGCCGCCGAATAGGGGACGAGGAAGAGGAACACGGCCAGCGACGCGATGAGCTTCAGGAACGGACTCGCGTAGCGCTTTTCCAGGAATTCAGGCATGGTGGAGACCTGGAGCTCGACGGACATGCGCCGGATGCGGTTCCCGAGAAGGCCCCAGACGCCGAGGACCCCGATGAAGGCGTTGCCGAGAGCGATCCACAGTCCCGAGAGGCCGAAGCCCCAGCCGACCTTGCCGGCGAAGCCGATGAACAGGACGGCCGAAAAATAGGCCGCGGCATAGGTAAAGGCCGACATCCAGGGCCCGACCGTCCGTCCCCCCAGGAAATAGTCGTTGAAGGTCCGGGCCTTCTTCAGTCCCAGATAGCCGATGACCAGGGTCATGACGGCATAGGCGCCGATGACGACAGCCTTGATGAGCATCGCTCATTTATATCCGCGCCGGCGCGGCTTGTCAACGCGGCCGGGCTTTGAGGCCGCCGGCCGATTTGTTATGATTGCGGCCGGGCAGACATGAACGGAGCGGGACCCCCCATCTACGATGTCGTCGTTATCGGCGGCGGCGTGGTCGGCTGCGCCGCGCTCAGGGAGCTCTCGCGCTATGACCTGAAGGTCCTGCTCCTCGAGAAGGAAGCGGACCTGGCCGAGGGTATCAGCAAGGGCAACAGCGGGGTCATCCACGCCGGATTCAACGTCCCGTCGGGCTCGCTCAAGGCCAAGACGAACGTCGCCGGCCTGGCCCTCATCTATCCTCTCGCCGCCGAGCTCGGCGTTCCCCATCGGAAGACCGGCAAGCTCGTCGTCGCCCTGTCCGATGAGGACAGGCCCCGGCTCGAGGAGCTCAAAGCCGAGGGGGACCGGAGCGGTGTCCCTGACCTCGAGATCGTCGGCGGAGCCGCCATCCGCCGTCTTGAGCCCCTGGCCAGGGGCCGCTGGGCCCTGTATTCACCCCATACGGGCATCATCTCGCCCTATGAGCTGACCATCGCTTTGGCCGAATGCGCCTGGCAGAACGGCGCGGAGGTGCGGCTCGAGACGCCGGTCGAGGCGGTCGAGTCCGGCGACGGCCTGTTCCGATTGGCGACGCCGAAGGGGACCATCGCGGCCCGCGCCGTCGTCAACAGCGCCGGCCTTTTTGCCGACGAAGTGGCCCGCCTCGCCGGGATCGAGGACTACCGGATCTTTCCGTACCGCGGCGAATACCTCATCGCCGACAAGGATTGCGGACTCCGCATCGGCATGCCCGTCTATCCCGTTCCGCCGAAGGACGATCCCGGCCTGGGGATCCACATCACCCCGACCATCGAAGGAAACATCATCCTCGGGCCGAGCGCCGAGCCGGTCGAGGACAAGCGCGAGGCCGCCTCGACCCGCGAGGTCATGTCGCGTCTCAAGGCCGAGGCCGGGCGTCTCATGCCCGAGCTCGGCGGCGTCCCCTTCATCCACAGCTATGCCGGGATCCGGCCCAAGCTCGTCGATCCTTCGGGCCGGGACAGGTTCCGGGATTTCGTCGTCGAGGAAAGCCGGCTGCGTCCGGGCTGGATCAATCTTGTCGGCATCGAATCGCCCGGCCTGACCGCGGCCCCGGCCATCGCCAAGATGGTGGCCGCGATGATCGGCGCCCGCCTGGCCCTGCGCGAAAAGCCCGGCTTCACGGCCGAGCGGCCCCGCCGGGTCCGGTTCGCCCACGCCGAGGATGCCGAGCGCGCGGCGCGGGTAGCCCGGGACCCTGATTGGGGCGAAATGGTCTGCCGCTGCGAGCATGTCACCCGAGCCGAGGTCGTCGCCGCGCTCCGGAATCCCTTCGGGGGCCGGACCATGGACGCCGTCAAGCGGCGGACGCGCTGCGGCATGGGCCGCTGCCAGGGCGGCTTCTGCACGCCGCGGATCGTCGAGATCCTCCAGGACGAGGGGGTTCCGATCGACGGGATCACCAAGCGGGGCGGCGGGTCCCGCCTCTTCTACGGGCGGATCAAGGACTGAGCCATGACCGGGCCGAGAGAAACCTGCGACGTCGCCGTCATCGGCGGTGGCCCCGCCGGCTTGGCCGCGGCCCTCGGGGCCCGGCGCGCCGGGGCGGGGAGAGTCCTCCTCCTCGAGCGGGACAGGACGCTCGGCGGCATCCTCAACCAGTGCGTCCACGACGGCTTCGGGCTCTTCCTTTATAAAGAGTCGATCAGCGGGCCGGAGTATGCCGAGCGGCTCACGGAGGATGTTCTGCGCGAGCCGATCGGGGTTGAGACCGGCGCCATGGTCCTCGACCTGACTCCGGACCGCCTCCTCCGGGTCAACTCGCGGCAGGGATACAGGCTCGTCGAGGCCCGGGCGGTCGTCCTGGCCATGGGCTGCCGCGAGCGGACGCGCGAGATGATCGAGATCCCCGGAACGCGTCCGGCCGGGATCTTCACCGCCGGCTCGGCCCAGAACCTGGTCAACCTCCAGAACCTCCGCATCGGGAACGAGGCCGTCATCCTCGGCTCGGGCGACATCGGCCTGATCATGGCCCGGCGCCTCGTCTTCGAGGGCACCGCGGTCAAGGGCGTCTTCGAGATCCTGCCCTGGGCGAGCGGCCTCGAGCGCAACGTCCGGCAGTGCTTGATGGATTATGGAATCCCGCTGGTGCTCGGTTCGACGGTGGTCGAGATCCGCGGCCGCGATCGCGTCGAGAGCGTCGTCGTGGCCAAAGTCGACGACAAGCTCGTCCCCGTCCCCGGGACCGAGACCGTCATCCCCTGCGATACCCTTCTCCTCTCGGTCGGGCTCATTCCCGAGAACGAGCTGGCGAAAAAGGCCGGGGTGGCGCTCTCTCCTCTCACGGGCGGAGCGGTCGTCGACGAAACGCTCATGACCTCGGTCCCCGGCATCTTCTCCTGCGGCAACGTCCTCCACATCCACGATGTCGCCGATTGGGCCTCCTTCGAGGGCTTCGCGGCCGGCGAGCGCGCGGCCCGCTTCGCGGCGGGGGAGAGACCGGCCGGAGCCGCGATCAGGGTCTCGGCCGGCCCGAACATCCGCTATGCCCTGCCGCAGCTCCTGACGCGCGGCAAGGCCGGCGTCGAGTGGAGTTTCCGCGTCAGGCATCCTATCCGGGATATCTCGGTCGAGGTCAAAGGCCTCGCGTCGGGCCAGGTCTACGCGCGAAGAAAATTCGCCCGGCTTCTTCCCTCCGAGCTCCAGAAGATCAAGGTTCGGGCGGCTGTCGAAGAGGACCTCGAGGTGGGCTGCCGATGAGCGAACCCGCCGTCGTCGACCGCCTGACCTGCGTCCTCTGTCCCATCGGCTGCGAGCTCGAGGTCGAGACGGGCCCGGACGCCTGCTTCCAAGTTACTGGAAATCAATGCGATAGAGGCATTCCTTTCGCCGAGGAGGAGGTCCTGAGGCCGAAGCGGAACCTGGCCACCTCGGTCCCCGTCCGGGGCACGGCGTCGCGGATGGTCTCGGTCCGGTTGAGCGGGACGGTGCCGCGGGAGATGATCTTCCCCATCCTGGCCGAGATCGCCAAGCTCCGTCCCGACGCGCCCCTCCGGCGCGGCCAGGTCCTCATCGCCGACGTCCTCGGCACGGGCGTCGACGTCGTCGCCACCCGCACCGTCCTTTAGGGACTGTCGTTCGGGGACAGTTCGGGGACTGTTCCCGAAGGGGACTGTCCCTCTTTTCTGCAAATGGGACTGACCCTCTTGATTAGTGAGAATCTACTTCCGGTTCAGTTCGTCCTTATATACGCATCCTAATCCGGTTGGACGAATATGCCTCGGACTGCCCGCGAGCTTCTTGACGATGGGTACTTTCATATCTATAACAGGGGGAATGATAGACAGGGAGTCTTTCATTCACGCCTTGATTATCTCGTCTTTATCGGCTTGATGCGGGAGGCTAAAAGCCGCTTCCCACTTTCCCTTCTAGGCTTCTGTCTGATGCCCAATCACTTCCATTTCATCATCCATGCTAAGTGCGCCGACAATATCCGGGCTTTTGTTCATTGGACCATGACCTGCTACACCCGCCACTACCAAACAAGCTATGAAACTAGCGGGCATCTGTGGCAAGGCCGCTTCAAGAGTCTGCCAATCGACCGAGAGGAATATCTGATCATCGCGTTCCGTTATGTCGAGGGCAATCCTAAGCGGGCCGGGCTGGTCGATTCGAATAGGGAGTGGGAATGGACGAGCCTCGCCAGCCATTGCGCGAGAGATTATGCCGGATTGACAGACCCGCCGCCCTTCTATCTGGCAGATGGATGGCCGGAACTCGTCGACGCGCCGTTGACAGAGAAGGAATTCGAGGCCATAGAAAAGAAAGAGGGACAGTCCCCTTCGGGGACAGTCCCCTAAACACATCCATTAAGAGGGACAGTCCCCATTCGGGGACAGCCCCTCATTTTTCGAGAATGGCCAGCGTCTCGAGGTGCGGCGTGTGAGGGAAGAAGTCGAAGGGGGACAGGGACGCGATCTTGTAGCCCGCGTCGAGGAATCCGCCGAGGTCACGGCCAAGCGACCTGGGGTTGCAGGACACATAGGCGACGGCCGGCGCGCCGAGGGCGATCGTCCGGCTCAGAGCTTTGCCCGTCAGGCCGACGCGCGGCGGGTCGACGATGACGAGATCGACCGGCTCACGGAGCGGCTCGGCGAGAAGGGCTTCGACCGTCCCCGGCATGAAATCGACGTTGTCGATCCGGTTGACCAGGGCGTTCTCCACGGCGTTGGCGATATTGGCCGCCGACGAGTCGATGCCCGTCACCCTCCCCGCCGCCACGGCGAGCGAGAGCTCGATCGCCCCGCTGCCACAATAAAGCCCCAGGACGCGGCTCGCCTTCGTGACAGGCGCTTCTTCGCCGATCCGTTCGTAGAGGAGTTCCGCGCCGGCTGTGTTCGTCTGAAAGAAGCTCGGGGGATAGATGCGGAAGGCGAGCCGGGCCAGCCTCTCCTCGATGAACGGGACGCCGGCGACGAGGCGCATCTTCTCGAACTCGACGAGGTCGGTGCCGCGGCCGTTGGTGACGTGGACGAAGCTCCGGAGCCCGGGCTCGGCGGCGGCCAGCCGTCCGGCGAGCGGCGCCAGATCGAGCTCCGGCAGCTCGGCCGTCACGAGAAGGACCATGACCTCGCCCGTGCGCTTCCCCTCCCGGAGAACGAGATGGCGAAGGTGGCCCTTCCGGGTGGCCGGCTCGAAACCCTCGAGCCCGCTCCCGCGGGCGAAATCGAGGAAGACCGGGAAGATGCGCTCGACGGACGGGCCGAAGATCGGGCATTCCCCGATCGGCAGCGTCCGGCGGTAGGTCTGACGGCTCGTCGTGACCCTTTCCCTGAGACCGAGGGCGAGCTCCCCGAACTTCTCGCCGAAGGCGAATTCCATCTTGTTCCGGAAGCCGTAGAGATCCGGCGAGGCGGTGACAGGCTTGACGGCGGCCGCCGCGTCCGGAAGCCCCGCTTCCTCGAGGGTCCTCCTCAGATGCCTTTCCTTGAGCTCGAGCTGGGTCCCGTAATCGACGTGCTGGAAAAGGCAGCCGCCGCAGGCCCCGAAATGAGGGCAACGCGGTTCCGCCCGCCGCGGGGACAGGCGTTCGACCCGGACGACCTCGGCGATCCGGGCCGCCCCGCGCTCGGCGACGATCTGGACACAGAGAACCTCGCCCGTGACCGCCCCCGCGACAAGGAGCTTGCGGCCGCCGGCTTCGGCCTTGCCGTCGCTCCCCGGGAAATCGATGTCTTCGATCGCGACGGAGAGCGACGGCGCGACGAAGCGCCGCAGGAGCCGGCGGACCTTCTCCACCGGAAAGCCGACGACGTTGTCATAATCGCCCTTCATCCGGGCGACGAAGGCGTCGCCGATCTCCTGGACGGCGTAAGCGCCGGCCTTGTCGAGGAAGGTCCCCTGGTCGAGGTAGCCCTCGATCATCTCGTCCGGGAGCTTCCGGAAGGTGACGTAGGTCAGGTCGTAGCCGGTGAGAAGGCGGTCCTCGGCTTTCGTGTAGAACGCGAGGCCCGTGATGACCCGGTGCCTGCGGCCGGAGAGCGCCCGCAGCATGGCCCGGGCCTCTTCCCGATCCGCGGGCTTGCCCAGGATCCGGAGCCCGAGGGCGACCACCGTGTCGGCGCCGATGACGACGGCCTCGGGGAATGTCCCGGCCGCCGTCTTGGCCTTCAGCACGGCCGCGGCGATGGCGAACGCGAGCGGGTCCTTTTCGGAAATGGCGGATTCGTCGACATCCGTCGGGACCACGCGGAAGTCCGGCCCGATCCGGGCCATGAGCTCCCGGCGGCGGGGCGAGGCCGAGGCGAGGACGATCCCTCCGGTCCTTGTCTCTGCCATGGGCTCAGGCAAAGAGCCTCGTCCCCCAATCCACCTTGACGGCGAAGTCCATGCACCGGGCGAACATCTCGTAGTCGAATCCCGGGCAGACGAGGCCCCGCTTGTTCAAGATAGGCGCCGCGTTCGCGGTCTCGAAGGTCCGCAGGTCCTGCATATAGGGCCGGAAGACCTCGAGGTAGGTGTCGTAAAGGAGCTCCAGGGCATTCTTCGGCCGGCCGGCGAAGTCCGCCGGTCCGCAGGTCTCGATCCCTTCCAGCCGAAAAAGGCGTTTGCCGAAGGCGACGAGATCCTCGACCCTCGTCTTCTGGGCGTTGGCGATGTGGTAGATGCCGCCGTCGAGGCCGTCCTCGAGGATGGCCATGAAGGCGCGGACGCAGTGATCGACCGGGACGAGGTTGATGCCGCCCTCGTTCGCAACCTCGAAGCGGATGGGCATGACCAGCCCTCCGCTCTCCGTCATCCGGATCCCCAGCTCGGCGGCCTTGCGGCCGCCCTTCTCGCGGATATCGGCGAGATAAATGTCGCGGAGATAGACGGCCGCCTTGACGGGAAAGTAAAGGGCGTTGAAGCGCAGGGTCCGTCCTGTCCGGGAATCGCCGTAGACGATCGTCGGCCTGTAGACGTTGAGCCGGATGCCTTCCCGCGCGCAAACGTCGCGGGCCACGATCTCGCCGCGCGCCTTGGTCTCTTCATAGACGTTCGTGAACGGGCCCGCCTCGACCCAGTCCTCGGGACAGGCGCCGGTCCGGCGGCCGGCGACATAGGCGGTGCTGACGTGATGGAAGAAGGCGCAGCCGCCGCGGACGGCGAAATCGAGGACGTTCCGGAGCCCGGCGACGTTGGCCGCCTCGACCTCGGCCCGCTTGCGCTCGGCGAAGGACGTGTTCGAAGCGCAATGGACGATCTCATCGATGCCGTCCAGGGCCCCGGGCCGGCCGGACATCTCCGCGGCCAGGCCCGGGCGGCCGATGTCGCCCTCGACGACCTCGAGCGTCCGGCGGCACTCCTCCTCCAGGCCGAACCAGTCCATCAGGCGCGCCATCCTTGCCCCTGCGGATAGGCCCTTCGCCGGCCGAACGAGGGCCACGACCGGGAATCCGGCCCTGAGCAAAGCCACGGTGATGTGACTGCCGAGGAACCCGGCCCCGCCGGTGAGCAGGATCCGGCTCGAGCGTGCCGCCCTTTTCTCCCGGAGCCTATCCGTCACGATCCTCATGCCCCGCCCCCAGTTTCCGACCCTCGCGGCGATATCGCCGGGCCCTTTCGTCCCGAGTAGATCGTGGCGATCCCCATCGAAAGGGGCCGCGCGGCGATCCCGGTGAACCCGGCCCGCTCGAGCCGGCCGGCCAGATCTTCGGACGCATCGAAGACGCGGATGGATTCGGCGAGATAGCGGTACGGGGCGTCCGTCCCGGTGATGAGGCGGGCGGCCGGGAGCATGAGCCTGAAGGAGTAGAACGCATAGAGGGATCTTTGCCAGCGGCGGCGCGGCAGCGAGAATTCGAGGGCGGCCAAATGCCCTCCGGGCTTGAGGACGCGGGCTATCTCCCGAAGCCCGCAGTCAAGGTCGACGAGATTGCGCAGTCCGAATCCGACCGATACCGCGTCAAATGAACGATCGGGGAAGGGAAGCGATTCCGCGTCGCCCTGGACGAAGGCGAGGATCTCCCCGTTCCGGACCCGCCCGCTTTTCCTGCGGCCGGCCGCCATCATGGACCGGTTGAAATCGCAGACGACCGCCCGCCCCGACGCGCCGAGGCGGCGGACGGCGCGCACGGCCAGATCCGCCGTCCCCCCGCAGACGTCGAGGAGCAGGTCGCCGGGCTCGAGCCGGAGGCGCCGGACGGCCGCCCGCTTCCAAAGGAAGTGAAGGCCCAGGCTGAGGACGGCGTCGGCCCGGTCGTAGGTCGCGGCGATGGGCGTGAACTGGTCGTGGACCAGCCGCTTTTTTTCCCCTGCGCCGACCGTCCTGTAGCCGAAGGGAACCTTTTCCGCCGGAACGTTCATAGCAATGACATTCTGATGAATCCCAATATAGCAGAGGCAAGGGGAAAGACAAAACGCCGGCGGGCCGCACACGGGTCGATATTCCCCGGCGGTTTTTTTATATAATGTCCGGGAGGAGGTCGGCCCATGAGAAAGACCCTGCTGTCCACGACAACCGGGGCGGTCCTTGCCGCCGCCGTCTTGTTCTTGACCGCCTGCGCTCCCCCGCGGGAGCGAACATCAGCCGGCGAAGCCTACTGGACTCCCAAGGATCCTCCGCCGGCGGCCTATGCCTTCGATGTGACGGTCAAAGCCGAAGGCGAGAACATGTCTCTGGCCGCGTCCGGAACGATCTCCTTCACCAATACCTCCGGCCGGCCGCTGAACGTCCTTGCCTTCGAATGGACGGTTACGCCGTCCAGGGAATTCACCGCGACCGTCTCCGGCCGGCCCTTGAGCGTCCTCAATCGGGATAGGAATATGCCGTTGAAGACGCCGCTGCTGCTGGAGCTGCCTGAGCCGCTGGGCCCTAATGAACGCGCGACCATCGACATCCGTTTCACCGGCGGGACGGTCTTCGCCGCCGGCCAGGCTCATTTCGGCCTCTGGTATCCGCGGCTGTGGTGGGAGGGTCGCCCCTCCCGGGATTCGTTCAGGGTCAAGCTGACGGCGCCTCCCGGCTTCCTGGCGGCGGCGGGCGGACGTCTCGACGCAGCCTCCGGCGCCTATATCAACGACAGCGTCACGACCACCTTCGGTCTTTTTTTGACGAACACCTTGCATATGGAAAAACGCCAGGCCGGAGATGTCGAACTCACCGCCTTTTTCACGGAGAAAGGGCGGGCCTGCGCCCTGTATTGCCTGAACGCCGCGGCCGACATCGTCTCCTTTTATAGAGAATGGCTCGGCTTCTACCCCCACGAATCCTTGGTCATTCTGCCCGGCGGCGCGCTCCCCGCCGGCGGCTACCCCTATTCCTCCGGCATCGTCGTCATCCACGGTCCGGAAACGTTCGACCCCGCCAAGGGGGATAAATATAAAGCGTGGTGGACGTGGATCACCGCCCATGAGATCGGCCACCAGTACTGGGGCGAGTCGGCCATGTCGGGGGACGTCCTCGGGGATTACACGGCTTCCTGGCTGATGATCGGCCTGGGGATCTGCGCCGACAAAGAATACATGCTGCGCAAGGGATACGGCTGGGACAGGCACCGGGGATTCATCGACGGCTATCTCGAGGGGGTCCGGGCCGGGAACGACACGACCATGGACGCCCCGGCCTCTCTCGTCAAAGCGCAAAAGTTCGACCGGAACAACATCCTCATCCACGGCAAAGGATTCGCCGTCCTCAGCGCCCTCGAGACGGTCCTCGGCGCGGAGGCGTTCGACAAGGTTTATCGCCGGACGGTCCGGGAATACGCCGGCAAGCGACTCGAGTGGCGGGAGTTCCGGAGGATCGCCGAGGCCGAGGCCGGAGAAAGCCTGGCCTGGTTCTTCGAGGACTGGGTCAGATCCAACAAGATCCTTGAATGCCGGGTCGTGGCCAAAACCTCCGTCCCCGCCGAAGGGGGATATTCTTCCGAGGCCCGGATCGAGTACGGGTGGAACTCCGTCCGCATGCCCGTACCTGTCCAGGCCGTCTTCGAGGACGGGACGGTCCAAACGGGGAGGACCGACAGGCTGGTCCGGACGAATCTGCTGCGCTTTACCAGCCGCTCTCCGCTCAAGGATGTCGTCCTCGACCCCGACCGGCGCCTGGGGCTCGTCCAGGAGGGGATCCACCTGACCGCCGCCGAGATCGCAGAGGCCGTCGAAGACCTGGATTGGACCGGGACCAGCGAAGCGGCCCTCGAGTTCTTCGGGAATCCTGGAACCGCGGCCGTCAAGACGCCCCATGTCTGGTTCAAGCTGGGACTGCTTCTCTTTGATGGAGGATTCTATCCGGAATCCCTGGAAGCCTTCAGGGCGTCCCGTGAGCGTTCCACCTCCAAGGGCGAGCTTTTCGACGCTTTGGTCTGGATGGGCAATATCAACGACCTCCTGGGGAACAGGGCCGCGGCCGTCGCGTCCTACTCCGAGGCGCTCAAAAACGATCCCGGCCGGACCCTCCAGCATGACCAGTACGGCTTGCGGATCGACAGAGCCTGGGTCGAGGAACGCCTCAAGAGCCCATTCGAGTGGTCGAGATGAACGCGGCTCTTCGCTTTCACCCTGATGCGGTTGCAGCGGCGGCGCCCTGTGCGTAGAATGGCGGCGGAGATCAAAGAGTGAGCCGATTCGCGATTGGCATCGATCTCGGCGGGACCAAGGTCGAAGCCTGCCTCGTCGATGAAACGCGGACGATCCTGGCCCGCAAGCGCCGGCCGTCCGAGCCCGGTCTGGGACGCGAGAAGGTCGTCGGGAACATTCTCGATCTCGTAGCCGAGACCGCGGCGGGCGCCCGCTTCGAGGCCGTGGGCATGGGGACTCCCGGGACCTACAGCGCAGCGGCCGACATCATGTACGGCGCCCCCCATACGCCGCTCTACGAGGAACCCGGGCTCGTCAGCTTTCTCCGATCCAAGCTTCAAGTGCCGCTAATCGTCGAGAACGACGCCAATTGCCTCGCCCTGGCCGAGTTCTTCGCCCAGTGCCATGGACGCTTCTCGACGGTCATGGCCGTCATCCTCGGCACCGGCATGGGCTCGGGGCTCATTCTGGAGAACAGGCTCCACCGGGGACCCCATGGCAACGCCGGCGAGATCGGTCACACCTCGATCGCCATTGACGGCCGGCTTTGCGAGTGCGGGCGGAAAGGCTGCGGCGAGGCCTACCTCTCCGGGCCCAGCCTCGGCCGCCGCTACGCCGAGCTCGCCGGGGAAGTCCTGACCCCGGACAAGATCTTCGCGCGGTACGATGCGGGGGACAGGGATGCCCGCCGGATCTTCGACGACTCCTGCCGGATCATGGGCGAGCTTTTCGCCAACTGCGTCAACGCCCTCGACCTCGAGGCCATCGTCCTCGGCGGCGGCGTCTCGAACATCCCCATCTGGTACACGGACGTCCCCCCGATCATGAACAAGGCGCTCTTCGGCATCCCCGGACGGACGATCCCCATCCTGAAAGCGGTCCTGGGCGATTCGGCGGGCGTGATCGGCGCGGCCTATCTGGCCTTGCGCGAGATGGGCCTCATGGAGTTCTGATTACTGATACTTCCCCATGATGAAGTTGTCACAATAACGAACCCTAAACAATGAGGGCTCGATTTCTCGGGGCTCTTGAGAGCCCGATATGAGGCAAAGGAGGCAGGGCATGAAAAAGCTTCACGTTTCAAGATGGCCTCGATCCCCGAAATTCATCGCCATCGCCCTAGTGCTTCTAGGATGTGGCCTATTCGGTCAGGAACAAAGTTCCGACTGGGATACCTTGGAAATGGCTGCGAGGACCTATTTTAACTACCCTTCTACGGAAAACGCCCGACTCTTTTATCTCGGCCTTCAAAAGCCCCTAAGGGCGAATATGGATCGTTCCAACAAGCTTTTTGATTTTGTGTTTAAAAACCTGTACGTTCTGGCACGACAGATTCACGAAGGGGACCGGAATGCGGTGAAGCTTGGATTCTGGCTCTACAACTATTCCAGTGGTCTTTATACGATGGAGCTTGATGCCATGATGGCGGATTCGATAAGGTCTCATCCCCAGTTGTTCCTTGAAGAGCTAAAGGCCAGTCCGAATGCGCAACAGATAAAGAGGCTCGGCTATCCCTTATGTGAATCGCGCATCAACTCTAGCGACGACCAAGGAGCGGAACATCGATACGAACTGGAAATGCGGATCAAAGCCCTTGAATCCGTAACGAATGACGAGCTCGTGGACTTACGGGATATTTGCCTCAGGGAAATCAGGAATTGTCTTGACAGGCAATATCACGATTTTCCGGGAATCCTACTCGAGGGAAAAGAGTACCTGGCCTTGTTCGAGAAGGCGGTCGTCAACGTCTGTCAAGAAGCCGAGATGGCCTATCAGATCTGCCAGGGCGTTATCGAAATAGAAGAGGCTTCCGACGCGAGCCCATTTGGTGCGACCTCCCAAAAGGCCGTCCGTTCCTCCGGCCTCGTTGACGAATTGACCGCGCTCAGCGACCGATCGCTAGATCTGGGCAAGGCGCTGGAAAGTCCACCACTTTCATATGTGGAAGAGTACGATACCCTTCGGAGGATTATAGGAAGGGCCAGTCAGTTGTCCAATCTAGCCACAGATCCCTCGATCATTAGCCCTTCTGGAACCAGCGACGACGTTAAGAAGAGTAGCTACAAGAGGGGTACTGCCAAGTACTATAACGAATTCAAGAAGGCCTACGCTGAACTCGAGGCTCTGATGCCTGAAATCAGCCAAGAAGTGCAGAATAACATGGTCGACTTAGAAGCGATAAAAAGAAGGCTTAGCCAGAGGAGGTGACTCCGAATCCGGAAACGATCGGTCATCACGACAATTTGGCCATCGGGAGTTGCCGCGAATTCATGATGTCACGCAATGGCGGCGCACCGAACAGGCGGGCATATTCGCGGCTGAACTGCGAAGCGCTCTCGTATCCAACCTGAAGCGCCGCCGTCGCCGCATCGAGGCGCTCCGTGAGCATCAGCCGTTTTGCCTCGTTCAACCGCAACCGTTTTTGGTACTGCAAAGGGCTCATGGCCGTCACAGTCCGGAAATGATGGTGGAACGTCGTTTTGCTCATGCTGACTTGCGATGCGAGATCATCGACACGGAACGGCCGGGCGAAGTTTCCCTTCAGCCAATCGATTGCTTGAGCAATCCGATGGCTCCGACTTCCGACGGTCGCCATCTGCCTCAGATGCGCGCCTTGATCTCCCACCAGAAGACGATAAAAAAGCTCTCGTTGAATGATCGGCGCAAGGATCGGAATATCCTGAGGTTCCGCAAGCAAGTCGATCAATCGCTGAAAAGCCGCGAGCAGCGGCAATGTTATCTCGCCGGTTGCCAAGCCGCGGCTTGGCGGTTGTGCGAGGGGCGGCGGGAGATTTCTGTCCATCATCAGCTGCGAAATCTCATGGAGATCGAATTTGAGCCTTAGGCCCAGGTAAGGCTTTTGTGGGCCGGCCCGGATGATCTGGGCAAAGGACGGGATATCCACGGACGTTATCAAGAAACGCCGGGCGCCATAGACATAGGATTCCTTGCCGATCAGCACCCGTTTTGCCCCCTGGACGGCCAGACATATTCCGGGCACATACATCCCGCTGAGGGGCTGTGTCGGTCCTTCTCGCCTGAAAAGCGACAATCCCCGGACCTCGGTCACGAGCCTGTCGCCTTTTTCGGTCCATCGGGCGACGCTTCCGGCCAAAGCTCCGAGGGCGGATTCAAATATCCGGCGTTCGAGCGTCCGGCGAACGTTCTGATTTTGCATGGTTCAATCCCTCTGAACTCTATCAGGCCACGTCGAACAATACAATTGAGTTGCTGAGCATTTCGGACGATTAGGCAAGATTTCAGCACGAATGGTCTATCCGCCCCGCCGTTCCTCCTTTAAAATGGGAAGGAATGGACGGAGAGCCCCAAGGAGGACGAATGAATAACAAGCAAAGCCGCAGAGATTTTCTCGTCAGATCAGGGCAGTGGATCGCTTCGGCGGGGCTGCTGAACAAGCGGGGGCCATCTTTATGGGCCCGGCCGCACCCGCCTCGATCGGAACCTAATGTGATCACCCGTGCCTTGGGGAAGACCGGCCTCACCGTGCCCGTCGTCAGCTTGGGCTTCATGAACGCCGACAATCCCGGCTTGATCCGACGAGCGTATGAAGTCGGAGTCCGCCACTTCGATACCGCCGCCGCCTACCAACGCGGCCGCAATGAAGAGATGGTCGGCGCCATGATCCAGGAGATGGGCGTCCGGAGCAGCGTTGTCGTCTCGACCAAGGTCTGGCTTCGGGATCAGGTTCGGGACCCCAAGGCGCGGGATCTTTTTCGACAGACGTTCGAAGACAGTCTGAAGCGCCTCCGGATGGACCACGTGGATATCCTGTATTATCACCTTGTCGACTCCCTCGAAGATCTGAGGGCGGAAGGGCCGCTTCAGGCCCTGGCTGAGCTGAAAAAGGAAGGGAAGGCCCGCTCTATCGGTTTTTCAACGCACCGAGGAGGCCTGGTCTTGCCGGACGCCGCAAAATCGGGATTATTCGACGTTGCGTTGGTTGCTTTCAACTTCACGATGGCCTCCGACCAGATTCTCTTAGAGGCCCTCGATAATGCCGCCCGGGCGGGTCTGGGGATCGTCGCCATGAAAACGCAGGCCGGCGGCCTGTCCCAGCCGGATCCGAAATTGCCGAAAAATCTGCCTCCTCATAGCCAGACAGCGCTTCTCAAATGGGCCTTGCATCATCCGTCCGTCGCCACGGCGATTCCCGGAGCGACCACATACGAGCAGGTGGATCAAAATTTCACCGTGGCGTCCAACCTGGAATATACAGATGATGAGAAGTCGTTTCTCGCTGACCGGACGTTCTCCGTTCAAGCGCAATTCTGCCGTCAATGCGCCCAGTGCCTCGGCGATTGCCCGCGAGGCGCGGATATTCCCACTTTGATGCGGTCGCACATGTACGCGGTCCAGTATTCCAATCGCGAGCTGGCGCGCTTTACGCTGTCATCAATGGGAACGGGCCGAGGACTGGATGTCTGCCGTTCTTGCAGGGAATGCAGGGTCATGTGCCGCCATGATGTGAATATCGGGATGAAAATCGCTCATCTCAAAACCGCGGAGCTCGGCCTCGCCGTTTAGGCGGAAGGAGTTCGAGAGAGCCGTCGTCGGTGGGCAATGAGGTCACCAATCCCTTCGTGGTGACAGAAGTGTATGTGAAGCCAAGTGGGACGTGGAAGCTAGCCTCGCTTTCGTTCACCAGGCTACTTACCCAATAGCCGCGCTGCCTGGACGCTGCGGGCTCGCCGTTCGTGCCTACTGATACTTCCCCATGATGTAGTTCTCGAGGTTCTCGATCGTCACCTTCTGCTGGGTCATGACGGCCTTGACCACGTCGCCGATGGAAATGATGCCGGCGAGCTTCCCGTCCTTGCACACGGGCAGATGGCGGATGTGCTTGTCCGTCATGAGGGCCATGCACTCCTCGGCGGTCGTGTCGTAGTGGACCCCGTAGACTTCCTTGGTCATGATGTCCTGGACCGGGGTGTCCTGGGACTGGCGGCCCATGAGGATGATCTTCCGGGCATAGTCGCGCTCGGACAGGATGCCGATGACGTCTTCGTCCTTATCGACGACGACCAGGGCGCCGATGCCTTTCTTGGCCATGAGACCGAGAGCCTCGAAGACCTTGGCCTCCGGCCCGATCGTCCAGGCGGTGTGGCCTTTCTGGTCGAGAATGTCCTTGACCGTGATCATGATCCTTCCTCCTCTGTCAATCGAAGTAGCCGGTCAGGTCGTCCCGGCTGAGGCCCTGGGCCAGGGCCACGCGGGCCACCGCCCGGGCGACCGCCTTGTGCAGCGCCTTGTCGAGCGGGTTCGGGACGATCTCGCCCGGATTGGCGAACGCCGCGATCGTTTCGGCCGCGGCGATGAGCATCTCCCGCGTGATGCGCGGGACATTGGCGTCCACGGCGCCGCGGAAGATCCCGGGGAAGCCGAGGACGTTGTTGACCGATTTCCCGTCCGCCGCGAAGGCCGCGCCGGCGGCCAGCGCCCGCTCGGGCTCGATCTCGGGGGTGGGGTTGGACAGGGCCAGGATGATCTGGCCTTGGCGCACCAGGCGCTCCTTGATCAGCCCCGGCGCCCCGGTTGTGGCGATGACGACGTCGCAGCCGGCCATGATCCCCTTGAGATCGGAGGCGATGCCTCCGGCCTTCGTCAGCCGTCCGACGGCCTGGGGGACGATGTCCGCGCCGAGCACGGGATGCCCGAAGCGGAACATCAGCATCTCGGCCAGGGCCAGACCCGCGGCGCCGAGGCCGATGACGCCGATCGAGCTCCCGGCCAGGTCCCGGCCCGTCGCTTTGGCCGCGTTGAGCAGCGCCGCGGTGACGACGACCGCCGTGCCGTGCTGGTCGTCGTGCATGACGGGGATGTCGAGCCGGGCCTGGATCCTCTCCTCGATGGCGAAACACCGGGGCGCGGAGATGTCCTCGAGCTGGATCGCGGCGAAGGTCGGCGCCATGTGGACCACCGTCTCGACGATCTCATCGGGGTCCTTCGTGTCGAGGAGGATGGGCATGCCGGAGAGGCCGGTCAGGGTCTCGAGGAGGCTGGCCTTGCCCTCCATGACCGGCATGGCCGCCTTGGGTCCGATGTCGCCGAGTCCGAGGACGGCCGTGCCGTCCGTGACGATGGCGACCAGGTGACGGATCGAGGTGTAGCGCCGGGCGAGCGAGGGGTCGTCCCGGATCTTCAGGCTGACTTCGGCGACGCCGGGCGTGTAGACCCGGCGAAGCGTGCTCAGATCGGAGATGTCGTAGCGGCTGCGGATGGCGATCTTGCCGCCCTGGTGCATCTCCAGGACCTCGTCGCGGACCTCCAGCAGCCGGACCCCCTCGGTCGCCTCGACGACCCCGATGAGCCGCTCGACATGATTGAGGTCGTCGGCGTAGATCGTAATGTCACGGTCGACCGCCGAGCCGCCCTGGTGGATGGTGCGGATCTCCCCGATCAGGCCGCCCTGGTCGCCGACCGCCGTGAGCAGGCGGCCGAGACTGCCGGGCTTCTGCTGCAGCCGGCAGCGGAAAGTCCTCTGGATCTTTCCGTCCCACCACATGACCGGATATTCCTCCCTAAGGGACTTCTGGGGCCCGCGCTTATTATAGGGGCATTTCCGCCGCTAGTCTATGAGCAGGAAGGCGTATCGGTTCATCTCCTGGCCGTAGTCCGACAGGACCTCGATGGGGTAGCCGATCTTCCGAACCGTGGCGTAGACGTCCATGGCCAGGGCATCGGGGGTGGGCCGGGCGAGCTTGAGCTCCTTGCACGCCGCCCGGGCGGACGCGCATTCGAGGCAGATGCCGCAGCTGTCGAAGAAGAGCAGGAACGCCTTGACGAAGCCACCCTTGAAAACCTCCGCTTCGAGCTTGAGGAGCTCCAGGTTGAGCTTGCGGCCCCAGGCATGACGGTCCTCGGGCCGGTCGACCTTCTTGCCGAAATGGAAGACGGCGGCCCGCTTGTACTCCCGGAAGAAGCGCGCGCACGCCTCGACCGGCGGGGCGTTGGGCGGGCAAGCGGCGTTCTTGCCGTAGTCCACGCAGCCGTAGAGGCATTTCATCCGGACCCACTCGGCGACGACGATCTCGCGGGGATCGATCCAGCGGAAATCGGAGAAGCCGCGCTCCACGAACAGGCGCTCGAGCTCCTTTGTTCCGGTCTCGCCTCGCGGCTTTCGCAAGGACGCGGTCCTTCGTCCGGCTAATCTTTTCAGGGGCATCTTCCAACCTCCTCACCGGCCAGCCGGCCGGCTGTTCGGACCGGTTTATAGCACCGGCGTCGGGCCGCTGTCAACGCGCCGGGGCGGGGCTACCGCGCCGGAGCGACCTCGGCTATAATCCCTCTCATGACCACCCCAGCCCGCCTGGCCGTCGTTCTCGTCCGGCCCGACAGTCCCGAGAATATCGGCTTGGCCGCGCGCGGCATGGCCAACACGGGCTTCACCGACCTGCGCATCGTCGGCCTCGACAGGCTCGAGCCTCCGGCCTGGCGCACGGCCATCCACGCCGAGTCCATCATCGAAGGGACGCGGTTCTTTCCCTCGCTCGCCGAGGCCGTCTCCGATCGCGAGCTCGTCCTCGGCTCGACGGCCCGGGTCCGCCACGATTTCCCCCTGGTCACGCTCGCCGAGGCGGTCGCCCGGATCGGGGAATACCCCGCGGCGACCCGTATCGGTCTCGTCTTCGGCAACGAGCGCACGGGACTGACCCAGGAGGAGCTGGGGCTGGCCAATGTCCGTTTCCACATTCCCCAAGTCTCGCGGCAGCCGTCCTACAACCTCGGCGTCGCCGTCACCCTGACCCTTCACGCCATCGCTTTTCGCGGGGGCCCCCCTCCGCCCCTCCGGCGGGACCTGCCCCTCGACCACGGCGCCCAGGCCGAGGCCGGCCGGCGCTTCGCCGCCATGCTCGACAGCCTGGGTTTCGTGCACGACACCAACCGGGCCTTCATCGTCGAAAAGGTCGGGGACATCTTTTTCCGCATGGCCCTGACGGCCAAGGACCGCGACATCATCCTGGCCATGTTCCGCAAGTCCCTGGAAGGCCCGCGTGAGCGGAGGGCGCCACTGAAAAGAAAAGAAAAGGAGCTGCCATGAGCCCGAAAGATCTGAAGGTCGTCTTCGGACCGAACTACAGGGTCGATGTCGAGTACAAGGGCTTCACCGTCAAGACCGACCAGCCTGTCCGCGAAGGGGGCGACGGGACGGCCCCGTCGCCGTTCGATCTCTTTCTCGTCTCCCTCGCCGCCTGCGCCGGCTATTATGCCCTGGCCTTCTGCAAGGAGCGCAAGATCCCCACCGAAGGGCTCGCCGTGACCATGACCACGGAACGGGGAGAGGTCTCCAAGATGATCGATAAGATCTCGGTCGAGGTCACGCCGCCGGCCGGGTTCCCGGAGAAATACGGGGCCGCGCTGGTCAAGTCGGTCGACCACTGCACGGTCAAGGCCCACATCCTGAGGCCGCCCCGGTTCGAGATCGTCCTCCGGCCCTAGCGGGCGGGGACGTCACGGCGTCTGGGGCAGCCAGAGATAATAGAAGCCGGCCTTGAGGGCGCCCACCATCGACTCGACGACCTTCGCTTCGAGCGGGGAGAAATCGCCCAGCCGTCCGGCGTAGATGTTCGTCTGGGTCTTTGGGAAATACGTGTAGGATACGAGCTTGGCCCTCTCGATCGAAGCCAGGTCCCGGGCCTTGCCGAAGGCGTCGTCGAAGTAGCCGACGCCGTCGATCAGGCCGAGCTTCAGGGCTTGGGGGGCCGTGTAGACCCGGCCGTCGGCGATCGTCCGGAGGTCGGCGGCAGCGATCTTGCCCTTGCGGCCCTTGGCCACGACGGCGAGGAAGCCCTCGTAATATTCGTCGATGATCCCCTGGAACATCTTCTTCTCGTCCTCCGTCATGTCCCGGAACGGGGAGCCCGAGTCCTTGGCCGGGCCGGACTTGATGACATTCACCTTGACCCCGACCTTGCTCATCAGCGATTCGACGCTGGGGAAGATGGAGATGACGCCGATCGAGCCGGTCAGGGTGGAGGGATGGGCCACGATGAGGTCGCAGGCCGAGGCGATGTAGTAGCCTCCCGACGCGGCGACGCTCATCATCAGCCCGATCACGGGCCGGCCCGTCCGCTCCTTGAACCGGAGGATCTCGTTGTAGATGATGTCGCTCGCCGTCACTTCGCCCCCCGGCGTGTCGAGCCTGAGGATGACCGCCTTGACCCGGGGATCGGCGGCGGCCCGCTCGAGACGCTCGGAGACGCGGGCCACGACGCTTTTCTCGCGGGCGAGGAACCCGGTCTCGAGGGCGGACGAGATCGTCCCGTCGATGTCGATCATCAGGACCTTGTCCCTGGCCGCGCTCGGCCGAAGGACGACCTCCTGGAGCTTGTCCTCGCCGAGCAGGTCGAGCCGGATCTGCGGCGAGCAGGCGGCCAGCGCGGCCGCAAGGACGGACACGAATAGAACGGCTCTCTGGGTGGACATGGGGGCCTCCTTAGGCGGGTTTCTTAACGAAGTGCTTCCCGGCGCGGCGGGTGGCCGGGGTGACCATGCGGATGGCTTGCGGCAGGATGCGGAACTCGAGACGGTCCCGGTTGCCCAGGAACTCGCCGTTGAACTGCATCGGCAGGTCGCGGCCGTTGATGACGACGCGCCGGGCCTTGAAATGCCGCATGCGGCGCTGGTAAAAGCCAAAGTAGATGAGGGGGAAGAGGAGGGAGTACTTGAACGGCCCCATCTCGAACAGGGTGACGTCCAGATAACCGTCGTCGACGACGGCCTCCGGCGCGATGTTCCAGCTGTAGCCGAAATAGTTCGTCTTGGCGACGATGCAGTCGAAGAACTTCGAGTGGACGATCTTCTTCTTGAACGGGCCGGACTTGTCGCGGCCGTCGTAGAGCTCGAGGACCTTTTCGTCCATGGGAGCGTCGAAGAGGCGCCGCCCGGCCAGGACGTGGCCCCAGATCCCTCCGATCTTGCCGCGGAGCTTTTCTCCGGTCACGAGGGCCGTGGCCCCGACGCTGGAGAACGCGGCGACGCGGCCCTCGACCTCCATGAGGTCGATCGGCCTGGGGATGCCCTCGGACAGCCGGTCGATGGCCAGGAGCGGGTTCTTGGGGATGTCGAAGGCCTTGCGGAAGGCGTTGCCGCTGCCGAAAGGGATGACGCCGAAGAGGACCTCGCCCTGCCTGCCGGAATCGAAGATCCCCTGGAGGGTGTCCGCGATCGTGCCGTCCCCGCCCATGGCCACGATGACGTCGGCGTTCCGGCAGGCCAGCGTGGCCTTTTCCACCGCCGTCTTCGTGTCGCCGAGATGGTCGTAGACGTCGCCGGGGAGCTTCTTCTGGAGATAGGCGCGGAGGAACTTTCGCCTCATCCACTTGGAATTGGCCGCCCGGGGATTGATGAGGCAGGCGGTCTTGAGGTTCTTGATCTCGTCGGTCATAATTCCGGGGGTCCCTTTGTCGCTCCGAAAAATCCCTCTCATTGTAGCGCATGTCCGGAGGGCCGTCAAAATACTCAACGTCCCCCTTTTCGGTCCCGAACGTTGAACGGAGCCACGTCGATGGGTTAGAATGTCGGGCAGGATCCCGATGAGACCTTTAGAAAAGACGATCGCCGTCCGGGACAAGCGCTTCCTCCTGCGCGTCGAGACATCCCACGAATCCGCGGATTATGGGAAGTATGAGGACCTTCGCGAGGAGATCTGGGGCTTTCCCGACGATCATCTGTCCAGCACCCGGAACATGATGTGCGAGAACGTCTTCCACGAGGGGGGCAGCCTCTTTATCGGCGCCTTCGCCGAAGCGGAGGCCGGCCGCTTCGAGATCGACGGGCCGCACCTCGTCGGCTTCTGCTACGGCTTCGTCGGCGTCCGCGACAAGTCGATCGGCTTCCGCGACGCGGCGAATCTCCGCTTCTACGCCCAGTACGCCGGGGTCCGGACGGCTTGCCAGAGCTGCGGGCTCGGCATCCTGCTCAAGGAGTATCAGCGCGAGATGGTCCTCGACCTTCTCGGCGTCTCGACGATCATCTGCACCTACGACCCGCTCACCGGCGTCAATGCCAACCGCAACGTCCATCACTTCGGCATGGACGTCCTCGAATACCGGGTGGCCACATACGGCGAGTACGGCGGCCTGCTCAACCGGCCGGACGTGCCCATGGATCGCTTCCTCATGTCCTGGGACCTCACAAGGACGGGCGGACGCACCGCCTACGATCTCGAGGCGGCCCTGGCCGCGGCGGCGACGATCCGGGCCGGCTCGCGGCGAGTGCCGGGATTGAGCGGGGAGATCGCGCTCGAAGTCGTCGAAGGAACCGACCCCGGCGCCGCGGGCGAGGTCCTTCTTGTCCGCATCCCCCTTGATTTCTACCGGATGCTCCAGGAGACGGAGGTCGCCGACCCCGACGTGAGCCGTATCCCTGTCGACTGGAGGATGGCCACGCGGGAGGTCTTCCTGGCCCTTTTCGCCAGGGGCTACCGGGTCGTCGATTTCCTGAAGGCGACGGCGGGCCTGCCGGCCAATCACTACGTCCTGGCGCGGGTCGCTACCCCTGACCGATGAGCACGCCGGCGCCTCCCCTCATCGAGACCCGGGCCCTTTCCAAGACCTATCTCGTCGGCGACGTCCGGGTCGCGGCCCTCGCCGACATCACCTTGTCCGTCCCCGAAGGGAGCTTTCTCGCCGTGACGGGCGCGTCGGGCTCGGGCAAATCGACCCTCCTGAACCTCCTGGGCGGGCTGGATACGCCGAGCGGCGGGACGATCGAAGTCGGCGGCGCCTTCGTCTCGGCCATGGACCGCGAGGCGCTGGCCCGGTACCGGAGGTTCGGGGCCGGCATGATCTTCCAATCCTTCAATCTCGTCGCGGCCCGGACCGCGCTCGAGAACGTCGAGCTGCCCCTCGTCTTCGCGGGCCTGGACAAGAAGGACAGGAAGCGCCGGGCCGCCGACCTCCTCGACAAGGTCGGACTCGCCCATCGGGCCAACCACCGGCCTCCCGAGCTCTCGGGAGGGGAGCAGCAGCGGGTGGCCGTGGCCCGGGCCCTGGCCAACGGGCCCCGGCTCCTCCTCGCCGACGAGCCGACGGGAAACCTCGACAGCCGGACCGCGAGGGAGATCGTCGGCCTGCTCGCCGAGCTCAACCGTGAAACGACCCTGACGATCATCATGGTCTCCCACGAGGAGAGCCTCGTCCGCGAATTCGCCCGCGAGATCGTGCGGCTCCGCGACGGCCGCATCGTCGCGGGGGAGAGCCCGGCATGAGGTTCACCGACGCCGTCGAGTTCGCGGTGTCCAGCCTCCGGAAGCGGCGGCTGCGGACGATCCTCACCGCCTCCGGGGTGACGATCGGCATCGGCGCCCTCGTCGCGATGATCTCCTTCGGCTCGGGCATGCAGAAGAACGTCACGGAGGCCTTCACCGCGTCCGACCTCTTCACCACGATCATGGTCATGCCGGGCGGAGCGGAGGCTCCTTCGGGAGATCCGGATCGCCAAAGGCCTCCGGTCAAGACGCCCGCTCGTCCCGACGTCGTCCTCGACGACGCGGCCGTGGCCGCGATCTCCCGCATCAGCGGCGTCCGGTCGGCGTACGCCGAGATCAGCTTCCCGGCCATGGTCGGATTCGAGGGAGCGGAGGAGTTCAGGCTCGTCCAGGTCGTCCCGGCGGCCGTGGCCGCCTCGAAGGCCCTGGAGATCAAGTGGGGACGATCCTATGCCAGCGACGACGAGAGGGGCGTCGTCGTCAGCCGGTCTCTGTTGTGGAGAACGGGGAGGACGGATCCCGCATCGGCCGTGGGCAAGACGATCCGCATCACCTCGGTCTCGATCGACCTCGGCAAGCTGGCGACGCTCGACCTCGGCGCTCTCCTTTCGGGCGCCGCGTCCCCCCTGTCCCGGGAGACCTATGAGTTCCCGATCCTCGGCGTCACCGACATCACCCCGTTCGGAGGCGAGGCCAACCTGACCGAGACCGCCGTCCTGATCCCGCCGGGCCCGGCCCGGGGCATCAAGCGTCTCCCCATCTCCAGCATCTGGGACCTCTTCCGGATGAGGGACGGGAAGGTGGGCTATTCGGCCGTCACCGTCAAGCTCGATTCCCTTGCCGACCTCGATCCCGTCAGGACCCGGGTCCGCGAGATGGGCTTTGCGACCTTCGCCCTAGCCGATCAGTTCGACCAGATCACCCGGGCCTTCTATTTCATGGACATGGTCCTGGCCGCGGTCGGCATGATCGCCATCGTCGTCGCCGCCCTGGGCATCGTCAACACGATGGTCATGTCCATCCTCGAGCGCTTCCGGGAGATCGGCATCATGAAGGCGGTCGGGGCGGGGGACCGGGACATCCGGAGGATCTTCTTCTTCGAATCGGGGGCGATCGGCCTCGCCGGCGGGGCGGCCGGGTGCGCCCTGGGCTGGGCGACGAGCCTGGTCATCAACCGGATCGTCAACTTCTATCTGGCCAGGCAGGGCGTGCCCCACGTCGATTACTTCGCCTTCCCGGTCTGGATCTTCCTCGGCGCCATCGGCTTCTCGCTCCTCGTCAGCCTCGTCTCGGGGATCTACCCGGCCCGCCGCGCCGCCCGCGTCGACCCCGTCGTCGCGCTGCGGCATGATTAAAGTTCGGTGACACACAACTAAACTCACTTAATTCCTCGTGCTCTGGTTGTTCCCAGCCGCAACCGAGTAGCCTGAGTTTCGCTCGCTAATTAAGTGTATTTAGTTGTGTGTCACCGAATAGGTGCTATAATGCGCGGTTATGCGCATAGGAACCGGCCGTTGCCTGGCGGGTGGAACCGTCTTTCGGGGGGGATCGAAGGAGCAGCCATGAAGAATCTTCGGATCTGTGCCCTGTTCGGCGTCGGCCTCGTCCTGTCCCTGTCCGCCTGCACCGTCGCCAAGACGCCGCTGACGGTGGAGGAGAAGGCGCGGGAGCTTCACAAGAAGATACTGACCGTCGACACCCATTGCGATACGGCCTTCAGCTTGTTGAGGACCGACTGGAAGATCGGTGACCGCCACGACCCGGCCCTGCGGTCGAGCGGCAAGATCGATCTGCCCCGGATGAAGGAAGGCGGCCTCGACGCCGAGTTCTTCGCCGCCTTCGTCGGGCAAGGGCCCTTGACCCCCGAGGCCTACGCCAAGGCCAAGGACAGCGCCCTCCGGGCGGTCGCGGCCGTCCACAAGATGACCCGGGACTATGCCTCGATGATCGGCCTGGCCGTCGATCCGGCGGGCGCCCGGCGCCTCAAGAAAGAGGGCAAGCTCACGGCCTTCATCGGCCTCGAGAATGGCTATCCGATCGGCCGCGACCTCGCGCTCGTCAAGCTCTTCTATGACGACGACGTTCGTTACATCACCCTCTGCCATTCCTCCGACAACGATATCTGCGACTCGTCGACCGACCGCCGGGACCCCGAAGACAAGGGCCTGAGCGATTTCGGCCGGCAGGTGGTCGCCGAATGCAACCGCCTGGGCATGATCGTCGACATCTCGCACGCCTCGGAGAGATCGTTCTATGACGTCCTGGCGGCGTCCAAGGCCCCGATCATCGCCTCCCATTCGAGCGCCAGGGCCGTCTGCGACAATCCCCGCAACCTGACCGACGACCAGCTCCGGGCCCTGGCCCGGAACGGAGGCGTCATCCAGATCTGCTTCCTCGGCGCCTATGTCAAGACGCCGCCCGTCATCCCCGAGCGCGAACAAGCCATGAAGGAGCTCGAGGCCAAATACGGCCCCGTGCGCGAGATCCGGGACGACGCGGTCCGCATGAAGGCCATGGCCGAACGGGACGCCATCAATAAGCAGTTTCCCCAGGTCCGGGCGACCGTCCAGGACCTCGTCGACCACATCGACCATGTCCGGAAGGTCGTCGGCATCGACTACGTCGGGATCGGCACCGATTTCGACGGCGGCGGCGGGGTTGTCGGCTGCGACGATGTCAGCGGCATGATCCACGTGACGGAAGAGCTCATCCGCCGCGGCTATACCGACCGGGAGATCGAAAAGGTCTGGGGCGGAAACTTCTTCCGGGTCTTCGACAAGATCATCGCCCTCTCGGGAAAATAGACCCCGGCGGCTTCCTGGGAGTCGCGTAAAGCAAGTTTACGCGGGCGGGCCGCTCCGCCCTGCAATTTATGTATTATCTTGGTGATAAGAAATCCAGGCGGTGGCACGATCCTTGCTCCGCCTAGGAATTGATGCGGGATGTGCATTTCGAGGCCTTTTTCGCTATCATGAGGGCGCTTTGACGATCTTCGCCGGCCCCAAGCGCATCCTGCCCCTGGCTCTCGTCGTCCTTTTCGCCGCGCTTCAGCCGGGACCTCAGGCCCGGTCCCTCTCCGAGCAGCCCGGGGCGGCCCCCCGTTACGGGGGGACATTCCGGATCAAGGGCTATTATAGTCCCTTCATACGGGTCCTCGATCCGGCCGGTCCGTCGCATTACTTCCTCACCGAGCAGATCTATGACGGCCTGGTCCGGTTCGACGCCCGCTTCAACCCCACGCCCGCCCTGGCCGAGTACTGGGTGATCTCCGACGGCGGGGCCCGCATCACGTTCCACCTCCGCGAGGGGGTCCGATTCCACAACGGGCGCGAGCTCACGGCCAACGACGTCAAGTATTCGCTCGAGCGGCTGGTCCGGAAGAGGTCGGACAACACGACCTATCAGCACTTCGTCGGCAAGGTCGTCGGCGCGGAGGAGTTTTGGCAGGGCACGGCCGCCGAGGTCACCGGGTTCCGGGTGATCGACCCGTCGACCTTCGAGATCCGTTGGGTCCGGCCCTACGTCTCCGGGCTCTACCTCCTGGGGATGTACTACTGCAAGATCCTGCCGAAGGACCTTCTCGAGGGCCAGGGCCGGAGCTTCTTCCAGAAGCCCGTGGGCACGGGTCCGTTCAAGTTCGCCGAGTGGCTCTGGAGCCCGCGGCTGGAGGTCATGGGCGTCCGGCTCGAGCGGAACCCGGCCTATTACGGCCGCAAGCCCTACCTGGCGGCCCTCGAGTACAGCCCGTATTACACCGACGCACAGTTCGAGGACGGGATCGTGGATCTCATCTCGGTGACCTCCGAAAGGATGCTCCGCAAAAACTTCCCCATCCTCGAGAACAACACCCTGAAATCCTATTTCCTGGCCTTCAGCTGCGACGTCGCTCCCCTCGACCGTCCCGAGGTCCGCAAGGCGCTGGCCCTGGGGCTCGACAGGAACCGTCTGGCCGCGGCCTGTGACACGCCGGCGACCCTCCATCAGGTCATGAACAACTACATCCCGCCCCTGCTCCCCGGCTTTTTCCCCAAGGCGGAGGGTCCGTTCACCGATCCCGACACGGCCAAGCTCCTCCTCGACCGGCTCCTGCCCGAGGGCGGGCGCAAGGCCCTGACTTTGACGCTTCTCTGTGACGGGCCGAGGACGGACGAATCGGCCGGCTTCGCCCGCGAGCTCGAGCGTGAGCTCGGCGCCCTGGAGATCAAGCTCGACGTGAAGTACCTGCGCAGGCCCGGGGACGCCCGGGGCGTGCGCTCGCCCTATGTGAAATTCCTCGCCTATACCATGGACTTCCCGGACCCGGAGAACATCATCGGCCCGCTCTACCGGTCGGGGTCCGCCGCGAACGCGCTCAACTCCCGCTACGCGAACCCGCGGCTGGACGCCCTGCTCGAGCAGTCGGAGGTCGAGACGAGCTGGGAGCGGCGGACGGGCCTGTTCCGGGAGATCGAAAAGGTCCTCTACGACGACGTGCCGGCCGTTCCGCTCTTCTCCGAAAGGATCCGCATCGCCGTCCAACCCCAGGTCCGGGGCCTGCAGCTGCCGGCCATGGGATTCATCTTCCTCGACGTCCGGGACGTCTGGCTGGGGAACTGACAAGACCGTGAAGCTGAAGATCTCGATCACCACGCGACTCGTCTTCTGGATCACCCTGCTCGTCTTCCTGCTTTTCGGCGCGGTCCTGTTCGTCATTCAGATCCGGGAGGCCAAGATCCTCCAGGATGAAACGGAAGCCCGCGCTTTTCTCCAGGCCCGCTATATGGCCGATGCCAACCTCCAGTCGCTCTCCCATCAAGATTGGCAGGCGATCCAGAATTACGTCGACGGCCACAGCACCGGGGACCTGGCCTATATCGTCGTCTATGACCGCGAGGGACAGCCCGCCGCCTGGAACCCCCTCATCCGGTCCCATGGCGAGATCGTTTCCACCAGCCTTCTCGAGGACGCCATGACCCCGGAGGACAGCGCGTCGGTGATGAAGCGCCTGGTCCTCCGCGACGAGCCGGTCCGGGTCCTCGAAGTCGAGGTCTTCGCCTTCTCCGCGACGGCCGGCCGCTGGGGCTCGGTCAAGATGGGCATGTCCCTCGAGCCCATGTACGCCCGGCT
Source organism: Candidatus Aminicenantales bacterium (assembly GCA_049696855.1). Lineage (GTDB taxonomy): Bacteria > Acidobacteriota > Aminicenantia > Aminicenantales > Saccharicenantaceae > RBG-16-66-30. Next base: position 52,251 of record JBAVUQ010000023.1, read on the forward strand.
GCGGGAGATCCAGAAGGTCCTCCTGCTCATCGGCGTCGGCGGCTTCCTCCTCGGCATCGCGGGGGGGACCATCCTGGCGCGGCGCATCACTCGGCCTATCCACCGGCTGGTCGACGGGACCGTCCGGATCGCCCACGGCGATTTTTCCCAGGCCATCGTCGACACCTCCCGCGATGAAGTCGGGGACCTGGCCCGGAGCTTCAACGAGATGACCTCCCAGCTCCTCCAGGCCCGGGAGAGAATGGACGACGCCAACCGGCGTCTCGTCCAGCACGAGAAGCTGGCCTCGATCGGCCGCATGGCGGCCACGATCGCCCATGAGATCCGCAACCCCCTGACCTCGGTCAAGCTGAACATCCAGAAAGTGGCCGAGGAGGAGAGCTTCGCCGAGACGGTCAAGGCCCACCTCGGCCTGTCGCTCGAGGGGATCGACCAGATCGAGAGATTTATCAAGGAGCTGCTCAACTTTACCCGGGTCCAGGAGCTCGTCCTGGAGCGCTGGACGGTCGAACAGATCATCGACGAATCGCTCAAGATGATCAAGGACACGCTCGCCCAGAAGAAGATCGTCGTCGAGAAGGCCTGCGCCGCGAACCTGCCGCCCATCCTCGCCGACGCCGACAAGCTGCGCCAAGTGTTCCTCAATGTCCTCCGCAACGCCCACGAGGCGCTCGGCTCCGGCGGGAAGATCAGCATCACCTGCGACACGGCCGTCGAGGGCGGCCGGACGATGGCCCGGGTGAGGATCGCCGACAACGGACCGGGCATCGCCGAGAAGGACCGGCCGAACATCTTCGAGCCGTTCTACACGACCAAGCCCTCCGGCTTCGGGCTCGGGCTGGCCAACGCCCGCAAGATCGTCGAGCAGCACAACGGCGCGATCGGCGTCGACAAGAAGCGCGGACGGGGCTGCGCGTTCGTGATCCTCATTCCGGCGGAGGAGGCGACATGAGATCCATCCTGATCGTCGAGGACGACCCGCTTGTCCGCAAAACCCTCGCCTCCCAGCTCGCCAGGAAGGGCTTCGACATCGCCGTGGCCGAGACGGGGGAGGGCGGCGTCGCGGCCTTCGCCGAATCCCCGCCCGATCTCGTGCTCCTGGACGTCCGGCTGCCCGACATCGACGGCCTGGAGGTCCTGCGGCGGATCCGGGAGCGCAACCGCCGGGCCGTCATCCTGGTCATGACCGCCTTCGACGACATGAAGACGACCGTCGAGGCGATCAAGCTCGGCGCCTTCGAGTATCTGGTCAAGCCGCTCAACACGGCCGAGCTCGATCTGGCCATCGAAAAGGCCTTCCAGGTCCGGGCCCTCGAGGAAAAAGTCAGCTACCTCGTCGAGGAGCGTCAGAAAGAATACACCATCGACAACATCATCGGCCGGTCGGCCGGCATGCGGAGCGTCTTCAAGATCATCGGCTCCGTGGCCAACACCCGGACCAACGTTCTCATCCAGGGGGACAGCGGCACGGGCAAGGAGCTCGTGGCCAAGGCCATCCACTACCACAGCCCCTTCCGGGACGAGCCGTTCATCGTCATCAACTGCTCGGCCATCCAGGACACCCTGCTCGAGTCGGAGCTCTTCGGCCACGTCAAGGGCGCCTTCACCGACGCCGTCAGCGAGACCAAGGGCAAGTTCGAGATCGCCGGGAAGGGGACGCTCTTCCTGGACGAGATCGGCGACGTCTCGCCCAACCTCCAGAGCAAGCTCCTCCGGGTCATCGAGTCGCGGGACTTCATGAAGGTCGGCGGGGAGAGGGTGCTCAAGACCGAAGCCCGCATCATCGCGGCCACCAACCAGAACCTGAAGACCCTGATCGAGAAAGGCCGGTTCCGCGAGGACCTCTATTACCGGCTCAAGGTCGTCGAGATCACGCTGCCGTCGCTGCGGGAAAGGCGCGAGGACATCCCCGACCTCGTGGGCTATCTGCTCGAGAAGATCAACCGGGAGCTCCGTCGCAACGTCCGCAAGGTCCCGCCGGAAGTGATGAAGACGCTCGTCGAGCTGCCCTGGCGCGGCAACGTCCGCGAGCTCGAGAACGCCCTGACCCGGGCCGTCATCCTGGCCAAGGGGGACGTCGTGCTCAAGGAAAACCTGCCCGTGGAGCCGGATGAGAGGCGGACCTTCTCCGACGAGCTCGTGCCGCTCGAAGAGGTCGAAAAAACGTACATCCAGCACGTGCTGAATGCCGTCCACGGAAGCAAGACCCGGGCCAGCCAGATTCTCCAGATCAGCCGCCCGACCCTGGACAAGAAGATCAAGGATTACGGTCTGGACCTGGGGGAGCCGTCCTGAACCCGCAGCGATAAAACCGCGCCCAGGCTGTAAAAGAACTTGCCGGGAGGCCGCGGGCCCCTCGCGCGGCCGCCCCCTTTCCCCGAGGAGAGCCTTTCCGGACTTGGCACAAAAGATGCAAACTAAAAGACTGGCCGTAAGGAAGAGGCCCTAAATGAGCGATATCAAAAAGATCGTTCTCGTCGACGACGACGAAACCGTGCGCAAGACATTCACTCTCCTCTTGGGGAAGAAATACCGGGTCCTGTCCCTCAAGGACCCGCGGCAAGCCTTGGCCCAGCTCAAGAACGGCCGGGCCGACCTGATCATCGCGGACTATAAGCTGCCCTTTTTCAACGGCATGGAGCTTATCAAGAGGCTCCGCGAGAACGGCTTCGAAGGAGAGGCCATGCTCATCACCGCCCATCCCGACGAGGTCCGGATCGAAGATATGGGCCGGTTCGCCATCAGCCACTTCTTCGTCAAGCCGCTCGACCTCAACGACCTCAACCTGTCGATCGACCGGGTCCTCCAGCCCAGGAACCCCCTCGAGCCCGCCGCCTAAGACGGGGTCAAACCTACAGCAGGGAGCGGACTCCTGGGAGCGACCATCAGAAGTGCGGCGGAGCGACTCGGAGCCGCACTTCTGGGAAGTATCTTAGTAGTTAAAAACTGGCATCGCGTAAGTTTGACCCCTTCTTTAAAAAAGTTTACGTTTTTTGCCGCTTCGGCATGTCCCATCAGGCAGGACAAGCTGGCATAAAATATGCATTCTTACGGGACGGAGCGACAAGTGGCAAACGGCATCTCTTTCAGGATTCCCGATACCCTTCCATAACCCTCCTTCTTTTTGTTCCGGAGCGAGGGGCGCCGCGGGGGCGCCCCTCACTCTCTTAATTGGCCCGTCAGGCGCCTGTCCCTCAGCCCGTTCATTCCGTTGACTCGCTCTCCGCTCGTAGTGTAGGATGATGCGGAACGCGCTTCGAGAAGGAGAGCCGTCATGCCCAGCCCGACCAAAAACCCCCACCTGCCTTTCGGAGACCAGCGCTCGGCCCCCTGGTACGGCAAGGACATCATCTCGGTCAAGCAATTCAGCCGCTCCGACCTCGAGTACGTCTTCGGCGTCGCCCACGAGATGCGGGTCATGGTCGAGCGGGTCGGCACGTTCGACCTGCTCAAGGGCAAGATCCTGGCCAGCATCTTCTATGAGCCCTCGACCCGGACGTCGTCGTCCTTCATCGCGGCCATGGAACGCCTCGGCGGCAACGTCATCAACATCAACGAGGTCCGCTATTCCTCCGTGGCAAAGGGCGAGAGCCTGCCGGACACGATCAAGACCCTGGAGTGTTACGCCGACGTCATCGTCCTCCGCCACCCCGAGCTGGGCTCGGCCTCCAAGGCGGCCGAGGCCGCGCACAAGCCGGTCATCAACGCCGGGGACGGCGTCGGCGAGCATCCGACCCAGGCCCTGCTCGACGCCTTCACCATCCGCGAGGAATTGGGCCGGATGGACGACCTGACCGTGACCATGCTCGGCGATCTCAAGTACGGGCGCACGGTCCACTCTCTGTCCCGGCTCCTCTCCCTCTACAACTCCCGGCTCCACTACGTCTCGCCCGAGATCCTGCGCATGCCGCCCGAGATCATTGCCGAGCTCGAGGCCAAGGGCATGCGCCAGACCGAGCACCGGACCCTGGATCAGGCCCTGCCGGAGACCGACGTCCTCTACGTCACCCGCGTCCAGCGCGAGCGCTTCGAGAGCGAAGAGGTCTACGAGTCCGTCAAGGGCGCCTACGTCCTCGACAAGAAGATCATGACCGGAGCGAAAAGCAAGATGATCGTCATGCATCCTCTGCCCCGGGTCACCGAGATCAGCACCGACTTCGACGACGATCCCCGGGCCGCGTACTTCCGGCAGATGGAGTACGGGCTCTACGTCCGCATGGCCCTGCTGGCCATGGTGCTCGGCAAAGCCTGAGCCGGCTCGCGCCGGCGCGAGGAGTCGCGGCATGTCAAGATCCTTTCGGGATTCGGCGGTCTTGTTGTTCGGCCTTCTCATCGCCCTGATCGTCCTGCCGCTGGCGGGCCAGAGGATTCCGCTCGGTCCCGAGGAATTCTCCGGCCGCCGGGCGGCCCTCATGGACCGCCTCCAGGACGGCGCCGTCATCCTCTTCGGGGACGCGGCGGCGCCCGCCGGCTCCCATTTCCGGCAGGACAACGACTTCTATTATTTTGCCGGGAACGAAGACCTCGGCGCGATCCTAGTGCTCGTGCCGGCGTCGCGGGCGTCCTACCTCTTTCTGCCGCCCCAGACGGCCCGGGAGAAGATGATGGACGGCGCCAACCTCCTCGAGGACCCGGAGGCCAAGGCCAAGGCCGGTTTCACCGACGTTTTCCCCTCGAGCTATCTCGACGAGTTCCTGGCCCGCTCACTCGCCAGGTTTGCCGGCCGCTTCCACCTCCGGCTCTCGCCCCGGGACTCCCTCGACGAGGCCCGCTCCGAGACCGCCCTTTTTGAGGGACGGCGGGCCCGCAGCCACTACAACGATCAGCTCTCAGCCGACCTCTATCGCATCGAAAAGATCCGCCAGCGCTATCCGCAGATGGAGCTTCGGGACCTCACGCCGGTCGTCGACGAGATGCGGGCGATCAAGACGGCGGAGGAGATCGAGGTCCTGCGCCGGAACGGAAAGCTCTCCGCGGAGGCCGTCCGCCAGGCCATGCTGGCCGGGCGCCCCGGCGTCTTCGAATATGAGATCGAGGCGGCGGCCATGTCCGTCGTTCTCAAGGGCGGCGCCAAGGGCGCGGCCTATGCCCCGATCGTCGGCTCCGGCCCCAACTCCTGCATTCTTCACTACGATGAGAACTCGCGTCGCGTCGAGCCGGGCGACGTCGTCCTGATGGACTTCGGCGCCGACCTCGACCACCTGGCCATGGACATCTCCCGGACCTGGCCCGCCTCGGGCCGCTTCTCCGACGACGAGAGAGAGATCTACCGGACCGTCCTCGAAGTCCAGAAAGCCTCGATCGAGGCCTACAAGCCGGGGGCGACCCCCAAGGACGTCCGCGACCACGTCGCCGCCGCTTTGAAGGCCAAGGGCATCGACCGGCGCGGCCTCGAGGGAGGCTTCGGGCACGGCGTCGGCCTCTCCGTCCACGACGTCCCCCTCGGCGGCGTTCTCAAGGAAGGCATGGTCTTCGCCATCGAGCCGGGCCTCTACGACGAAAAGAAGGGCTTCGGCGTCCGCATCGAGGATACGGTCCTCATCACCAAAGCCGGCTGCGAGGTCCTGACCGCCGGCGTGCCCAAGGAGATCGACGAGATCGAGAAGCTCCTGGGCGGCCGCGTCCGCTAGGCGCCCCCCCCATGCCTCCGGAGCCCGAGGAAATCCTGGCCCGGGTCGAAAAGGGCCTCTGGGCGCCGCTTCCCGGCATTCCGGCGCAGCTCGCCATGGCTCCCGAGCCCCGCGCCGGCCACAAGGCCTATTTCGAGGTCGAGGACAGCTGCCGCAAGGCCGGCGTCCTGGTCCTCCTCTATGTCAAGGGCGGGCGCGTCTGTGTCCTTCTCACGCGGCGCACGGAGCGAGTTCTCCACCACCGGGGCCAGATCTCGTTTCCGGGCGGAGAGCAGCACCCGGGCGAATCCCTCGAGGCCACGGCCCTGCGCGAGACCGTCGAGGAGATGGGCCTGGATCTCACGGCCGTCCGCGTCCTCGGCCGGCTCACGCCGCTCTTTATCCCGCCCAGCAACTACTGCATTTATCCCACCGTGGCCTTCATCCCCGGCCCACTCGTCTTCCATGTCCAGCCCGAAGAAGTGGAGGAGGTCATCGAAGCCCCGGTCGACCACCTGACCGACCCCGTGAACGTCCGCCGGGAAACCTGGCACTACGGCGGTCGGGACGTCGAGGTCCCTTTCTATGCTTTCGAGCGCCACAAGATCTGGGGGGCCACGGCCATGGTCCTCGCGGAACTCCTGGCCCTATTTCGGTGACACACAACTAAATACACTTAATTTTTTCATTTGCTGTCCATCGAGGCCGGCCTCAATTAAGTGCATTTAGTTGTGTGTCACCGTTTTAGTCTTGTTGACCCCGTCCGGCGAGGCCGATACAATACCCGTGAAAAGAGGTCACCGATGAGTCCACGCAAGCGTATCCTGAGCGGCATCCAGCCGAGCGGCACGATCCACATCGGCAATTATTTCGGCGCCATCGAGAACTGGGTCCGCCTGATGGACGACTACGACTGCTTTTTCACCATCGTCGACCTCCACGCCATCACCGTCACGTACGATCCGGCGCTTCTGCCCCAGCGGGTCTGGGACGCCGCCCTCGACAACATGGCCGCCGGACTCGACCCGGACAAGTGCACCATCTTCATCCAGAGCCACGTCCCCGAGCACACCGAGCTCTGCTGGCTGCTCAACTGCGTGACGCCCCTCGGCGAGCTCGGCCGGATGACCCAGTTCAAGGAGAAATCCGAGCGGGAGCGGGAGAACGTCACGGCCGGCCTGCTCAATTATCCCATCCTCCAGGCCGCGGACATCCTCATCTACAAGGCCGACGCCGTGCCCGTGGGGGAGGACCAGGCCCAGCACCTGGAGTTCGCCCGCGAGATCGCCCGCCGCTTCAACAACCGCTTCGGCGCCTACTTCACGGAGCCGGCGACGCTGATCGGCCGCGGCGCCAGGGTCATGGGGATCGACGGCGCGGCGAAGATGAGCAAGTCTCTGGACAACGTCATCGGCGTCGCCGAGGAGCCGGACGTGATCTGGGAGAAGCTCCGGCCGGCCAAAACCGACGAGGCCCGCAAGCGCCGCAGCGATCCGGGCAATCCCGACCGGTGCAACATCTTCAGCTATCACAAGCTGGTCACGTCCGAAGACGAGCTCCGGGAGATCGTCGCGGGCTGCACCGGCGCGACGATCGGCTGCCTCGACTGCAAGAAGATCTTCCACCGCAACCTGATGAAGGTCCTCGATCCCATCCGGGCCCGCCGGCGGGACCTGGCCGAACATCCGGACCACGTCCGGGAGGCCCTACAGGAAGGGGCGCGCAAGGCCCGGGTGGTCGCCCGGGAGACCCTCGAGGGCGCCAAGAAGCTCATGGGCCTAATTTAAAGGGACCGTCCCCCCTGGGGCAGTCCCGTTTCGTCGACGGCCATCTTTGTTTTCCGCGAAACGGGAACCTTTTCCCCTCCCATTTCGTCTACCCTTTTGAACGTCGATCTCTAGGAGGTTGCTGTGTCCAAAATCAAGGTCCTCATCGCCCTTTGTATCACGCTTCTGATCCTGGCCGTCTCCTGCATCATAGCCGGGGAGGAGTACAAGGATACCTTCTCGAAAACCCTGCCTCTCAAGGCGGGGGAGCGGTTCTCGCTCGAAAACGTCAACGGCGACGTGACGATCGCCACCTGGAAAGAAGACAAGGTCGAGATCAAGGCGGTCAAGACCGCCCGCCGGAACAAAGAGGACCTGGACAAGGTCGAGATCCGGGTCGACGAGAGCGCCGGCTCGGTCTCGGTCAAAGCCGTCTGGCCCAAGTTCCCGCGCCGGGCCAACGTCAACGTCGAGTTCACGGTCATGGTCCCCGAGGGGGTCAACCTCACCGAAGTGGGGACGGTCAACGGCGGGGTCGAGGTGACGGGACGCTACGGCCGGGCCGAGGTGGGCACGACGAACGGCTCCGTCACGGTCAAGGACGCGTCCGGCGAGCTCGAGGCCGGCACGACCAACGGCAGCGTCCACGTCAGTCGGTTCGACGGCCGGATCAAGGCGGACACCACCAACGGCAACATCAAGCTCGAGGACGTGACCTTCAAGGACGGCCTCTCGGCCGAGACGACCAACGGCTCCGTTACGCTCGGCATCGTCTCCCCCGAAAGCCTCAACGCCGACCTCCGGGCCAGCGTAACGAATGGCCACATCACGGTCGATTTCCCCATCACGCTCCAGAACCTCCGCCAGTCAAAGCGGCGGATCGAGGGCCGGATCGGCCAGGGCGGCCCGGAGATCTCCCTTCACACGACCAACGGCTCGATCAGCCTGACGAAGTAAAAAGCGGTCTTACCCTCATCCTCAGCGGGGGACCGGCCCTTCCGCCGGCCCCCATTTCTATTTCCCGGTGATTCCCTTAGAATATCGGTCAAGGGAAAAGCTCTTGTCCGTCAATACCAAGCCAGGCGAGACGCCGTTCACCCGCGAGGTCAAGGCGGTCATCCGCGGCATTCCCCGCGGCCGGGTTGCGACCTACGGCCAGGTGGCCACCCTGGCCGGGCGCGAACGGGCGGCCCGCGGCGTCTCCTGGATCCTCCATTCCTCTTCGGAGGCCGCCGGTCTTCCCTGGTACAGGGTGATCGGCGGCCGGGGCGGGATCTCCCTTCCGCGCGGCCGGGGTTTCGAGGAACAGCGCAGGCGGCTCGCCGCGGAGGGCGTCGCGGTCGGCCCCGGCGGCCGCATCGACCTCGAGCGCTACCAGTGGCAGCCATCGTCCGGTGCGGCGGGACGATCCCGCGCCGCCCGGAGGTTCCTCAGGGGACTGCTCGAACGGGATTGACGGACAGCTTCCGCGCGATTTTAGGTTAATCGCAGTTAACCCAGAATTGATTCTGTGTCAGTTTGACTTGACTCAGATTTTGCGATCGATCAGCTCAGCTCCCGGATCCTGATCGTCCGGAAATAGATCGGCGCGCCGGCGTGCTTGCCCTGGAAGCCGATCCGGCCTTTCGTGGCCAGCTCGGCAAAAGGCCGGCTCAGCCAGGACGGGATCTCGCTGCCATCGGGATTGGTTTTGGCCGAGGTCCAGAGGCTCATGTCCATGTCCGTGACCTTCTCGCCGTTGAGCTCGACGGTGATCCGTTTTCCCACGCATGTGATCGTATAGTGATTCCACTCGCCGGGCTTCTTGACCAAGCTCTTCGTCGGGGCGAGGTGGCCGAAGATCGCGCCGCAGTGCCAGGTGCCCGGCTCCTTGGCCCACTGCTCAGCGAAATCGTCGGCGATCTGGATCTCGACCGAGTTCGGGATCCAGTCAGCCATGTCCGAGCAATAGACGATGACGCCGCTGTTCGTCCCCGGCGCCGTCATGAACTCGAGGTCAAGGACGAAATTCTCGTAGTCCCTGTTCGTCCAGATAGCCTGGTCCTCCGAGGCCGTGAGGACGCCGTCGGCGACCGTCCAGATCCCGGCCGGGAACACCGCGTTGGAGAGGTCGGCGGCGAACAGATCCGTCCATTGCGGCTCCTGCGGCGCGGCGGACGGGGCGGCCGGCTCCTTGGCCTGTTTGCACGCGAGCGTTATTCCTAGGGCAAGGCCCATAACGAGGATGATGATGAGCGAGTTCTTACGCATCGTCCGGGCTCCTTTCATATGGCCGCTTGCCCTTTACTCTATCAGGTTTGCCTCATCGTTCGCCAGAGAAAAAGACGGGCGCTTGCCAAGAGGCCGCCCCTAGGCTATCCTCTATCACTAAACTATCATGGAGGTCCCGTCATGAGCCGAAGTCTTCGACGATCGATCCCCGTCCTGATCGCCCTGGCCGTGCTCTTCGCTTCCTGCGCCCCCAAACCGGTGTCGACCGTCCCGGCGGTCAAGCGGCCGCTCGTCCTCGGGATGCACGCCATCACGGAGACCGACGCCGACGCCCGGACCCTCATCGGCGAGATCCCGGCCTTGTCCAAGCGCGGCGTTAACCTCCTCATTGCCGAGGTCGACTATTTTTATGGCTATGCCTCGCATCCGGAGCTCCAGATGGAGGATCCGATCAAGAAGGAGACCATCAAGGCCCTCCTCGCCGCGTGCCGCTCCCGCGGGATCAGGCTCGTGCCCCAGTTCCAGAGCCTCGGCCACCAGTCTTGGGCGGAGAAAACCTTCCCGCTTCTCGTCAAGTACCCCCAGCTCGACGAATCGCCCGGCAAGTACCCCGGCAACAAGGGCACCGATCCCTGGGGCACAGAGTTCTACTGCCGGAGCTGGTGCCCGCTCCATCCGGATCTTCTCCCCATCATCAACGATCTCTACGATGAGCTCCTCGACGTCTTCGAGGCCGACGCGCTCCACATCGGCATGGACGAGGTCTTCATCATCGCCGACGCCGACTGTCCCCGCTGCGCCGGGAAGCCGACGGGCGAGCTCTTTGCCAAGGCGGTCAACGACGCCTATGACCACATCGTCCGGAAGAGGGGCAAGGAGATGATGATGTGGGCCGACCGGCTCCTCGACGGCCAGGCCACGGGCTACGGCCTCTGGGAGGCGTCCATGAACGGGACGAATACGGCCGTCGACATGATCCCCACGGACATCATCATGTGCGACTGGCATTACGAGCGGAAGTACCCGCTCCAGTCGTCGCCGCGGTCGACCTTCCCCTCGGTCCGGATCTTCACCGACAAGGGCTTCCGGGTGCTGCCGACGAGCTTCCGCGACGTCAAGGTCGTCAGATCGTTCATCGACCAGTCGCTCGCCCTGCCCTCGGACAAGGTCCTCGGCCACCTGTGCACGCTCTGGCACCCGTTGACGCCCGGCACCGCGGCCCGGCTGCCCCAGCTCAAGGCGGCCTCAAAGAAGATCAAGAAGGCGTCGGCCGGAAGCTGAGCCGCGGCCGCGGGGCGGTCACTTCGCCGTCGTGATGAGGTCGCGCCGCCGCATAGCCGCTGAACCGGTCCTGCTAGACGACTGGCGCGGCGGGTTCAGTCCCAGATATGGGAATATTTCGCGCCGTTGCCGGTGTTGAACAGGACGACGGATTCGCCGTCACGCACCCAGCCGCTCTTCTTGAGATGGAGCAGCGCGGCCAGTGTCGCCCCGCCCTCGGGCGCGGACCAGATGCCGGTCGTCCCGCCGAGGCGATAGGTGGCCTTGAGGATCTCGGCGTCCGAAACGGCCACGGCCGTGCCGCCGCTCTCGCGGAGCGCCCTCAGGATGAGGAAGTCTCCCACGGCGGCCGGGACCCGCATGCCGTCGGCGATCGTCCGGGCGTTCGGCCAGGGTTCGGCGAATTCCTTGCCTTCCCGGAACGCCTTGACCATGGGCGCGCAGCCGTCCGACTGGACCGCGACCATCCGCGGCCGCTTCGGGCCGATCCAGCCGAGCTTGTCCATCTCGTCGAAGGCCTTCCACATGCCCACGAGCCCTGTGCCGCCGCCGGTCGGGTAGATGATGACGTCGGGGAGCCGCCAGCCCATCTGCTCCGCGACCTCATAGCCCATGGTCTTCTTGCCTTCGATGCGATACGGTTCCTTGAGGGTCGAGACGTCGAAGCGGCCGTGCTTCTCGACGCCCTCCCGCGCGGCCTTGCCGCAGTCGGTGATGAGCCCGTCGATGAGGGCCACCTTGGCGCCGAGGACCCGGCACTCGTTGATGAACGGCTTGGGCACATCGGCCGGCATGAAGACGTGGGCCTCGAGGCCGCCCAGGGCGGCGTAGGCGCTCATGGCGCAGCCGGCGTTGCCGGCCGTCGGGATCGAGACCGACCGGACGCCGAGCTCAAAAGCCCGCGAGACCGCCGCGGAAAGCCCCCTGGCCTTGAACGAGCCCGTGGGGTTGAGCCCCTCGTCCTTGACATAAAGAGGGCCGTGCCCGGCCTCTTCCTCGAGCCGGGCCGTCCGGAGGATCGGCGTGAATCCCTCGCCGAGCGAGAGCTTGAAAGAGTCGTCGCGGATGGGGAGGAGCTCGCGGTAGCGCCACATCGTCGGCTCGCGCCCGGCGATCAGGACAGGGGTCACCGCGGCCCGGGCCGCGTCCAGGTCATAGCGGGCGAGGAGCGGCTTGCCGCACTTGGGGCAGAGGTTCCAGAGCCGGTCGGCCTCGAGACGTTCGCCGCACAGGCCGCACTCGAGATGCGTCAGGAAGCTTGATGTGTCCATGTCCGGCCTCAATCCTGGTACAGCGATTCGATGACGTCGGCGTACTTCTGTTCGACGATGTTCCGCCTCACCTTGAGGGTCGGCGTCACCTCGCCCAGGTCGATGCCGAAGTCGCGGTCGAGGACAGCGATCTTTTTGACCCTCTCGTAGGACGCCAACCCCGGAGTCATCCGGTTGACCTCATCGAGCAGGAACGTCGCGATCTCCGGGCGGCGGCAGAGGTCGGCCCGGTTGGCGAAGGCGACGCCGTGGGCCCGGGCATAGGGTTCGAGCTTCCCGAAGTCCGGCACGATGAGCGCCGAGATGAACTTGCGGCTGCTGCCCACGACCACGGCGCTGGCGATGAAGGGGCTGGCCTGGATGAGGCTCTCGATCGGCTGGGGGGCGATGTTCTTGCCGCCCGAGGTGACGATGATGTCCTTCTTGCGGTCGGTGATGATGAGGAAGCCGTCCTCGTCGAGCCGGCCGATGTCGCCGGTGTGGAGCCAGCCGTCCTTCAGGACCTCCCGCGTGTCGGCCTCGTTCTTATAGTAGCCCATCATGACGTTGGGACCGCGGGCCAGGATCTCGCCGTCCTCGGCGATCCGGAGCTCGACCCGCGGGATGGCCTTGCCCGCCGTGCCGAACCGGACTCCGCCCCCGGGCGTGCTGCCCGTGAGGACGGGGGACGTTTCCGTCAGCCCGTATCCCGGCATGATCCTGAGACCCAAGGCATAGAAGAACTCGGCGATGTCCCTTGAGAGGGGCGCCCCGCCGCAGATGAAGTAACGGATCCGGCCGCCGGTCCGGGCCGTGATCTTGGCAAAGACGAGCTTCTTCGCGAGGGCGCGCTTGAACGCCAGGTGGGCCGGGATGGACTTGCCGGCGATCGTCCGGGCCGCGTATTTCTTTCCCGTTCCCAGGGCCCAGACGAAGATCGCCCTCTTGAGACGGGAGCCGGCCATGACTTGGTCCATCACCCGGGCATAGATCTTCTCGAAGAGCCGGGGGACGCTGACGACGATGGTCGGCCTGACCTCGACCATGTTCGAGGCCACGGCCTCGATGCTCTCGGCGTAGGCCATGGCCGCGCCGACGTGGAAAAGGAGGAACGTGGCCGTCCGTTCGAGGACGTGGGACAGGGGCAGGAATGACAGGCCCGTGTCGGTTTCGCAAAAGTCGATGAACTCCGTCAGCGATACGACGTTGCTCACGAAGTTGGCGTGACTGAGCATGACGCCCTTGGGCACGCCGGTCGTCCCGGACGTATAAATGATGGAGGCCAGGTCCCCCGGCCGGACCGCTTCGACCGACCTCTCGAAACGTCCGGGCTCCTCGTCCTCGGACCGCCGGCCCATCTCCGCGACGTCCGACAGGGCGTGCGTTCCAGCCGGCGGGTCGCCCTCGATGATGATGACGCGCTCGAGCGCGGGAAGCGCGCTCCGGACGGACTCGACCTTGCGCCACATCTCGAGGTCCGAGCAGACGACGATCCTCGCGCCCGCGTCGCTGATGATAAAGCGGACCTGGTCGGGAAGGAGGGACGTGTAGATGGGGACGGTGACGGCCCCGGCACACAGCGCGGCGAAATCGGCCATGACCCATTCCGGGCGGTTCTCGGAGAGGACGGCCAAACGGTCGCCGGGCTTCAGACCGAGGGCCTGGAAGCCGAGGGAAAGGCGCCGGACCATCGCTTCGACCTCGTCCGTGGAGATCTTCGTCCAGGCCCCGTCCCGCTTGACCATCATCCGGTCGGGCTTCTTATAGGTCCGGCAGGAATGGAGGAAAAGGCGGCTGAGCGTGGTCACGTCGTGTCCGGTCATATGGGGGTATCCTTCGAAAGGCGCTATTATACACCATTTGGCCTCCGGGGAGAGCGCAAACGGCCTAGCGGCTCTGGATGATCTTGATGAGCTCGGCGGCCTTCTCGGCGAAGGCGGGGTGGGCGGCGGCCCGGCGGGCCAGCTCGAGAGCCCGGTCGAAAGACCCGGCGTTATGGTAGCCGGCCGCGCCGTTGTACTGGCAGGTCGCCTTGGCCGCTTGGGTCGAAAGGATCTGGACCCGTTTCCTGGCGACCAGGCGGGCCTTCCTCTCCGGGGACATCTCCGAGCCCTCGATCTCCCCGATCTTCTTTTCCAGGCCTTTTTCCTTGTCCTCGTAAGTTATCGCCGCCCCCGCGAAATAGATCCCCGAATCGAGCCAGGCCTTGCGGTCCGCGTAGAGCTTTCCCAAGTAATAGGCCGCGTCGCTGGCCGACGGATCGAGGTCGAGGGCTTCGCGCAGGTCCTTCTCGGCGTCATCGGGCCGCCCCTGCCGGTAGGCGATGATCCCCGAGAGGGCGGCCACGTCGCTCACGCCGACGAGGAAGACCTTGGCCGACTCGATCGACTTCCGGGCCTCCTCGAGCCGGCCGAGCTCGTTCAGGTTCCAGGCTGTCCAATAATGCCCTTCGCCCATATAGTAAGTGCCGAGCTCGAGGAGCCGGCCGAGGACCGCCAGAGCCTCTTCGTTCCGGCCGAGGTAACCGAGCGCGAGGCCCTTGCCGAGGAGGGCGTCCCGATAGGTCGGCAGGAGCGCCAGCGCCTTCTCGTTCCATTCGAGACAGGCCTCCGTCTCCTCCATCTGGAAGGCGACCTTGGCCAGCGAGATGAGGACGGACAGCGACTCCGGGATCTTCTCCCTGACCGCCAGGTAATGCCCTTCGGCCGTCAGGAGCTTTCCGGCCATGAGCGCGTCCTCGCCGAGGTAATAATGGACCTCCGAAAACCCGGGATCGAGCGCCAGCAAGGCCTCGAGCTCTTCGGCCTCGAGGACCGGGCAGATGGCGGACTGGAAGGCCGCCAGCCGTGAGCCCGGATGCCGGTCCAGGATGGCCTTGCGGTCGAGATTGTCCTCAAACTTGAAAAAGAATTCCCGGCGCAGGGTCAGGCGGAGAGCCACGGCCAGGTCGTCGGTTCGCGCCGCCGCTTCGAGCTCGCGATCGATGGCCGTCACCCGGGTCCTGATCCAGGCGAGATGGGCGTCGATCGTCCGCCCGGCGGTCTGGTCGATCCCCGGGACGCCTTTGATCTTATTCGGGAGCCCGGCGACGAGCTCGAGCCACGGCGCATAGCGGCTCAGCGCGGGATCGGCCGCGGCCAGGTCGTCGAGATCGACTCCCGGGCCGGCCGTGAGGATGCCCAGGTCCTTTTTGCGCAGCTCCAACGCGATTGACGTCCGAAGGTACTTTTCCGCGATGTCGGGACGTTTTCCCATCGCTTCGAGGGCTTCACCGTAGATCCGGCGGGCGTCCCGCAGGGCCGTGTAATGGCCCGCATCGTAGAGAGCGCCGGCTTCGGCGAGCCGCGCCGTCCAGTCGACCGGGGGCGGGCCCGCGGGGACGGGCGCCCTTCCCGCCGACGAACAGGCGACGGCCATCGAAACGGCGCACAAGAAAAGAGCCGCCGTCGCGTTTCGCGTCATGATCTCACCTCCGCCGGCCCGGGCCGGTCTTCACCCGCGCGCTCCCCTCTGCCGAGATTACGCCCGGTCCCGCGGGTCCGTTTAGGCCGCCGGCCCATGTCAAATCCGCGCGGTCCCATTGTAAGCCCCTTTACACGCGCGGAGAAGTCCCGCTCGCGTCGTCGGCGGCGGCCCCCCCGTCCCGCCTGGGCAAAGGCGAAATCCCATCTGCGGACATTGGCATGGTATGTGCAATAATGCGTAACCGGAATGCCCGAGAAAGGAGTCGACGACAATGAACAGAAGGGCTTTCGTGGGACAGGCCGGTTGCGCCGCGGCGGCTTTTGTGGCCGCGGCCGGGATGGCCGCAGGGCGGGATCAGAATGCGCAAACTCCGCCCCCACCGCCGCCCAAGGCCAAGCGATACAAGATCGACATCGAGATCTTCGAGGCGCGCCCCGATTCCTGGTGCCACAAGAAAGGGGACACGTTCGCTTACCCGGCCGACTGGGGCAAGCTCTGTCCCTGGCTCCGGGCCAGCCTCAACGAGTTCGTCCGGCTCCTCGAGAACGGGGTCACCCTGCCCTGGAAGTATGAGGGAACGGCTTACGCCAAGGTGATCGATCCCGAAGGCGTCACCACCGAGTACGTCCGCTGTCCCGACCCGACGTCGAATCTGGTCGCCAAGATCGTCCGGACGCGGGTTTGAGAGGGACGCCGCGCCCCGTGGCGACCCGGTCGTCCGCCGGCCGTCAACCTTTCGGGGCCGTCCGGAGTAATTAAGTAGAGATCTCACGAGGAGTCCCGATGGAATCACACGGCCGCTTCGCCCCCGTTCTGACCGTCATGTCTCTTTGTGCCGTCCTGGCCGCTCCCGTTTTCCCCTCCCAGGCCCAGGCCCGCCCCGGGAGGGTCGAATCGACCCGGTTCGATGTCGCCAAAGCCTCCGTCCCCATCAGGATCGACGCCGTTCTCGACGAGGAGGCCTGGGCCGCGGCCCCGGTGATCCCCCTGCCGTTCGAATGGCAGCCGGGGGACAACATCCCGGCGCCGGTCAAGACCGAGTGCCTCGTGACCTACGATCTCAACAACCTCTATGTGGGCTTCCGCTGCTTCGATCCGGAGCCGAAGAAGATCCGGGCCCATCTCATGGACCGGGACGACACGGACACCCTCATCCTCGACGACCACATCAGCTTCATGGTCGATTCCTTCAACGATGAGCGCCGGGCCTTCCAGTTCCGGGTCAATCCCATGGGCGTCCAGGCCGACGCCAATTTCAGCGAGTCGGAAGGCTATGAGGATTTCTCCTGGGACGCCATCTGGAACGCGGCCGCCCGGATCACCGACTGGGGCTGGGCGGTCGAGGTGGCCATCCCGTTGAGCCAGCTCCGCTTCCACAGGTCCGAGGGCCCCCAGACCTGGGGCTTCGAAGCGGAGCGGTCCTGGCCCCGGGATACCAGGCACCGCATAACGTCCCACCCGCGCTCCCGGAATGTCAACTGCATCCTCTGTCAGTTCAACAAGCTGACCGGATTCGAGGGCGTCACTCCGGGCCGGAACATCGAGATCGATCCGACCTTCACGGCCAGCCGGACCGACGCCGCGGACATGGCCGGATTCCCGGACGGTCCACTCGCGAGAGGCAAGATTGACGCCCAGCCCGGCGTGACGGCCAAATGGGGCCTCACCCCCGACCTCATTCTCAACGCCACGGCCAATCCCGATTTCTCCCAGGTCGAAGCCGATGTCGCCCAGCTCGAGATCAACCGCCGTTTCGCCCTGTTCTATCCCGAGAAGCGGCCCTTCTTCCTCGAGGGGGCCGACTTCTTCCTGACCCCCGTCCAGGCCGTCTTCACCCGGACCGTGGCCGACCCGATGTGGGGAACAAAGCTGACCGGAAAGTCCGGCCGCACGGCCATGGGCTTCTTTGCCGCTCAGGACGAGATCACGAACCTCATCCTGCCCTCGAACCAGGGCTCGATGCAGGCCTCGCTAGGCCAGGATGCGTATGGCGGGGTCTTTCGTCTGCGCCGGGACGTCGGCCGGATGTCGACCCTCGGCGTCCTTTACACCGGCCGGGTCGGGAACGATTACGGCAACCATCTCGCCGGGGCGGACGGCTTCTTCCGCCTCGACCAGAAGAACTCGATCACCTTCCAGTTCCTTCACTCCGAGACGAGCTATCCCGCGGCCATCGTCCAGGACTACGGCCAAAGGGAGGGGCGCTTCGGCGGCAACGCGATCAACCTCCAGTTCCAGCATTTCTCCCGGCACTGGATCATCCAGGCCCTCTATGAGGACCTGTCCCCGGGCTTCCGGGCCGACTACGGATTCGTGCCCCGCGTCGATACCCGGACCGCCTCGGCCGCGCTTTTCCGCCAGATCTGGGGCAAGCCGAAGAGCTGGTTCAACTACATCCGCCTCGGCGCGGCGGGCGAGTTCGTCTACGACCATGCCGGGACTCTGACCGACCGCGGCCTGACTCTGGGCCTGCTGGTCCAAAGCGACCTCGAGACCCAGCTCAACCTCCACGGCGTCTTTTCGCGGACCTTCTATAACGGGCAGTATTTTGACACGGCCTATGGAATGGCCGACTTCCGCATCCGGCCTTTCAGCGGCTCGGAGCTCGGCCTCCAGGGCCAGGCCGGCCAAGGCATCGATTACGCCGAGTCACGCCTGGCCAATGTCGTCTCCCTCGGGCCGTACGGCTCGTTCAGCCTGCTCCGTCATCTCAACACGGTCCTCTCGCACACATTCGAGAGGCTCTCCCTCGGCGGCGACACGATCTATACGGCGAATCTGAGCCAGGCCAAGATCGTCTGGAACTTCAGCGTCCGGTCCTTCGTCCGGGCCATCGTCCAGTATCAGAACCTCGAACAGAACCCGACCAGGTACAGTATTCCGGTCGACTCCCGAACCGAGCGAGTTTTCGCCCAGTTCCTGTTCTCCTACAAGCTCAATCCGCGGACGGTCCTCTTCCTGGGCTATTCGGACAATGCGCTGGGGGGCGTCTTTGACGGCGGGATCGGGCCGGGCCGCGTCGGCATCACCCGGACCGACCGGACGTTCTTCCTGAAAATCGGCTACGCCTGGCAGATCTGACCGAGGCGCCCTCGTCCTTCAGGCCAGGACCAGCCGGGCTTCCCTGACCCTGGACCTCACCGCCACGCCGTAGGGGCAGGCCCTTTCGCAGGCCCCGCAATCCCGGCAGGCCGCCGCTTTCACTCCGTCCGCACAGGACGCATAGGCCTCTCTGGCCCTGTCCGTCTTGCCGTAGCTCTCATGGTAGGCAAGGGCGCGGAGGATGGCCGGCGAATCGACGCCCGCCGGGCAGGCCCGTCGACAGGCGGCGCAACCGTGACAATAATCCGCCCCGTTCTCGCGGACGTAGCGGACGAGCGTCCGCCTCTCGGCCGCGGCCAGCCTCGCCCCGGCCGCTCTCAGGTCCTCTTCCATCTGGCGGCGGTTGAGGATCTCGGTCACGGCCGATGCGACGCGCGCGTCGTCGAGGACCCACTTCAGCATGGCCTGATAGAGGGAGACCGCGCCGGTCCGGTATCTTTCGAGGTCCTGGCGCCGGCCGCCGACCTTGAGTGTTTTCATGGCGACGACGCCCACGTCCCTGGAATGGGCCAGGTCGATCAGGGCCCGGAGGCCGCTCGCGCCGAGATAATCCGGGTAGGTCTGAACCTCGCCGCCGGGCTCCTGGATGTCGAAGACGTTATAACCCATCTGGACCATGTCGTAGAGGCCGCAGTCGACCGCCTTCCGGACGACCTCGTCCTGGTTGGCGTGGCAAGACAGCCCGCGGAAGCGGAAAGCGCCTTCCTGCTTGAGCCTGTCGAAGGCCTCGAGGACGCGCCCGTCAACGACGACGGCGGCCGCCTCCGCGCCGTGGATCATCAGCACGTCGATCGCCTCGACGTCGAGCCGCTTGAGGCTGCCATGCACCGTGGCCATGATGGACGCCGCGGTGTCGCGCGGCGTGACGTGGAATTTGGTGGCGACGCGGACCTTATCCCGTCCGACGTCCTTGAGCAGGCGGCCGATCTGCCGCTCGGCGTTGCCGTTGTCGTAGTTGTGGGACGTGTCGATGTAGTTGACGCCGCGGTCGATGATGGCCCGGAGAAGGTCCGGGTCGGGCAGGGGACTGCTGCCGAGCGAGATCTCGGACACGAGAAGGCCTGTCCGGCCGAGCCGGCGGAAGGCCATCCCGCCCTTGTCCGGACGCGCCGGGGGCGTCTGTCCCCGGCCGGGCCATCCGGCGAGCGACGACCCGATCGCGGCCGCACCCCCGGCCATCGTCTTGATGAATGTTCTCCGGTCCTGGGGCTTTCGGCTCATCGGCGTCCCTCCTGGCGACTCCAATCTAGCGAAGCCTCCGCCGGACGTCAAGACAGGGCGCCCGGCCGGCCTTTTCAGAAACAATGGAACCAATTATCCGCGTTCTGCGTCTCCTAGGATGTGGACACCATCCGTCCTCCTCTGGTACATTATCGTCCCGTGGCCCTGAAAGGAGCCCGATCATGAAAAGGTCCCCATTCGTTCCTATCATCGCTTTGGCCGCCCTCTTCGTCCTGGCCGGAGCCGCATTCTCTCAAGCCCCTAAGAAGGCCGACATCGTCGGCACCTGGGTCGGCACCGCCATGGGCGGAGACGGCGCGACACCCCTCGAGATCACCGCCGTCATTGATAAAACCGCGGTCGGATACTCCGGCAAGCTCGGCGACACAGCCGGCATGGTCCCCGAGTCCGCGATGCGGGAGATCGTCTTCAAGGACGACAAGCTCACCTTCGACTTCGACCTGGCCCAAGGAACGGAGACCCTCCTGATCAAGATCGAGCTCACGCTCGAGGCCGAGACCCTCAAGGGCGTCTGGTCCGATCCCGACGGGAATTCGGGCGCGATCGAGCTCAAGCTGAAGAAGTAATCCCCCCGCAGGAGACAGGATTCGCCGTGCCTTCGGCCGGGGGCTTGGATTAGGCCCCCGACCGTGATATAAATCCCCCCGAGGAAGAACCTTGAGCGGCAACGTCTACGACGAGATCAAGGAGCGCGGCTTCGTCGCCCAGGTTTCCGACGAGGACGCCGTCCGCAGGATGCTCGACGCGGAGCGGATCACGTTCTACGTCGGCTTCGACAGCACGGCCACCAGCCTCCACGCCGGAAGCCTCGTCCCGATCATGGCCATGGTCCATCTCCGGCGGGCCGGCCATCGGGCCATCGCCGTCGTCGGCAGCGGCACGACGATGGTCGGCGACCCCAGCGGCAAGACCGAGATGCGCCAGATGCTGGACGAAGCGACCATCCGCGCCCAGGGCCAGGCCATCTTCATCCAGCTGGCCCGCTACCTCCATTTCGACGGGACGGGCGCCATCGCCGTGGACAACGCCGACTGGCTCCTGCCGCTCTACTACATCCCCTTCCTGCGGGACATCGGCCGCCACTTCAGCGTCAACCGGATGCTGGCCGCCGAGGCCTACAAGCAGCGCCTCGAGAAGGGCCTGTCGTTCATCGAGTTCAACTACCAGCTCCTCCAGGCCTACGACTTCCTGACCCTTTACCGGAAATATCACTGTGCGCTGCAGATGGGCGGGGACGACCAGTGGGGGAACATCCTGGCCGGCGTCGACCTCATCCGCCGCGTCGAGGGCGGGGCGGTCCAGGCCCTGACCTTTCCCCTCCTAACCACGGCCACGGGCGCCAAGATGGGCAAGACGGCCCAGGGCGCGGTCTGGCTCGACGGCGCGCTCTTCAGCCCCTACGATTTCTACCAGTATTGGGTCAATTGCGACGACCGGGACGTGGGGCGCTTTCTCCGGATATTCACCCTGGTCCCCCTCGACGAGATCCGGAGGCTCGAAGCTCTCAAGGACAGCGGCATCAACGAGGCCAAGCGCGTCCTGGCCTTCGAGGCGACCAAGATCACCCATGGCGAGCTCGAGGCCGAGAAGGCCCGGCAGGCCGCCGCAGCCGCCTTCGGAGGGAAGACGGCCGGCGGTCCCGCCGGAGACGGGGCCGGGAACGAAGGCGGCGGCGACATCAGCGCCGTCCCGACGACGGCCGTGCCCCGGTCGCGGCTCGAGGCCGGCATCAGTCCCGCCGGGCTCTTCACCGAGGTCGGCCTGACGCCGTCGCGCCGCGAAGCCAAGCGGATGATCGAGCAGGGCGGCCTCTACGTCAACGATGTGCGCATCGACTCCGTCGAGCGCCTCTTGACCGTCAAGGACCTGGGCCCGGACGGGGGCCTGCTCCTCAAGGCCGGCAAGAGGAAGGTCCACCGCATCGTCTCCTCGGGCTGATTCCGCCCGCCCCCCGGCCGTTTGCGCCGGCGGCCGATTTGTGCTTAACTATCTGGATGTTTTCCCTCGGATCCAAGGAGTATCGAATGAAGCATGCTTTGACCATTATCCTGATCTCGGCGCTGGCCCTGTCCGGATGCGCCAAGAAAGGCGAGAAGTTCACGCTCAAGGAGGGCACGCCCGCCTACACCCTGGCCAAGGACCTGGCCGCGATCGTCCCCGCCCTCGGCCCGGACAAACAGACGGTCCTCGTCGAGACCAAGAGCTTCGTCATCACGGCCGCGGAAGTCATCCAGGCCGCGAGGGACAATCTCGGCACCCGGTCCGACCAGCTCAGGACCGTCGACGCCGGACAGATGAAGAAGATCATCGACCAGGCCGCCTCGTCGCTGGCCGAGCGCAAGCTTCTCCTGGCCGCCGCGGCCGCCGCCAAAACGGTCGTCCCGGCCGAGGAGCTCGAAAAGGCCATGCAATCCGAGTATGCCCGGGCCGGCGGCGAACAGGCGTTCCTCGAGGCCCTGAAGGGGGCCGACGTCTCGATCGACCACGTCAAGCAGAACGTCGAGGGGACGCTCCTCATCAACAAATTCCTCTCCGGCATCGCCGAGAGCGGCGCCAAGATCACCGAGCAGGATCTGCGCAAGGCGTATGAGCAGGATTCGACCGTCGGAAAGACCGCCACGGTGCGCCACATCCTCATCCTGACCCAGGGCAAGACCGACCAGGAGAAGGCCGCGGCCAAGACCAAGATCGAGGGCATCCTGGCCGAGGCCAAGGCCGGGGCGGATTTCGCCGAGCTGGCCAAGAAGTACTCCGAGGACCCCGGGTCCAAGGACAACGGCGGCCTCTACGAGAGCTTCCCCCGCGGCCAGATGGTCAAGCCCTTCGAGGAGGCCGCCTTCTCGATCCCCGTCGGCCAGCTCAGCGGCGTCGTCGAAACGTCCTACGGCTACCACATCCTTCTGATCGTCGGCCGCCAGAATGAAACCCGGCCCTTCGACCAGGCCCGCGCCGAGATCGAGTCGCGGCTCAAGCAGGGCAAGCAGGGTACGACGGTCCAGGACTACATCCAGGAGCTCAAGGACAAGGCGAAGTACAAGCTGATCGGGCTCTGAGGCTCCGCCGCCCGGCGGTGAGAGAACCGCTTTCTTATCACCCCCGGCGAGGGGCCCGAGGCCCCTCGCGATTCCCCCCTTACGGGGATTGCTTGGAGAACGACCGGCCTCCACAATGGGTGCAGGACGCGCGAGATGCGTCCGAACTCTCGACCCCTTAAGGAGGCCTCATGAAAAGACTGACAACCGTCCTCGTGATCGCGGTATTCGCCGGGCTTCTCACCCTGCCCCAGCCCGCCCGCGCCGACGTCCAGTTCGGCATCAAAGCCGGCGGCAACATGGCCCGGCCGACGGGCACCGACGCCGACAATCCCTTGGCCACGCTGAAGAACAGGGTTGGCTTCAACGGCGGCATCTTCCTGGCTTTCAACTTCGGCCGCGTCGTGACCATCCAGTGGGAAGTCCTCTACACGATGAAGGGCGCCACTTACGTGGCCCTCGACGACAGCTACACCGACAAACTCTACGCCGATTACATCGAAGTGCCCCTGCTCCTCAAGCTGAGGATCCCCACGCCGATCATCCAGCCCTTCGTCTTCGCCGGGCCGACCGTCGGCTTCAAGCTCCAGGAGAAGCTCGAAACGAACGGCGAGGAAGTTCCCCTGACCGAAAACCTCCTGAAGAACAACGACTACGGCGCCATCTTCGGGGCGGGCCTGAATCTCGGACGGAATTTCATGGTCGACGTCCGCTACAGCCTGGGCATGCAGAAGGTCATTTCGACGGTCGAAGGGGAAGTCCAGCCCGATTTCAAGAACGGGGTCTGGTCGGCGAGCATCGGCATCGCCTTCTAGTCCGGACCGCCAGCTCGAATTCCCAGGCGCTTCCGCCGTCGCGGAAGCGCCTTTTTTTTTCGCCGGCCGGGCCGGGCGGCGCCTTCGGTCAGCGGACGTAAAGATAGATGTAGTGCTTGTCCCCGTTCTCGTCCGCGATCGTCTCGGTCATCACCAGCTTCGATTCCCACCCGGGGATGGCATAGTTGTGGCAGACGACGCGGCTCTTCGGCCGCAGCTGGGCGTCCAGGATGGGCCGCATCAGGGCGTTCGATTCGGGGAGAAGGTACAGGCTGACGATGGTCGCCTCCGAGATGTCGGCTTTCGTGGCGTCCAGGCAGAGGAACTTGACCTGCCGCTCGACCCCGGCGGCCCTGGCGTTACGCTCCGATTCCTCGATCATGGCCTTGTCGATATCGATCCCGACGCCGCGGGCGCCGTAGCGGCGGGCGGCCGTGATGACGATGCGGCCGTCGCCGCAGCCGATGTCGTAGAGGACATCCTGTCTCTTGACGGCGGCCAGCTCGAGCATGCGGTCGACGACCGGCTGGGGCGTCGGGACCCAGGGCGCGAGATCGACGGCGTCGTCGCGGCCGTGGGAGCCGAGGAACAGGTCGATGGTCGCCTCGTCGTCGACGCGGAACGAGTAGGGGCTGCCCGGATCGAGAGAATAGACGGCGTCCTTGCGGCCCGTAGAGAATTCGATCTCGAGGGGAGCGGCCGTCCGGAAGCGGTCGACGGCCCCGGGCGCGATCTCCCGGGACTCGGCGGCCTCGGGCTTGCCGGCCGGATAGATCCTGTACCCGATCGGCTGTCCGGTGACGTTGCGGACAGTCGTCTCCTTGAGACGGAGCGACTCGGCCGTGGGGGCCGCGACGGGGGCCGGCTGCGGCTCGTGGCGGGTGCAGGCGGGGGCGGCCAGGGCCGCGACGACCAGGATGAGGAGGATGGCGGTCTCTCTTCTCATAGCCCGGTCATTATAGCAGAATCCTTTTGGCCCGCAAAAAACCGGCCCGACCCGTACGATCGCCTGGCCCGATTGACTTGCCGCTCCGCCCGCCTTATGATGATCTTCTAGAATCGTCTGACGCGGGAGGTGAGCAATGACTTATCGCAGTTTCGCGCGGAAGTCTCTTCAGGGGGCGGCCGGCGCGTTCCTAGCTCTCGTCTTCCTGGCCTCGTGCGGGGTCAAGATGATGCCGACCAAAGACGTCTGGTACACCCAGCACTATTCCATCATGCAGGATTTCGAGAGGACTGCCTACAGGACGCTCACCGAGGCTGCGAAGAAGGAGTTTCAGGGTCTCTTCTGGGCGGCCAGGGAGCCCGCCTCGCGGACGATATTCCAGGACAGGCTGAGCTACGTCATGAACGCCTATAAGAGAGAGAATTCGAACCAGCCCTGGAACACCGACCGGGCGAGGATCTATCTCCTCAACGGGCCGCCGGCTTCGATCGACGTGGATCAGAACACGAGCTGGGGCACCCAGCTGGGCCAGCCGGCTACCGGCGCCGTCAGCCGAAGTAACGAAGACGTCCAGGCCTATAGGGCCGAAATCTGGACGTATTCCGTCCTTAAACAATATGTCCAGTACGCCTTTACTTTTGCCCCCCCCAACGAATGGAAAATGTCGCCGGCCCCCGCCTCAGGAAGCAGGTACACCGGCGAGCTGGAAAATTACAGCAAAACGGTGACTTTCGGCATCCGCGATCCGGAAGGATACGAGCGGAAGATCGAAGCTCTCGAGAAGAAAAAATAGTCTCAGCTGATCGGATCGCGGTCGGTGTCATGAACCGAAGCCGCTGAAAAAGCAGCGTATCAAGGCGCCAGCCCCTGATACGTGAGTTCGGCAGAAAAGAAAAACCCGCCCCGGCCGGAGCCGGGGCGGGTTTGTACAGGCGCTAGTGCTGGATCAGCCTAGAACGAGAATTTCAAACCCAGGCGAGCTTGGAACGGGGCGAAGAAGGTGTTGGCGTAGCCGAATCGGCCGTCGACCTTGTTGAGGGCGGCATCAGGCTCCCAGGTCATGGTTAAGAGAGTCGTCCCGGGCGCGTACTCGATGCCCCCGACGGTATCGGAGGGGCTGATGTTGGTGCGGAACGGGGTCTGAACGAAGTTCGTGGCGGTTTCGACATTCAGCAGGTTGCTCAGGTTGACGTTGAACTGGAGGCCGTACCGGCCGCCGAGCCGGACGTTGTACTCGGCATAGACGTCCGCGTAGTAGATGAAGGGGGTCCGGCCGAGGTCGCCGCGGTTGAACGGATAGTAGCCGGGGCCGTCGACGTTCCAGGCCGTGGACAGAGGCGTGCCGGACATGGCTTGCATGACCGCGCCGACCGTCAAGCCCATGGGGAAAACGTAGCTGCCGTAGAGTTTGAAGACAAGGGGCCGGTCGGTCGGGAGATTGCCGTCGATCAGGTTCAGGTTCTTGTCCCACTGGAACTGCCACAGGTCGTACGTGCGCTCGCCGTTCGGGTTGTTGCGGCCGTTTTCGTCGGAGTTGGCCAATCCGGAGTAGTTGCCTCGCAGCGAGCTCCACGTGGCCGAAAAGCCCATGAGCCAGTTGTTGGCCAGCCGCTTGTCCAGGCTGAAGTTCACGGCCCAGTAGTCGCGTTTGCCCTTCGGCTGGTTCGGTACTCCGTCAGCCATCCAGGCCAGGGGCGTCTCCGATCCCACGGGCCGACTCTGGACGCCAGCGGCCTTGGCCATGTCATAGACATTATTCATGAAGGCGGAGCCAAGGTTGGTGTAATAATACGTCTCACCCTCCGCGGGATCGACCACGGCCTGGTCGTCGATCGCATAGAGGACCGACTTGTTCACGACGCGAATGGAGGCCGAGAGATTCTCAAAGATCTTCTTGTCGGCGCCGAAGGCGATCTCCCGCTGGGTGAAGGGTTTCATGTCGGGATCGATGAGATTGATCGAGGGGCGCCGGAAATCAAGGGTCACGTAGTTGGTCCCGGGATAGTTGTTGTCGACCCCGATCGCGAGGAAATTGTAGTTGTCGAGGCTGTAATAGGTGCTCTTCCACTGGAAACCGCCCAGGGCGTTGGCCGCCATGTCGAGTTTCATCACGTCCTGGTAGATGGCGAAGGAGCCGTAGACTTTGAGGCTCGAGTCGCCGAAGATGTCATAGATGAAGCCCAACCGGGGGGAGATCTTCTTCTTGAAGGGGAAGTTGATCGGCTTGAGGCCCTGATAATCCGGGTTCTGGCTGTAGGCCGGAATGTACTCGGACTCGGTGCGGACGCCGGCGTTGATCGTCAGCTTCCGGGCGATCGTCCAGCTGTCCTGGGCATAGAGCGCCCACTGGTCGCTTTGCGCATTGTAGAAACTGCCGTAGGGGCCGGTCAGGTCGTTGCCGCGAACGGCGTACCAGCCGTAGGTGCCGCGGCCGTAGTCGATGCCATAGGCGCTGAAGGAAGAATCCCAGCCCAGGTAGATCAGGGGAACGGTGGCCGAATTATCGACGTTCTCGCCCTGTCTGATATACTGGCCGCCGATCTTGAAGGCGTGCTCACCGCCGAGGTCGGCGAAGTACGTCAGATCCAGGTTGGCGTTGTACTTCTGCCGGATGATCTTCTTCGTGGCATTGAGATTGGTGAGCGGCTGGTTCTGCCAGCCCGGGCCGTGCTGGAGGTCAGCGGGGATCTCCGGGAACATACTGTTGTCCACCGAAACGTAGCTGTAGGGCTGCTCCAGCTGGAAAATATAGACGGGGTCGGTCAGCCCGGTGGGAGGAAGTTGGTGATTCTGATTCGTCCGGAAGAAGCCGCCGCGGGCGCTGACCAAGAAGTTGCTGGAGATGATCCAGTCGGCGGTCGCGCTGGTGCTGAAGTTCGGGTAGTTGAAGCCCATGGCGTCGTAATCCACCGTCGGGCTGCCGTTCCAGGAGGCGGGGAGCGAGCCGCGTTGAACCGACAGCGCGTTGATAACGCTGGCGCTTATGCGGAGGTTCTTGAACGGCTGGGCCGAGAGCTTGGCCTGGGCGTTCCAATCGATCTGTTTGTAGTTGACATCCCTGTTAGGAGACGAGCTCGCCGACCCGGTCTGAATTGAGAAGTTCAACGTCCGGGTGTACTTATTATAGTTGGGCATGACCGAGCCGAAGAACCAGACCCGGTCCTTGATGATGTAGCCGCCCAGATTGAAGCCGCCCTCGACGTTGTACCACTTCTGCCCGCCGTAGTATCTGTCCCACGAATAGTACTCGGCGGTTTGGGTATGAGTGGTCGAGTTCGAGTCCCTGTTGTTGTAGTTCAGGATGTCGCGACGCCGGCCCGTCAGGGCTTCGTCATTGTAGTACGCCAGAAGCTCGCCGTGGAACGCGTTCCCGCCGGACCGCGTCAGCACGCTGACGACGCCGCCAAGAGAGCCGCCGTACTCGGCGTTGTAGCCGGACGACTTGAAGTTGACCTCTTCGACGAAGTCGTAGTTGACCCCCTGACCGCTCGTGCCATTGATCAGGTTGGTCGTGCTGATGCCGTCGACATACCACATATTCTCGGCACCGGAGGCGCCGTCGACGGACGTTCCGGCGAGCATGGGCTCGGCGGATACGCCGGGCACCGTCACCAGCAACGAGTCAAAGTTGCGTCCCTTGGGCAGGAGTGAGAAGGTCTGCCTGTTCATGGTGCCGCCCCGGGTGGTGCTCTTGACGTCGATGAGGGGCGACTGGCCGACGACGGTGACCTGCTCGTTGATGGCGCTCGGGCTCAAGGTAATGTCCAGGGTCAATGTCTGTTCGGCCCCGAGGACAATGTCCTTGCGGACGAGCGGCTGGAATCCGGTCAGGGCGTACTCGATCTCATAAGTCCCCGGCGGCAGGGCGACCAGCCGGTAGTCGCCCTGGCCGTTTGTCACGGTGGTGGCCGAGCCGACCAGGCGCGGTCCCTTCGCCGTAACGGAAACGCCGGGCAGAGGCGCTTTCTGATCGTCCATAACAGTGCCGAAGATTTGCCCCGTGGCCCGCTGGGCCGAGAGCGTGCTTGTGAGGAGCAGCGCGCTTAAGACCAGCAGCAAGACGGGTTGCAGTTTCCTCATGAAGATACTCCTTTTGTTCATATTGCCTGCAAGAATGGTTGGATTCTTTGATCCCCCCTCGAAAGCCTGCGCACCGACCCGGCCGTGCCGGACGGTGTCGTCGCGTTTTCCAAAAACAGAATACACCAGGTCATTAAGCCTCCTTTTTTTAGATTTCATACACCGTTCTGGTTAGCAATAAGTGTGCCAATCATATGGGCCGCCGCGAAAAATGGTGACACCGGCTTCGCCAGCCTGATTATCAGATAAGATGTCCGAGCGCCAAGCGGGAAGCCCACCAATCGTTCCGGCGTCTGCGTCCTTTTCTTATCCATTTTATTGAATATTGTGCAATCTTTTGAATTCTTGAAGGACGGATGTCCGGGATCAAAGCCTCCTTCCGCGGGAGGATTCTCGGGAAGCATTCCCCGCTTCGATCTCCGGCCGGGCTATCGCGCGGGACATCCCGTGCTCTCTCTCTGGCGGCCCGCGGCAACGCCAGGCGCCGGAACGGCGTTGATAAGTGCGGGATTCGTTAAGCCCCTCCGGTTATGCTAAAATAGGAACATCATGAAACGCTTCGCTCTCATCGCCTTCGGACTCCTCATTGTGGCTTCAGCCTTCCTTCTCCCGGCCCCGGCGGGCGGTCAGGCCGAGAAGAAGGCGACCAGCAAGGCCCTCCCCCCCCAATACCGCAAGTGGCTCGATGAAGAGGTTGTCTACATCATCACGCCGAAAGAGCGCGGAGTCTTCCTCCAGCTCGGCACCGACCGCGACCGCGAAATTTTCATAACGGCTTTCTGGAGGCAGCGCGATCCCACACCGGGCACGGACAAGAACGAATTCCGGGAGCAGCACTATCGCCGCATCGCTTACGCCAACAACTGGTTCGGCAGGGATTCGCCGGCGCCCGGTTGGCGGACCGACATGGGCCGCGTCTACATCATCCTCGGAGAGCCGAAGACGATCGACCGTTTCGAGAACCTGACCCAGGTCTTTCCGACGATCATCTGGTTCTACTCGGGCCTGGACAATCCCCGCTTGCCGACGAGCTTCAATGTCGTTTTCTACAAGCCGGAGGGACAGAGCACCTACGTGCTCTACAGCCCGATGAAAGACGGACCGCAGAAGCTGCTCATTCATTACATGGGCGATATGACCGATTACACGAGCGCCTATACCGAGCTGATGGACGTCGAGCCGGCGATCGGCACCGTCTCGCTGTCCCTGATCCCGGGCGAGATGATCATGACGGCCCGGCCGACGATGTCCTCGGACATTCTCCTCGGCACCCGCATCCCGTCGGCGGGCTACGACAAGGTCAAGGACGATTACGCGGAAAAGCTCCTCCGCTACAAGGATATCATCGAAGTCGACTACACGGCGAACTATATCGAAAGCGACGCCCTCGTCCGTGTCTATCAGGATCCGTCCGGCAATCCATTCGTTCATTTCCTTATCGAACCGAAGCGCCTGACGTTCGAGCCCGTCGGGGACTCCTATCACGCCGACCTCGAGACGGATGTTTCCGTGACCGATCCCAAGGGCGGTCTGGTTTACCAATTCAGCCGATCCGTCCCCTGCGATATGACCGAGTCGCAGATGGCTTCCATCCGGAACAAGCTCTTCAGCTATCAGGATCTCTTCCCGCTCGTCCCCGGGTCCTACAAGATCAACATCCTCTTCAAGAACAAGGTTTCCCGGGAGTTCACTTCCTTTGAAGCCAACCTCCTCGTCCCTCCGGCCGGAGCATTCACGCTCTTCGCGCCCTGCCTGGCCAATCGGGTCGACAAGGCCTCCCGGTTCCAGGGCCAGAGCAAGCCGTTCCTTCTCGGCAGCCTCCAGCTCACGCCTTCGCCGCGAAACGATTTCCTGCCCGGCGACACGCTCTCTGCCTTCTTCCAGCTCGAAGATGCGCCCGAGGATATTCGAGACGGCGGCGTCGTCGAATACACGATACTCAAGGAAGGGGAAAAAGGACCGGAGGCCGTTCGTACCGTCACCAAAGCCCTCGCCGAATACCCGGACCGGACGGACATCCTGGAGGAGTTTTCCCTGGAGGGCTACCAGGCCGCCAATTATATCCTCCGGATCTCGGTTCAGAACGCCGCGCGGGTCCAGCGCATCGCCGCCGAGGAGCGCTTCCTGGTCACGGCCCTTCCCATCCTGATGCGGCCCTGGGTGCTCTCCGTTCCCCAGCCGTCCAACGCGCCTCAGTACCTCCACATCGCCGGGACCCAATATCTGAACAAAAAGGAACTGGCCAAGGCGCGGCCGCTGCTCGAGGCCGCCGTCCGGCGCGAGCCGAACTCGGTCCCTTTTGCCCTCGATTATGCCAGGCTTCTCCTCGAGCTCAAGGAATACGCCGGAGTCAAGGACGCGGCCCGGCCCTTCCTCGCGGATGAACGGAAGTGGGATTTCCTCGAGCCCGTCGGCCGGGCCTGCCAGGCGCTGGGCGAGCAGGCCCAAGCCATCGCCTTGTACAAGGATTACCTGGCCCATTTCGGGGCCAATCTGAATGTCCTCAATGCCGTCGGTGAGTGCCAGCTCCAGCTCGGGAACACGGCCGAAGCCCTGACCGCCTGGGAACGCTCGCTCAAGATCGAGCCGAACCAGCCGAAGCTCAAGGAGAGAGTCGAGGAGCTCAGACTGAAGAAATGACGATTTTCGGACGTTGTCTGCGGATCGCGGCGCTGATAACGATCGCCCTGGGCTCCGCCTGCGCCACCACCCCGGCCATGAGGAGCCTCGACAGCGAGAGCCGTGATTTTATCTCCAAGGTCCGCTTCATCATCACGAAGCAAGAGCGGCAGCGCCTTCTGGCCACCCCGGCCGGGGACAGGAATGCTTTCATCGAGGAGTTCTGGAAAAAACGCGACCCCAACCCGGCCACGGCGGTCAACGAATTCAAGGAACAGTACTTCGCCCGGATCGCCGAGGCCAACCATCTCTTCAACGAAGGCGGCGAGCCGGGCTGGCTTCAGGACCGCGGCCGTATCTACATCCTGCTCGGCCCCCCCACCAACCGCTTCACCTACCCGCGGGGAGTGACCTTTTACGACGTGCCCAGGGAGTACTGGTACTACGGCTTCTTCGTCATCCTCTTCACCGATGAGGCCTGGAACGGCAACTACAAGCTCGACCCGCTGAGCGTCGAACAGATCTCGATGATCAACCGGGCCCAGATGGAATGGCAACCGCAGATCTCCGCCGGAGCGGAGGAGATCGAATTCGACGCCAAAACGGAAAAAACCGCGGACGGCCGAGGCCTCGTCACAGTGGTCATTCCGTACCGCGTGATCCCGTTCGACGCCGAAGCCAAGGCGCTCCGGGCGAGGTTTATCATAACCCTCGATCTCTTGGCGATGGACGGGACGGAGATCCGTCAGATGCGAAGCGAGCATGCGCTCGAAATGACGGAAGAGGAGATGCGCCGGTCCTCGACGATGAGCCACATCATCGAAATCCCGGTCGAGGCGCCGCGGGGCCATTACTGGGTGCGCCTGACCCTCGAGAGCGGCAACGACGGCGCCAAAGCTTATAAGAGGATCAAACTCTCCATCTGAACGCCCGCGAGACGGGGGTCAGGCCCGCCGTGAGGGGAGTGGGACCGAACAGAGAAGAAGCGTGCGTTCGACCCCATAAAAATGATATAATGTCCTTTCTCGAGGTCAATAGAAGGCCCCACCGGAGGGAGTATGTCCGGCGCGGAGAGACTTTCCCCCCCGGACAGGCCTCCGGGGATACATGGCATGATAGTTGCTCTTATATACGGTTGGAGGTTACGAATGAAGACCAAGGCGCTTAGGGCAATTTCTCTCGGCATCATGGCGGCATTTCTCGTCACCGGCTTGGCCTTCGCCCAGGCCGGACGCGGGACCGCCCGCCTCGGCGGAGTCGTCACCGGCCAGGGCGGCGACCCCATCGTTGGAGCCCAGGTCACCCTTTCTTTTGCCCAGGGCCAAGGTGGGGCCAAACACGAAATCAAAACCAACAAGAAGGGTGAATGGTCCTTCATGGGCCTGGGAACCGGGGCGTGGGATCTCGCGGTTGTTGCGTCCGGCTATGAACCCTACGTCCAGTCGGTCCAGGTCTCCCAGCTCAGCCGCAATCCCAAGATCGAAGTGACGCTGAAAAAATCCAGCGTGGCCGGCGGAATCATCCAGGACGAATCCACATTCAGCTTCCTCGAATTCGGAAACCAATTCTATAAAGAGGGCAAGTACGACGATGCTATCGCCCAATACCAGTTGTTCCTGGAGAAGAATCCGCAGGCCTACCAGGTCCAGCTCAACATCGCCGACGCCTATCGGGAGAAGGGGGATTTTGCCAAGGCCCAAGAGCTCTACAACAAGGTCCTCGAACTGTCGGCCTCAGACCAGGTCCTGGGCAAACAGCTAGCCGGCAAAGCCCAGGCGGGAATCGGCGACATCTATCTCAAGCAAAACAAGCTCGCTGAGGCCCAGGAGTATTTCAAGAAATCGATCGAGAGCTCGCCTGATGACGAAGTTCTGGCCTACAACGTCGGCGAGATCTATTTTTCGAACCAGAATCTCGACGAGGCCCAGAGATATTTTGAGCTGGCCTCCAAGATCAAGCCGGATTGGCCCGATCCGTACCTCAAACTCGGCTATGTCTATCTCAACAAGACCGACAATGCCGGCGCCATCAAGATGTTCGAGAAGTTCCTGACGCTTGAGCCGGAGGGCGAACGGGCGGCCCTGGCCAAGAACATCCTGAGCGCGATCAAGAAGTAAAGCCGGACGGACACACCCGGGACGTGCGACAAGAGTTCCGGGAACGGAGAGACAAGTCCTGCGCGAGCTTCTCGTCCTGGTTGCTTGTCTGGGCGTCTTTCTTCTCTACCTCGCCCTTGAGCGGGTCCGGCTCGACCGGGCGCTCCGGCGCGTCCCGCGGCGAATCGCCGTCGCTGGCACGCGCGGCAAATCCAGCGTCACCCGTCTCATCGCCGCCGGATTGCGGGCTTCCGGCGCCACGGTCCTGGCCAAGACGACAGGCTCGAAGCCGGTCCTGATCTCCCCTGACGGCACGGAACAGGAGATCTTCCGGTCCGGTCCGGCCTCGGTGCGCGAGCAGGTTCGGCTGGTCGAGCGGGCCGCGTCCGCCGGGGCCGGGGTCCTCGTCGCCGAGATGATGAGCATCGGCGCCGAGTGCCTGGCCGCGGAGTCCGGGCGCATCCTGCGCCCGGGGACGCTGGCCGTGACCAACGCCCGGCTCGACCATCTGGACGGGATGGGGCGGGAGAAGGACGCGATCGCCCGGAGCCTGGCCGCGGCCTTTCCCGGGCGGGCCGATGTCTTCGTTCCCTCCGAGGAGATGCATCCGGCGTTCGAAGAGGCGGCCGCGCGGACCGGGACGAGGATCCATGCCGTCATTGGGCGGGCCGTCGAAGGACCCGGCGCGGACCTTCATCTTCCTCCCGGCGAATTCGAACCGAACCGGCGCCTGGCCCGGGCCGTTCTGGAGTTTCTAGGCCTCGACGACCGGACGATCGAAAGGGGCCTGGCTGCCGCCCTGCCCGACGCGGGGAGCCTCAAGATCCTTCGCGGGATGTTCGGAGCGCCGCCCCGCCCGGCCGTCTGCGTCAGCCTCTTTGCCGCCAACGAGCCTGAATCGTCGGCCGCGGCGCTTCGCGAGGTCGAGCGGCTCTGGCCGCCCGGCGGGAGGCCGGTCGTGGGCCTTCTCAGCCTGCGTGAGGACCGCGGCGACCGGACGCTCCAATGGATCCGCGCGGCCGGCGACGGCTTCTTCCGCGGATTCTCGACCGTTTTTCTTCTCGGCCCTCCGGCCAGGGCGGCGCTGAGGAAGATCCGTCGGCACTCCGGTTCGTGCGGTCCGGTCTTTTCCCTCGTCGAAGAGCGGTCGCCCGAGGACGTGATGAGCCGCGTGCTGGCGTCGGCGCCCGGCGAGCCCGTCGTCGTCGGGCTCGGCAATTTCGTCGGCCCCGGAGACGAGCTCGTCCGCTACTGGGAGGAGAGAGGAGCCGCGTATGGCCGTTGAAACGCTTCTCATCGGCCTCGTCCTGGCCCTCCTCTGGGCCGAGATCACGGACGTCTCGCCCGGCGGCATCATCGTTCCGGGGTATTTCGCCCTCACCCTCGACCAGCCGTTCCGAG
Source organism: Candidatus Aminicenantales bacterium (assembly GCA_049696855.1). Classification (GTDB taxonomy): domain Bacteria; phylum Acidobacteriota; class Aminicenantia; order Aminicenantales; family Saccharicenantaceae; genus RBG-16-66-30. The sequence continues at coordinate 87,166 of JBAVUQ010000023.1, forward strand.
TGGCGGCGACGCTGGCCGTCGCCTTGCTGACCTTGGTTGCCTACAAGGTCCTCGCCCGCCGCCTCATTCTCTTCGGGCGGCGCCGGTTCGTGCTGATGGTCCTCGTCGGGGCGGTCCTCGCCCAGGCCTGGCTGCTCGTTTCGCCGGGCCTTTTCCCGGCCGCCGCCGGGCTCCGTGTCATCGGCCTGATCATCCCCGGCATTCTGGCCTCGAGCCTGGCCCGACAGAGGGCCGTGCCGACCCTCGCCTCGCTCGCCGCCGTCTCGACCCTGACCTTTGCCGTCGCCAGGCTGGTGGCGCTCCTGTGATGACCCCGGCCGGCCGAAGGATCCTGCCCGCGATCACCGCGGCCGCGATCCTGAGCGTGGCCTATCTTTTCCTGGCCCGGTTCTTTCCGTCAGTGGCTCCCGGACTCCGGGCCGAGATGGTCGAGGCCGCGGATCTCATGACCCGGGCCTCGGTGGCGTTGAAGGTTTGCCGCGCGAGCCGCGCCGTTCCGATCGACCCGTCCGTCGATCCGAACGTGACGGGCCTCATCGGCGAGGAGCGATCGGCCATCACGACCTCGGCCGGCCGGCTCGAAGCGAAGCGGACGACGACCAACCCGGCCTTCGCCGGACTCCTGGTGTCCCTGCTTCACCAGGCCGGGGTCCGGCGCGGGGACGTCGTCGCCGTCGGCGCCTCGAGCTCATTCCCGGCGCTCATCGTCGCGACGCTCGCCGCGGCCAAGGCGATGGGCGTCGAGCCGCTGGTCATCTCCTCTCTCGGCGCATCGGAATGGGGCGGGAACATTCCCGGGTTCAGCTGGCTCGACATGGAGGATTGCCTGAACGCGCAGGGCCTGATCGATGTCCGGCCGATCGCCCGGGCCATCGGCGGAGACGAAGACATCGGGCGGGACATGAGCCCCGAGGGCCGCGCCCTCCTCGCCGCGCGCATCCGGGCCGGGGCCGCGCCTTTCCTCGAAGAGCCCGACCTCGAGCGAAACGTCGCCCGCCGGATGGCCCTTTATAAAGAAAGCGCCGGCGCGCGTCCGGTCAAGGCCTTCGTCAATATCGGGGGCAGCTGGGCCAACCTGGGAACGGACGCGGACGTGCTGAAGATCGAGCCGGGACTCGCCCGCGGCATCCTCGTCCCTTCGCCCGCACGGCGCGGCGTCGTCCAGGCCATGGCCGCTGACGGCGTTCCGGTCATCCATCTTCTCAACGTCAGAGGATTGTGCGAGCGCTACGGACTTCCCTGGGACCCTCGCCCCCTGCCCGCGCCGGGGGAGGGGTCATTCTATCGCCGCGCCCAGGCCGGATCACGCGCCGGGACATGGCTCACCGTCGGGTACCTCCTGGCCATGATCGTCGTGTCGGCGGCGATCACTCGTAGAAGAGCTTGGCGGGAGCGACCGACTTCGGGTCCTTGAGGAACGCACCCGTTCCCTTCTCCACGACCTCCCCGTAGCGGGGCACGCCGGAAACCTCGACCGCCTTGTCCGCGTGGTCGGCCGACCAGATCTCCAGGAGCTGCAGGACGGTCGACGTGTGGCGGCCGACCCGGACGTCGATGGGCCAGCCGTTCTCGTCGATCTTCTCGAAGAGCAGGCCGCGCTTGCCCGCCCGGACGACGAATTCGTCCTTGCCCGTGAGCAGGAGCTCGCGGTTCGTCCGGCCTCGCGTCGCGTCGAGGAACGGCTCCGGCGCTTCGAGGAGGAGCGAGATGGCGTCGGTCGCGTCGCCGATCTCGCGGTGGGACAGGCCGCGCAGGGCCTTGGGGGAGTTCTCGACGCCGATGGAGAATCCCTCAATGCTGCTGATGAACATCGACGCCGCGGCGGCCAGGTCCGCGCCCCTCTCGTGGGCGACGATCGTGCTGATGACGGGATATTGGAGCTCGGCCTCGTGGAAGTCGATGGCGATGTCGACCTTCTCGCGGCGGACAAGCTCGGTGATGGCGAACGAGGTCCGCTCGGTCAGCGTGCCGTTCGGCCGGCCGGGGAAGGCCCGGTTGAGATTGCGGATATCGACGTAGGCCAGCTCCTGGCGCGACGGGTAGTGCAGATAGACCTCGGGATCGGGCCACTGGTCGAGCGGGTTCGACCAGCGGTCGCCCATGCGGAACGTCTGGCCGCCCCAAGCCGTGGGAATCGTGAAGTCCGGCGGATAGGCGCCCCCGAGCCGGGTGACCGTCGTGGCGCTGCGGTTGGCCGAGAGAATGACCAGGATTCGGCCCCGGGCGGGCACGGCGTTCTCGGCGAAGACCCAGGCTGCCAGCCGCCCCGCCGGCTCTTCCGGATGGGTGCCTCCGAGGAGGAGGATCGTGCCGCCGGGTTCTTTCCCTTCGAGGACGTAGACGTTGGCGTCGTTGACCGTGCCCTTGATCGGCGCGAAATAATCGCCCAGCTTGACGACCCGGCTGAGGCCCGGTCCGGGGACGACCGGTTCGCGGAGATGCCGGCTCCGGTAGAAGCTGGCCCCGGCGAAGACGGCCAGCACCGCTCCGAGGATCGCGATCGCCGCCTTTCTCATCACTTGAGCCTCAGGAGCCGCAGGACGAAGGGGATGAGGACGATGATGATGAGGACCTCCTCCTGCCAGTTCTTTCGTTTCAGGAAGTTCCAGACGAGCAGGACGGCGATGGCGGCCGTGAGAAGATAATAGAGCAGGGTCACGATCGTTTCCATCTCAAAACACCGTCAGGAAAGCGAGCTTCTTGCTGAAGACGACCATGAGCGTCCCGACGATCGCGATGATGATCCCGGGCACGAGACAGCACCGCAGGAACCGGCCATAAGGCTCCTTCATGTCCATGGTCGATGTCGTCAATCGCCCGATGATGGCCGTCGGCGGGAGGGCGTCGCCGAGCGGCCAGATGACGCTCATCCCGGCCAGGGCGACGACCGGATTGAGCCCGATCGTGTTGAACAAAAGGACGAGCGGCACGCCCAGCACGGGCGCGGCGCCCCACATCAGAACGGCTTCGGACACGGGCAGCGTGACGGCCAACGTCAGGAAGACGATCGTCACCGGCAGCGTGACCGTGGTCACGGCGATGAGGCCGCGGACGCCGGTCAGGGCCATGACCTCGACCAGGATCCCGGCGCAGGTCAGCGTCCCGATGAGCGGCAGAAGCTGATGGACCGTGTCCACCGAAGTCCTGAAGACGGCGATCCTGACGGGCGAGAGGAGCAGGGCCGCCGCGGCCGCCGCAGCGAACATCAGCGGCAGGCCCAGGACGGGCACGTCGAAGGGGAAGACCCGGCCGGCGGCCATGAGAAGAAAAAAGACGACGAAGGGCGTCGCGACGCGGAACCAGTTCATCCGGGCCGGGGCCTCGGGCAGCCCGGCCAGCGCCTTGGCCAGGTCGACCGGCTTGGACTTCGCCCCGAGGATGAAGATCGTCAGCAGGGCCAGCACGACGCAGGGCACGAGGAGCGGCAGGAAGAAGCCGACATAGGGCATGTTGACCCCGGCCGCCGTCAGCATGGCCCAGATGTTGACGGGCGGAGCGGCCGCGCTCAGTCCGGCGATGATGAAAATGATGGCCGCGATCTTGGGTCCGGGGATGTCCATCGTGGCCAGGACCGTGGCCGCCATGCCGCCCATGATGAGGACGGTGACGCTGCCCGCGCCGGTCAGCGCGCCGGGGACGAGCAGGAGCAAGGCCAGCAGGATGAAGAGCGGCGCCTTGCGCCGGTGGAAGCGGCGCAGAACGGCCCGGACGACGAAGGGGGCCGCTCCCGACTCCTTGAGCAGGTTCATGAACAGCGTGGCCGTGACGAAGATGAGGACGATGTCGAAGTAGGTGAAGGCGCCTTCGACGACGGCCCGGGCCGGAAGGCCGTCCCCGGCGGCCAAAGCTCCGGCCAGGGCGGCGGCGAAAAGGGAGAGCTCGGTCGAGATCTTGAACAGCTTGGCGACGACGAAAGCCGCGACCATGACGGCCAGAACGATGGAGGCGGAGGCCGTCGCGCTCATGCGTCTAGCGGGCGGTCACCGTGAGCCGGGCGATGCAGGTGAAGGATCGCGCCGAGGTCATGTCCCGGCAGATGCCCCGCTCGAGCAGGAGGACGCCCCCCGCGTAATCGTCCCAGCGGAACTTGTCGGTGTCGAGCGACCGGCCGGTGATCGAAGCGAGCTCGGAGACCCCCGCGTCGACGGGCGGCAGGCCGACGTATTCGAGGACGACGTTCACCGGACGGACGTCCTTGATGGCCATGTACTTTCCGCCGCTCATCATGACCAGCGAGAGCGGCGGCCCGGGATCGTCGAAGATGAAGGTCGTGGTCGGCCTCCCGGCGTCGTTCGAGTCCCGCCGGGTGTAGGTATAGGCCCTCCCCTTGACCGGGAACAGCTCCTCCTTGATGGCCCTGAAAGACAGGGTCTCGAGCTTGGTCTGATTGACGTAATAGAGCCCGAGCCCCAACAAGGCCGCGACGACGAGCGCCCGGACGATCGTTTGCATGTCGTTCCGGACGAGGATGACGATGATCCACAGGATGGACAGGCCGAACAGGATGAGGATGACCGTCTTGGCCGTTTCCGTCGCGATCATGGCCGGACCTCCTTCAGACCCCCGGCTCCACCTCGGTCCCGGCGGCATTGTAGCACAGACTGAGGCGGCGGGGGTACCTCTTTCCTGGGCCCGGAAATCTTGGTTTTTCCCCCGGCCTCCGCTAGAATGTCCCTTTGATCCGAACGAGGAGGCCCGTATGAAACGCATCCCCCGCTCCGCGGCCCTGATCCTGCTCGCGGCCGGTCTGACGCTGGCCGGCGCCGTCACCGCCCAGGAGACGCCGCCCCGGCCCGCGCCGAGCGCCCCCGATATCCTCCGGGCCATCATCGCCGAGGCCTCCGGGGAGATGGCCCTGCAGAACGAGATCCACCTCACAGGCGTCAACAGGAACCGCAAGCCCGAGGAGTACCGGACCGGCTACTTCGAGTCCGCGTTCATCCTGGAGAAGCTCCGCGAGTACGGCCTCGACGAGGCCTTGACCGTCGATCTGCCCGTGGAGGACCCGACGGCCTGGGACGCCGAATCGGCCGAGCTCTGGATGGTCGAGCCCGAGCTCCGCAAGATCACCGACCTCGACGATGTCCCGGCCTGCCTCTGCGCGGGGAGCGAGACGACGGACACGACGGCCGAGCTCGTCTACGTCGGGCCGGGGAACCGGGAGGAGTTCTATAAGGACAAGGACGTCGAAGGCAAGATCCTGCTGGTCAACGGCTCGCCCGAGATGGCCCGGCGCATCGGGGTCCTGAAATACGGCGCCGCGGGGCTCATCGGCTGGTCATCGAGCCATCCCGAGTTCGACCGTGACGAGGTCGGCTGGAGCGGCCTGCGGCCCGCCCCGAAGGACCGGGCGACCTTCGGGTTCATGGTCTCCGAGCGGCAGGGCCAGGACCTCCGGAACCTCCTGGAGCGGGGCCGCAAGATCGTCGTCAGGGCGGTGGCCAAGACCGGGCTCGTCCAGGACCCCAAGGACCAGCTGACCGTCGGCCTGATCAAGGGCGCCGAGCTCCCGGACGAGGAGCTCGTCTTGACCGCCCACCTCTATGAGGGCTGGGCCAAGCAGGGCGCCAACGACAACGCCTCGGGGTGCACGGCCATCCTCGAGACGGCCCGGGTCTTGAAGAAGCTCCTCACCGAGGGCAGGATCCCGCCTCTCAAGAGGTCCGTGCGCTTCCTCTTCGTGCCCGAGATCTCCGGCACCGAAGCCTACCTCCGGCTGAATCCCGACATCAAGAAGAAGATCTTCGCCGACATCAACCTGGACATGGTCGGCGAGGGATTGATCAAGAACCAGAGCTACTTCCGCCTCAACCAGACGCCCTGGTCCCTGCCGACCTATCTCAACGACGTCATGGCGTCCTACATCGAATGGATGGGCGATTCCCAGCGGGACGCCCAGGAGGCGAGCTGGCGGACGGGCGGCGTCCTGGCCCCGACCGGCTCGCGCGATCCGTTCTATTTCCTCATCGAGCGCTACTCCGGCGGCAGCGACCACGACGTTTTCGTCGACGGGAGCATCCGCATCCCGGCCGTCCTGATGATCGTCTGGCCCGACCAGTGGTACCACTCGAGCGGCGACACGCCGGACAAGTCCGATGCGACCCAGTTCAAGCGGGTGGTGACCATCTCCGCGGCGGCCGCCGAATTCCTGGCCAACGCGGGACCGGCCGAGGCCGGACGGATGATGGCCGAGATCTCGGCCCGCGCAGGCGCGCGGCTGGGGGAGGACAAGGGCCGGACGGAGCGGCTTCTTCTCGCCGCCGACGCGAAATCGGTCCACGCCGCGGCCCGAGAGGCCCGGGTGATCGTCGCTCAGGGCTTCGTCCGGGAGAAAAAAGCCCTGGCTTCGGTCCGGTTTTTCATCGGCCAGGACGCCGGTGCGGAAGCCGCTCTGGCGGGCCGTCTGTCCGGCCTCGAGGCGGTCCGCGCGGCTCACCTCAAGGGACTCGACGACCTCTATGCCTCGCGCTGCCGGGCGCTCGGCCTCAAAGTCGAAAAGGCCGCGCCGACGAAGGACGAAATCCGGCTGGCCGGGCTCGTCCCGGTCCGGACCGAAAAGATGGGCGGCCTGATGAGCCTGTGGTCGCTTCGGGATGAGGTCCGGAAGCTCGACTACCAGCCGCCGCCGTCGATCATGATGGCCGAGATGGAGCTCCGGAACTTCATTGACGGGGAGCGGTCGATCCTTGACATCCGGGACGCGGCCTCGGCCGAATACGAGCCCCTCGACCTCCTCGAGGTCGAAAAGTGGGTGGGCATCCAGGAACAGTTGGGGTTGGTGACGATCAAAAAGAAATAGGAATCAACTATTTTTCAGATATTTCGCAGAAGTGCTCCGCCGCACTTCTGCAGGTCGCTGCCAAGAGCCCGCTTCCCGCCGGTCCCCGCAGGGGACTGTCCCTCTTTTCTTATTTCGTGAACAGCTTCTCCAGCGTCGGGATCAGGTCCAGGGTCTTCTCGAACTCGATGAGCGGGATCTTCTTGGATTTGGAGATGACCGTGAAGCGGCCGTCGGCGTTCCCTTCCTTGTAGACGAGAAGGATGTCCGAGTTCGGGGCCACCGTGTCGATCGACTGCTCGTCGGTCGTGTCGCCGGCCGCCGCGCCCTGCGAGCGGCGCTTCAGTCCCTCGATGTGGGCGCCGATGATCTTGATGCCTTCCTTGCGGGCCTCGGCGATGAGGGCCTCGGCCCGACTGAGCTCGTCCTCGATCTGGATCCCGGCCGCGCCCATGCCCTTGAGGCTGGCGCCCATGGTGATGATCAGAGTCCTGTAGGGGGTCCCGGCCTTGGCCTTGGCCTGGAGCATCTCCGGGGTCGCCAGGGGGTCGATGTCGTAGGCCATCTTCAGCCGCTGCATGACGATCTTGATCGTCGTCGGGGCGTTGCTCTGGCCGCAGGACGTGATCAGCGCCGGAAGCTCCGCCTTGGGCTCCGCGGTCTGGCCCGCGAGAGAGACGGGGACCAGGATGGCAATGACGGCGGCCGCGGCCAGGACCGCGACGGGCTTATGGCATCTCGACATGGTTGGCTCCTTTCGCCGGCGCGTGCGGCGCGAGAGCCCATGTTAGGACAAAGGCCCGGTGCGGTCAAATGGAAGGACCCGCCCCCGGGCCTTTTGCCGCGTTCTGTGCTATCATTTTCCCCGCGCTTGGAGCGCATCACGGAGGACGCCATGTTCCGACGAAGACGTGCGACCGGGCTTTTCGGCACGATGGCCCTGGTCGCTTCCCTGTGGTTCTGCCAAGGCTCGTCGAGCCGGATGGAACCCGTCACGGTCGATGAGATCGCGGCCCACATCCGTTATCTCTCGAGTGACCAGCTGGAGGGCCGGGCGGTGGGGACGAAGGGCATCGAGCTCGCCGCCCGCTATCACGAGGACTATTTCCGGACGATGGGCCTCGAGCCGGCCTTCGGAACGAGCTACAGACAGACCTTCCCGCTCAAAGGCTCGCGGCCGGACCCGGCCGCGTCGTTCGAGGTCACCGGCCCGGACGTCGCGCTCGCTCCGGTCCTCTGGGACGAGTTCGTTGTCAGGTCCGAGCGCGAGGATTCGCCGCCCGAAGCGGGGGGAGAGCTCGTCTACTGCGGCTACCTCGTGCAGGCGCCCGAGCGGAATTGGGACGACGTCAAGGGCCTCGACCTCACGGGCAAGATCCTGCTCGTCGAAGTGAACGAGCCGGGGAATTTCCCCGGTGGCGTCTTTGACGGCGAGGACATGACCTACTACGGCCGCTGGCCCTACAAGTATGAGAAAGCCGAGGAGCTCGGCGCGGCGGGCGTCCTGATCATCCACAATACGAAAGGCGCGGCCTACGGCTGGGACGTCCTGAGGGCCTCGTGGGCCAACGAGAGCTTCTTCCTCCCGGACCGCAAGCCCCGGCTCCTGTTCGAGGGCTGGCTGGCCGGCGAAACGGCCGACCGCATCCTGGCCGCGGCCAAGCTCGACCGCAAGGCCCTGCGGGATAAGGCCGAGACGTCCGACTTCGCGCCCGTGCCGCTCGGCTTGAGGGCGACGGTCCGCCAGCACCGCGTCTACCGGACCGTCGACGGCGTCAACGTGGCCGGCATCGTCAAGGCGAAGCACCCGGCCGCGAAGATGCGGACGATCGTCCTCTCGGCCCATTACGACCACTTCGGAAAAGACGAGACGCTTCAAGGGGACAAGATCTACAACGGGGCCCTGGACAACTGCGCCGCCTCGGCCGCCCTCCTGGCCACCGCCGGCTATTACGCCCAACGCCCCGACGAGCTCAAGGTCGATCTCTGCTTCGTCGCCGTGACCGCCGAGGAGCAGCTCGTCCTCGGGTCCGACTATTTCGCCCGCCACCTGCCCTTCGCCAAGGAGACCGTGGTCGCCGACATCAACTTCGAGATGACCAACGTCTGGGGCGAGACCGAGGACGTCTTCGCCGTCGGGGCCCGGCAGTCGGACCTCGACGCCGTCTGCCGCGAAGCCGCCGAAAAGCTGGGCCTGCGCTACACCCCCGAGCGGAACGGGGAGCTCGGCTTCTTCTACCGCTCCGACCAGATCAGCTTCGCCCGGGCCGGCATCCCCGGCGTCTGGCTCAGCCAGGGCGTCGTGTCCCGGGGGCCGGACAAGGGCCTCATCCAGCGGAAGTTCGCGGACTACCGGGCGACGAAATACCACAAGGTGACCGACGAGATCCAGCCCGACTGGGACCTCCGCGGCGCGCTGCAGATCATCGATTGGGCCCGTGGCATCATCTCGCTCCTCCAGGAGCGCGAGGCGCTGCCGCAGTTCCTGACGGCGAGCTCGTTCAAACGGCTGCCTGCAATACCTTCTGTAAAATAGGTTTACAGCCGGCGGTCGCCTCGGCCCTGAGGGCCGGCTGGCACGGTTCGTGCTGGGATGGGGTATGCAAAATCGTGGGAGTCCCGTCCGAACGCAACCCGCAGCTCGAAAGGAGGTCCAGATCCATGCGAAGAAACGCGCTCTTTTTCGCCCTGGTCATCCCGGCCCTCGTCGCCGGATCTCTGAGCCCTGTCTTCGCTCAGCGGCCGCCGAGCCTCGGGGACAAGGCCTACAGGGACGGGGTGCTCCGGAAGCTCGCCGGTCTCGTCGAGAGCAAGTACGTCCTTGCGGACAAGGCCAGGGGATTCGCCGACGAATTCCGGGCGAAATGCGACTCGGGAGCCTATGACGGGTTGACCGACGCCAAGGGATTCGCGGAGAAGGTCAACGCCGATCTCGTCGCGATCACCCGCGACAAGCACTTGAACTTCCGTGTCATCGTGTCCAGCGATGTCGGGGAGGAGGCGTCCGGCTCCCTGCATCACCCCGTCCGCTATTACCGCCTGCGGGCCAAGGAGAACGCCGGCTTCTATCGGCTGGACTGGATCGAGCCGGGGATCGGCTATATCGATCTCCGACGGTTCTACTCCTTCGACCAGGCCAAGGATATGGCCGTCGCCGCGATGATATTCCTGGCGAATGCCCGGGCCATCATCGTCGATGTCCGGGAGAACGGCGGCGGATCGGGGGACTATCTGAGCAGCTATTTCCTGCCGTATCCGACCCAGTTGAGCGGCTCGTTCTCCCGTCAAACCGGGACCTTGACCGAATTCTGGACCCGCCGCGATATCGGCATGGAGCCGCGCCTCGACGTTCCCCTCTTCATCCTGACGGGTCCGAACACGTTCTCCGCCTCCGAATCCTTCGCCTACGACATGCAATCCAGGAAACGAGCGACGCTGGTCGGAGAGCCGACGAAGGGCGGCGGCCATTCGGTCGATGTCTTCGCCATCGACGACCAGTTCGAATTCTACATCTCGACGGAACGGTCGATCAGCCCCGTCACCGGGGGAAATTGGGAAGGGACAGGGGTCATTCCTGATATCCGCGTCCCCGCCTCGTCGGCCCTGGATGCCGCCCTCGTCGAGGCGAAAAAAGCGGGCGAGGCGTACGGCCTGGCCAAAGATGCGGGGCTGAAGGAGGCCGTCGAGCAGATGCAGGCCCTGGCCGACGGCGCGGCTCGGCTCTACCGCGAAGGCAAGGATCGGGAGGCCGATGCGGCCCTGGACACACTGCTGAAAAAGGCCCGAGAGGCCGGCCTGATCAGCCAGTTCTTTCTGGAGATCTTCGCCTACAATTTCCAGTCCCTCGAGGATGAGAAGATGCTCTTCGCCATCCTCGAGAAGAATGTCGAGCTCTTTCCCGGGTCGTTCACCGCCTGCGACCTCCTGGCGTCCGTTTATTCCTCTCGGGGGAAGACGGAGCTCGCCCTCAAGTATTTCCGGAAGGTCCTCGAATTGGACCCCGGCAATCGGAACGCGGCCCTGAGGGTCAAGGAGCTTGGCCGATGAAAAGGCACCCTGCGAGCCTACCACGGGGCCGCATCCGGAGTCTGCTCCGGGCCAAGCCAAAGTCGCCCTGAAACCGGGCATTGGCTTTTCACGCCGGGTGTGCTAAACTCTTGAATAATGGAGAATAAACCCGCCCCTCATTTCACCCGCTTTTCCGATTACCTCAAACCCCACCAGGTCATTTTTGACCTCAAGAGCAAGGATAAGGTCGAGGCCATCGAAGAGCTCCTGGACCTGCTGGCCAAACAGAAGCTCATCGACAACAAGAAGCTGACCCTGACCCGCATCATCGACCGCGAGAACCTCGTCTCCACGGCCATCGGCTTCGGCGTCGCCCTGCCGCACGCCCGCGTCGACGCCGAAGGCGAGATCGCCGTCGCCGTCGGCCGGTCGGAGAAGGGCATCGACTTCGACGCCCACGACGGCCAGAAAGTCCACCTGATCATCCTCGTCGTCTGGAACCCGACCCTGCCCGGCCTCTTCAACCACCTCTTCGCCGGCCTGGCCCGCTTCCTCATCCGGCCCGAGAACCGCTGCCGGATCCAGGCGGCCAAGGACAAGGCGGAGCTCTACGACATCCTCGCCGGGATCGAATTCAAGTTCGTCCACGAGGAGAAGATCGTCAGCCGGGCCCGGATGCTCAAGAAGCTCCAGGAGATCGAGCTGCGGAAGAAGAAAGCCACCAAAGAGCAGCAGAAGGAGCTCCAGAAGCATGCGGCCATGATCCGGGAGGAGTTCGACCGCGACGTCCTGTCCCGCTTCGACCGGCTGATGGAGCGCTACGGTTTCGCCGTCGCCGACGCCATCGACGGCGTCTGCCAGAGCTGCAACATCAACATCTCGACGCAGATGTATTCGGCCATGGAAGACTCCAACGACATCTACGTCTGCGAGAACTGCGGCAAGTACCTCGTATCGGCCAAGAAGAAAAAGAAGTAGCTTCTCCGCGGCTAGTCAACGACCTCGGCGGCCAGGTTCTGAGGGGTATAAAGCTTGAAGACGGGGTAGGTCTGCGCCCCGCGGCCCCACTGGCTGACGATGTCCCGGTCGAAATAATTCCAGACGAGGAGGCCGTCGTCGCTCTCCGGCTCGAGGAGGTAGGCGGCCAGCCGGCCCAAGGGCTGGGCCGTCCGGACGAGATAGGTCCCGGCGGGGAACTCCCGCTTCTCGACGGCATACTCGCCCTTGACCGAGTTCGTCCGGTGCCCCTGGTAGAGGCGCTCGGCGCCCTTGACCTCCTTGAGGCGGAAGGCCTCCGTTTCGAGGGTCGCGGGCGCGGTCAAGCGCTCGACGGAGATGCCGTGCTGGCGGAGCTTGTCGGGGACGTCCGTCGCCGCGAGCGGGATGAGATAGGCGTAGGGGAGACGGACCGTGCGCTTGGCGACAAAGTCGGCGTAATAGGGCATGACGTAGGCTTTCTTGCGGTCGGTCGGCCTCATCCTCGGGAAGGGGCCGCCTCCGCCCTCGGCGGGCGCGGTCGGAGCCTCCATCTCGTAGCCGAGGATCGTGACCTTGCCCGGGAGCGGCTGGACGTCGATGTCCAGACCGAAGGTGTCGGTTTCCCCGGGGGCGAGGCCGCTTTGGACCGTCCGGGCGTCGGCGTCGGCGACGAGGCGCTGGAGCTCCGCGGCGTTGGCCCAGCAATAGTCGAGGAGAGCCTGGAGCATGTGGTAGTTGCCGGCGACGCGGGTCCTGAAGTCGGCGTAGTTGTAGTTCTCGATGAGGACGGAGAGCCGGTCGCGCAGGCCGACGTAGTTGGTCATGTAGCGGGGCTGGTGACCGAAAGTCTGCCAGCCCTTTTCCATGTCCTTGAAATCCATCGGGTCGCCGTAGGGGACGGACAGCGTGCCATACCTCTTTTCGAGCGCGGCGTCGACCGCCGGGAGCATCTTGTCGCGGGCATATTTCAGGATAGCCGGGTCGCCGTTCGGGCAGAGCGGCCAGGAGTAGGTCACCGGCTCCTGGTGGAAGGAGCCGTCGGTCGTGTGGCAATCCACGAGGAGAAGAGGGTCCCAGCGTTCGAGGACGTTGCGGACGAGGCCCCGCATCTCCGGACTCTCGAGCTTCATGGCGTCCCGGTTGAGGTCGAGGTTCTGGCCGTTCTGGCGGAGGCCGGAGCCCTTCTCCGGGCCGACCTGGCCCCTGCGGTTCGCCGGGTCCATTTTGTCGTTGCCGTCGGCGTTGAAGATGGGCGCGATGAGCAGGACGACCCGGTCGAGATAGGGGAGCTTGGGATCGAGGACGATGTCGCGGGCGAGCATCAGCGTCGCCTCCTTGCCCTCAACTTCGCCGGCGTGGATGTTGGCCTGGAAGTAGAGGACGATGCGCTTGTCGTAACGCACGGCGAGCGGGTCCTCGGGGGCGGGCTTGCCGATGACGACGAGCGGGATGGCGCGTCCCTCGGTCGAGGTGGCCATCGTCTCGACGCGGACCAGGGGCGAGAGCCTCTGGAGGTCGCGAACGAAAGCGAGAACGTCGGCATACGTCGACGTCGCGGCGTAATCGGTCGCTTCGGCCGTCGTCTTGGGACCCGAGGCCGGAGCCGGGGGGGGAGGCGGGACCGGGGCGAGCGGCGGCGGCTGGAAGGGGACACCCTGGGGACGCGGGGCCTGCCCGGAAGGCGGGGTTTGGGAAGTGTTCGGCGGCGTCTGGCCGGCCGTTGAGAGCGCGATGACGATCAATGCGGCCATGGCAACGAGAGCTCGGGGTGTCGGCTTCATGAGGACCTCCGTATTTTTGACGCCTGAAGATCGAGTTTATTCCACTTGAATCGGGGACACAACACGAATTTCCGAGTTGGCGTGGCTCGGTCAGTCGAGGGGCTGATAGACATCCTTCCGATGGCCGATCCTGATGATGAGGATGATCAGATCCTTCTCGTCCTTTTTGAAAATGACCCGATAGCTGCCCACTCTCAAGCGAAAGAGGTCCTCGACGTCACCGCTCAACCGCTTGATATTGTTCCTCAAAGCTCCAGGATCCTCGGCCAGAATGAGCAATTTCTCCTTGATGATCCGCTGATGGGGGCGGTCGATCCTCGCAAGATCATTGACAGCTCTGCCGAGAAAGAGGAGCTTGTACACCCTAGACGTCCAGCTTCTTCCAGACGTCCTCCGCGTCGTGCAGGCGGTCGCGTCCCTTCTCGAGGTCGCTCAGGCGTTTCCTGGCCAATTTCAGGTCCA
>JBAVUQ010000024.1:0-2634 GCA_049696855.1 Candidatus Aminicenantales bacterium
AAGCCGGGTCGATGGGCTTTTCTCATGAGGAATCTCCTGTCCATGCTTGGTCGCATAGGTTAGCAAAATCGGGGACACAATACCAATTCCCCATTTCCTTTTCGGCAGCATTGTCGAAAGCGATAAAAATGTTGGAAAGTAACGAAAAATAGGTTTGACCCCTTCTATGATGGCACAACGCAAGTCATGGTCTTTTCCTTTTTTCCTCCTTTCGTTTATCAGTGGCTGCCGCGGTTAGGTGAACCACCCTTCTATTCGTGCCCATCCGGCACATCGTAATGTTCGATCCCGGCTCCTAAACCTTCTTGTGAACGCGACCTCGAGAGGCCCGTTAAGGGGTCATCTAGGCAGCCTTGGGTTTCAAGCGATAAACCCTGTTCTCGGTCAGCATGCGGTACAGGATCGTCAGCAGTCTCCGGGCCGTCGCCACCTTGGCCACGTTCGGCCCTTTGGTCCGAGCCAACCGGTAATACAGGATAGCCAGCCCCGGGTCCTTTCGGATCGCCGGGTGTACGGCCTCGACCAGGGCCCAGCGCAGCCACATGTTCCCCTTGACGATCGGACCATGGTAGGTCCGTTCCCCGGAACTGTAGGTCGAGGGGATCAGCCCCGCATAGGCGCTGAGCGCCTCGGCCCGCGGGAAGCGGTGCACATCCGCGATCTCCACCGCCACCAGGACCGCCAGCGTCGTCGCGAACCCCGGAGCCGTGTCGATCAGACGCGCCGCCGGCAGGTCCCGGTAAAGCGCCGCCACCACCTGATCCGATTCCGCTTGGAACGCCTGGAACGTCTGATACCCCCGCAGCAAGGCCCGCAAGATCTCTCCGTCTCGTTCGCCCAGCTTCAGGCTCCCCAGCAGTTCCTGCCCTTTGGCCCCGAACAGCGGCCCGTCCTGCTTCTCGACCGCTAGACGGATCTCCTCCGGCTGCTGGGCCAGAAGAGCCCGGATCTTGTTCCTGACCTGGACCCGAAGACTGAGCCAGAAGGCCCGCAACCTCAGCACCCGTTGGGCCTCCCGGTTCCAGGCCTCCCGCTGGTAGACCTCCGGGATCAGATCCGCCCGTAACAGCTGCGCTAACGTCCGCGAGTCCCGCTTGTCGGTCTTGATCCGGGCATGCGCGATCGCCTTGACCTGCAGCGCGTTCGCCATCTTCACTTGCCCCCCGAGCTCCCGAAGAAGATCCGCCATCCCGTACGACGCCCGGCCCGCCTCGATCACCGCCAAAAAACCCCCCGGCACCGCCTCCCGAATGAACGCCTCGACATCCACCCTTAAGTTGAGCAGCCGGGCCGTCCGAACCTCCCGCCCCTGATCATCAAGGACGGTCATCGTGGACGTTTGCTTGTGATGGTCCACTCCGATAAAATGCACCTGCGCACCTCCTTTGTTTGATTTCCTCAACGGGTACCTTAGCACAAGGTCCCGCCAAGGGAGGTGCGTCATGCCATCATGTTACCTTCTTGAACTTGTTATAATACCGGCACGCCGTCATGAAGGAGTCGCCGCCGATGAGCCGAAGAACCCGCGCCCTGATCCTGACCGTCGCCGCGATGTCACTCGCCCTCGCGGCCTCCCTCGCCGCAGGCGCGGTCGAGCCGAAGATCGTCCTCACGCCCAAGCCCGGCCCCGAGCCGCGTATCAACGGCGCCCGCATCTTCGGCGTCCGCCCCGGATCGCCCTTCCTGTTCACCATCCCGGCGACCGGCGAGCGCCCGATGACCTTCGCCGTCGCGAACCTCCCCGAAGGCCTCGTGCTCGACGCCGCGACCGGCCGGATCACCGGCGCCCTGGTCGCCCCCGGCGCCTACCCCGTTACGTTCACCGCTACCAACCGCCTCGGCACGGACTCGCGCCCGTTCAGGATCGTCTGCGGCGACATCCTTGCCCTGACGCCGCACATGGGCTGGAATAGCTGGTACGTTTGGGAGAACCGCATCACCGACGAGATCATGCGCCGCGCCGCGGACGCCATGGTCTCGACCGGCATGATCGACCACGGCTACCAGTACGTCAACATCGACGACTGCTGGTCGATCCGCCCGGACGCCACGGACCCGTCCCTCCTCGGCGAGCCCCGCGACGCGCGCGGCATGATCAACGCCAACGGCCGCTTCCCCGACATGAAGGCCATGACCGATTACATCCATGCGAAGGGCCTCAAGGCCGGCATCTACACCTCGCCCGGCCCGACGACCTGCGCCGGCCACGTCGCCGCGTGGCAGCACGAGGAGCTCGACGTCAGGCGCTTCGTCGAGTGGGGCTTCGACTTCCTGAAGTACGACTGGTGCTCCTACGGCCGCATCGCCACCGATGAGAAAGACCGCGCCGAGCTCCAGAAGCCCTACCGCCTCATCAGCGCCATCCTGGCCAAGCAGCCGCGCGATATCGTCCTCAACATCTGCCAGTACGGCATGGGCAACGTCTGGGAATGGGGCCGCGAGGTCGGCGGCAACAGCTGGCGCACCGCCGGCGATCTCGGCGGCTCGTTCGAGGGCATCCCGGCCGCGCTCTTCCGCGACGGCTTCGATGTCTACTCGGCGAACGAGCTCCACCTCTACGGCGGCCCCGGACACTGGAACGATCCCGACTACCTGTTGCTCGGCTATCTCAGCGACTGGAAGGGCGGCACGGCC
>JBAVUQ010000025.1:0-9769 GCA_049696855.1 Candidatus Aminicenantales bacterium
GCCTGGCCGCGGCCTGGATCCTTTTCGCCCGGCGGCGCGACGCCGCCGCCGCGCTTCTCGCGATCGGGGCCGTCGCCGCGATCGGCGCCGCCCGTCTTTCCGTCCACGACCGCGACTACCAGGCCAATCCTCTTCATTCCCTCGCGGCGGCCGGCTACATCGATATCGAGGGCCGGCTCTGCCGGTCGCCGGGGCGCGAACCCGACCGGGACATTCTTTTCATCGACGTCCGGAGCGTCCGGTCCGAAGGCGGCGACAGACCGATCCGGGGCCGGCTTCGGCTGGGGGTGCCCTTCGCGCGGGAAAGCCGGCGCCGGGTCGACTATCTGGCCGGGGACGACGTCAGGACATCGGCCCGCCTGAGCTCCGGAGGCTCGTTCCGCAATTTCGGGGCCTTCTCCTACGAGCGCTATCTCCAGGGGCTCGGCGTCCACCGCCGGGCCTCGACCAAGTCCTCTCTCCTCGTCGCGCGGGTCTCCCCCGCCCCGGCCGCCTCGGTCCGGGCCTGGGTGTCGCGCGTCCGCCGGAGCATTCAGACCGAGCTCGAACGGAGATTCACCGCTCCCGACGGAAGAGACATCTCCCCGGCCGGGGCCGTGCTCGAGGCCCTGCTCCTCGGCGAAGACGGGCGCCTGGACGAGCCGACCGTCGATAACCTCCAGAAGACCGGCCTCTATCACCTCTTCGCCATCTCCGGCGGCCATATCGCCATTATCAACCTCCTGCTGTTCTCGCTCTTCCGCCTGGTCCGCATGTCCCGGCGGGCATCGAGCCTGGCCCTGGCCGTGTTTCTCGTCTTCTACACCGCGCTCGTCGAAGGCAGTCCCTCCGTCCTCAGGGCGACGCTCATGACCCTGGCCTTCCTCGGCGGCCGGCTCCTCTGGAAGGACGTTCATGTCCTCAACACCATCGCCGCCAGCGCCTTCGCCCTGCTCCTGGCCAACCCCTCCAGCCTCTTCGACGTCGGGTTCCAGCTGACTTACGCCGCCACTCTGACCATCATCCTCTTCACGCCGCCTCTTCTGCGCCGGCTGCCGCGCCTGCCCCTGAAGCTGTCCGAGCTCGCCGGCCTGTCGGTCACCGCCGCGCTGGGCGCGACGCCGCTCGTCGCCAGGAGCTTCAACCGCGTCGCGTTCTCGTCCCTGATCTTGAACCTGCCGGCCATCCCTCTCGTCGGGCTGATCATGGGCATCGGTTACGCCTTCCTGCCGTTCGCCGGCGTCTTTCCCGGCGCCGCCGCTCTTCCGGCCGCGGTCTTGAGATGGCTCGTCGTTCTCTTCTCCTGGATCTCCCACTCGCTCGACGCCTTTCCCTTTTTGTCCATACGGGTCCCGACGCCTCCGGCGGGCGTTCTCTTCGGCTACTACCTGACGCTCGGCCTCGGTCTCCTCCGGCGGCGCGTCCGCTTCCAGAGGCCCGTCGTCCTCGGCGCGTTCCTCGTCTTTGCGATCCTCCTCGTCTTCCCGCCGTTCCGGCCCAGCTCTCCCGACCTCCGGATCACCATGATCGACGTCGGCCAGGGAGAATCGCTGCTCATCGAATTTCCGGGCCGCGAGACCATGGTCATCGACGGCGGCGGACTCGCGGCGAGCCCGTTCGACGTCGGGGACAGGGTCGTCTCGCCCGTCCTGTGGCGCAAGGGGATCAGGCGGATCGACTACCTCGTCCTGACCCATCCCCATCCCGACCACCTCGACGGTCTCGTCGCCCTGGCCCGGAACTTCCGCATCGGAGAATTCTGGGAAGGACCTCAGGCGCCGGATGAAGGGATCTATGCGGCGCTTCTCCGGTCGCTGCCGGCGCGGGTCGCGCGGCGCCGCTGCGGACGAGGCGCCCGCCTCGACGTCGGCCCCGTCGCGATCGAGGTCCTCCATCCGCCCCGGGCCGGCCTGGACGCCGGACCGGTCGCGGCGGCGAACGAGAATTCGCTCGTGATCAAGATGACGATCGCCGGGACGTCTTTCCTCTTCATGGGGGATGCGGGGCCGGAAACGGAGAGGGGCCTCCTTCGGTCCGGCCTCGACCTCCGAAGCACGGTGCTCAAGGCCGGGCACCATGGCAGCGCCGCGTCGACGTCGGCGGATTTCCTGGCCGCCGTCAAACCCCGGCTCGTTCTCGTCTCCGCCGGAGAGGGCAATACCTACGGTTTCCCGAGTCCCGCTCTCCTCGCGAGATGCGGCGCCGCGGGCGCCGAAGTCCTGCGGGCGGACCTCGACGGCGCCGTCGAGATCCGGGCCGACGGCCGCAGGCTCGCGGTGCGAACAGCGTCTGTCCACAGGTACGGAAAGAACCCGGACTTCCGTTTGACACGCGCGACTAAATCCATGATAATCGCCGTAGACTAGAGGAGGACCTTCCCATGCATAAGACAAGGTGGCTGGCGGCGTTTTTTCTCCCCCTCCTTCTCGTGTCCTTCCTCCAGTCCCAGAGCCTGGCCGATCTGGCCCAGAAGGAGAAGGCTCGCCGGGCGGCCCTGAAGGGCAAAACCGCCACGGTCATCACGACGGCCGATGTGGCCAAGGTCAAGAAGCGGCCGGCCGTCGAATCGACGAACCAGGAAAAGACCGTCGAAGAGACCGCGGAAGCCGCCCAGGGCGCGGAAATCCAGGGCCAGGCCCAGGAAGGCGTGACCCCGCCCACGACCGCCGAGCAGAGTCAGGCGGCGGAGGCTCAGGCGGTCAAGCCGGCCGAGACCCCGCCCGCCGAAGCTCCGGCCTTGTCGGACAAGGATTACCGGGCCAAGCAGGCCGAGCTGGCCAAAGCGGTCGATGACAAGCAGGAGCTGATCGATCTCCTGACCCTCAAGATGAACTCGCTTTACCAGGAGTTCTACACCCTCGACAACGTGAAATCCCGCGAGCTGCTTCAGGCCCAGATCAGCGACACGTACGACAAGATCCTGAAGGCCGACATCGAGGCCAAGCAGGCGGTCAAGGATCTCCAGGATTTCCTGGCCCAGACGAAAAAGGACCAGACCCCGGCCATCTGGATCAAGTAGTGGATCCCGTCCGTTCCGGCAAGCGCACGCCGAACCAGCTTCGCCCGCACAAGATCTCCCTCGACCCGCTCGATTTCGCCGACGGCTCCGCCCTGATCGAGGTGGGCCGGACGCGGGTCCTGGCCGCGGCCACGATCGAGGAGCGCGTGCCTCCGTTCCTCCGAGGCACCGGCCGGGGGTGGGTCACCGCCGAGTACGCCATGCTCCCCCGGGCGACCGAAGAGCGGACGCCGCGCGAGCGGGTCGCCGGCCGCATCTCAGGCCGGACCCAGGAGATCCAACGGCTCGTCGGCCGCGCCCTCCGGGCCGTGACCGACCTGCAGGCCCTGGGCGAGAGACAGATCATCATCGACTGCGACGTCCTCCAGGCGGACGGCGGGACGCGGGCGGCCTCGGTCACGGCCGGCTGCGTCGCCCTGGGCCTGGCCCTCAAGAAGATGATGGACCGCGGCCTCATCGGCCAGATGCCCCTGCGCCACCTCGTCGCCGGCGTGAGCGTCGGCATCGTCAAGGGCCGGGCGCTCCTCGATCTCGAGTATTCGGAGGACTGCCAGGCCGACCTGGACATGAACGTCATCGAGACCGACCGGGGCGAGCTCGTCGAGATCCAGGCCGGGGCCGAGAAATGCCCGTTCTCGCGGCAGGACCTCCTCGGGCTCCTCAAGATGGCCGACAAGGGGATCGGCAAGATCGTCCAGCTCCAGAAGAAGGCCCTCAAGGAAAAGAGCTTCCTGTTCATGGCCTACGGCTACAAGGACAAAGTCTGAACCTTGACAACCTTCCCTCTTAATCAATAGAATCAAGCCTCAATAGAGGTCTTTTTTTCATTTTCCCCCCTCAGCCCGGGGAGTCAACTGAAGGAGGTCGTCATGCACCTGACATCCTGGCTCATCATCGTCGGCGCCGTCGTCGCCGTCCTGGCGCTCATCATCCTCGTCCTGGCCCTGCGCTACCGCAAGGTCGGGCCCAACGAGGCGCTCATCATCGCCGGCGGCCGCAAGCACGCCATCACCCTGGCGGACGGGACGAAGCAGAAGGTCGGCTACCGTTACCGCCTCGGCGGCGGGGTCTTCGTCTGGCCCGGGATGGAAAAGGTCTATGTCCTCCCGATGGACATCATCCCCGTCTCGATCCGCACCCCGGAAGTCCTGACCAGCGGCGGCGTTCCGATCATGGCCGAGGCCTCGGCTCAGATCAAGATCGGCTCGTCCGACGAGGCCATCCACCTGGCCGCCGAGCAATTCCTGGGGATCGGCCGCGAGGGCATCCGCGATGTGGCCGTCAACGTCCTCGAAGGCAAGGTTCGCGAGGTCATCGGCGGCATGTCGGTCGAGGAGATCTACCGCGGCCGCCAGGAGTTCTCGAGCCGGGTCGTCAAGGCCGTCCAGGCCGATTTCGCCAAGATGGGCCTGGCCATGCTCTCCTTCGCCCTCAAGGACATCAGCGACACGCAGGGCTACATCGATTCGCTGAGCAAGCCTCAGATCGCCGCCGCCAAGCGCGACGCCGCCATCGCCCAGGCCGAAACGGAGAAGGAATCGATCATCAAGTCGTCGCAGGCGCGCAAAGAGGCCGAGGTGGCCCGCCTCCAGTCCGAGGCGCAGATCGCCAAGGCCCAGTGGGAGAACGAGGCCAAGAAGGCCGAATCCCAGGTCTTCGTCAACGCCAAGAAGGCCCAGGCCGACTTTTCCTACGAGCTCGAGCGCAACCGGATCGGCCAGGACCTCAAGAAGGAGGAGGCCAAGGTCAAGCAGGTCGAGAAGGAAGAGGCCATCAAGATCGAGCAGCTCGAGATCGCCCGCAAGGAGAAAGAGCTCGAGGCGACCGTCATCAAGCCGGCCGACGCCCGCAAGTACCAGATCAAGGCCGAGGCCGAAGCCGAGGAATACCGGATCGCCGCCGAGGCCAAGGGCAAGTCCGAGGCCGTCAAGCTCGGGGGCCTGGCCGAAGCCGACGAGATCCGGGCCAAGGGCGCCGCCGAGGCCGAGGCCATGATGAAGAAGGCCCTGGCGTGGGAAAAGTACACCCAGGCCGCGGTACTCGACACCTACATCAAGGTCCTGCCCGAGCTGGCCAAGGCCGTTTCGGAGCCCCTTTCGAAGGTCGACAAGATCGTCATCGTCAGCGGCGACAAGGATCTCGGCACGACCAAGATCACGGGCCAGGTGGCCCAGGTCCTGGCCCAGATGCCCGAGGTGGTCAAGTCGCTGACGGGCGCCGACATCCGGGAGTTCCTCAAGACCAAGCTCTCCCCCGAGGCCAAAGACGCGAAGAAGTGAGCGCCCGGCCGGGCGTCGAGGCAGGTGAACCATGATCTCTGAAAAAGTCCAGCGCATCGGCGCCTCCCCCACGCTGAAGATCTCGGCCAAGGCCAAGGCCATGAAGGCCGAGGGCATCGACGTCATCGACCTCAGCGTCGGCGAGCCGGATTTCCCGACCCCCGAGAACATCAAGGAGGCCGGGATCAAGGCCATCCGCGACAACTTCACCAAATACACGGACAGCGACGGCATCCTGGCCCTGCGCAAGGCCATCGCCGCGCGCCTCAAGGAGGACTACGGCGTCGAGTACGCGCCGAAGCAGATCATCGTCTCGGCCGGGGCCAAGGCGTCCCTCTTTCACCTCGTTCAGGCCCTCGTCGACGAGGGCGAGGAGGTCATCGTCCCGGCCCCCTACTGGGTGACCTACCCCGAATGCGTCGCCCTGGCCAAGGGCAAGCCCGTCATCGTCCCGACGCGCGAGGAGGACGGCTTCCTGCTGACGCCCGACGCCCTCAGGGCGTCGATCTCGCCCGCGACCAAGGCCATCATCCTCAACAATCCCTGCAATCCCACGGGCGCGGCCTACACCAGGGACCAGCTCCTGGCCCTGGCCGAGGTCGTCAAGGGCGAGGACGTCTACGTGATCGCCGACGAAATCTACGCCAGCCTCGTCTACGACAACTTCAAGTTCACGAGCTTCGCCGCGCTCGGCGACGACATCAAGAAGAAGACCGTCCTCGTCAACGGCGTGTCCAAGTCCTACTCGATGACCGGCTGGCGCATCGGCTTCGCCGCCGGGCCGGCCGAGGTCATCGACGGCATGTCGAAGATCCAGAGCCACACGACCTCGAACGCCTGCTCCATCGCCCAGAAGGCCAGCCTCGAGGCCTACGTCGGCCCCCAGTACGACGTCCAGAAGATGGTCGCCGAGTTCCAGCGCCGCCGCAACTACTGCCTGATGCGCCTGGCCGCTGTCCAGGGGATGTCATGTTTCAAGCCGCAAGGAGCGTTCTATCTCTTCCCCAACGTCAAGTCCTTCTACGACAAGGAGGCCAACGGGGCCAAGATCCGCAACTCCTACGGCCTGGCCTACTACTTGCTCAAAGAGGCCCGCGTGGCCATCGTGCCGGGCGACGCCTTCGGCGCCGACGATCATATCCGGCTGTCCTACGCGACCTCGATGACCGCCCTCGAAAAGAGCATGGACCGGATCGTCGAGGCGCTCGGCAAGCTCAAGACGGCCAGGAAGGTCAAGCGGGTCGCATTGAGCAACGCGGTCACGCGGGTCAAGAAGGCCGTGCCGGTCGATGTCGTGGCTGAGGCCAGGATGCGCGACGCCCTGGTCGCCGAGATGGAAAGCCATCTCGGCTACGAAGGCCGTTACGAGTGGAACGCCCGCATCGGCGGCGCGGTCCTTCAGCTCCGGACCAACGTCGCCCACCTCAACGACTTCTGGGTCGAGAACTTTCCGCCCGCGCCCGCGGAGGCGGATGTCAGGCCGCACGGCGTCGTCTATGCCGTGGACGGCATCGCCGGGCGCGAGCCGCGCGGCTTCTATCACGAGGGGACGCAGACCGGCGTCCTGGTCAACACCGATCTCTACGCGTCGCTCCGCGGCCTGGCCCTCGGGCTGGCCATGGACGTCTCGATGCGGTCGGGCGGCGGCGGGACATCCGGGGCCGTGCGGGGCATGTCCGCCGATGTCGACGGCCGCGGGCTCATCCTCGTCGGACCGCCGGGCACGAAGAAGACCGAGCTTTTTTTCGAGCTCCTGGCCGACCGGCGCTTCAAGCTCCACGCGAACGACATCGTTTTCGTCGAGATCGCCGGCGGGCGGGCCGCGGCCGACCGCGTCGAGCGGAAGCTCTACGTGCCGACGACGGCGGTCGAGCTCGACCCCAGGCTGGCCGGGCTCTTCGACCGGAGCAAGTGCGAGAACGTGGTCGTTCACAAGGAAGATTGCCAGGACCTGGAGTGCCAGCGGGCCGACGACTGCCGCCTCGACAGGGGCTCGCCGTACTGCTACAAGGCGGCCAAGGAGGCTCACGCCCTGCTCGACCCCGCCTGGCTCGGCGGCCCGGCCGCGGCGGTGAAGAGGACGGACCTGAGGTGGCTCGTGCTCCTGAGGAACGACTCGACGTCGCCGGCGGTCGTGGAGCTTTCGAAGGACGAGGCCCTGCGGACCCTCGAGGCGGGGGAATCGGCCGGGGCCAGGAAATCGCTGTCCGGCGGCAAGCCGCAGCCCTTCTACAACCCCCATCTTCTCGGGGCGACGCCGGAAAGGCTCGAGGCCCAGCGGGCTTTCTTCAGCCGGCTCCTTGATTCGACGAAATGTCTCCTCTTCAACAGCGGGGTCGCCGGGGCCGGTCCGCTCAAGGAGATCGCGTCGAGCGGACGCTGACGCCCCAGGAGCGGGACCGATCGCGCGGCTAGCCATTCGCGATGAGGTTCCCCCTCGAAATATCACCCATTCTTTCACCAGGGGCGATGATTGTCCCGCCACGGGGGGTGCCGGATAATGCGAAACGGCGGAGAAGCCTCCGGGAGCCGGCTTGAAAAGGCGCTGAAATTGTTCTATAAGGAAGAAGGGAAACAGGTTAGACGGAAGGACAAGCCATGAATTCCATCTCTATGTCGAAGCCCCGGGCCGCCGAGGGCTTCACTCTCATCGAGGTCCTGATCGTCCTCGGCATCATGGGCATCTTCATGATCGTGTCGTACCCGAGCATCATGAACACCATGGCCGTCCGGAACCTCGACAATACGACCCGGCAGGTCCAGACCTTCCTGCAGCAGACGAAGCTCCAGGCGGTCGACACCAAGATCGTCCACCGTGTCCGCTTTTATCAGCCCGAAGGCACCTTCTGGGCTTACGACATGGAGCGGCTCCAGGCCGACGGGACCTGGATCAAGGCCCAGGGCAACGTGCCGCGCAAGACCATCCCCTCGAACTTCAACGTCACCGTCACATTCCCGACCGTCGGCGCGGGCCATGAAGCCATCTTCTCCCCCCTGGGGACGTTCCCGGAATTCGACATCAACCAGAATTCCATCACTCTCCAGAGCCCGAAGCTCAACCGCCCGGACGTGATGGACGAGAGGGTCCTGAGCATCTATATGGGCGGCTCGATCCAGTATGCCAAGCGAAAGAGTGCCTGAGATGAAGACTAAAAAGCACACCCGCGGCTTCAGCCTGATCGAGGTCCTGATCAGCATCTTCCTCGTCGCCGTCGCCGTGCTCGGGCTGGCCCAGCTTTTCCTCCTGGCCGTCGCCAACAACCTCAAAGCCGACCGCGTGGCCAACGCGACCTTCCTGGCCCAGCAGCAGATCGACTGGCTGCGGGGATTCACCCGCGATGAGCTGGACGTCTACACCAGCACCTCCCTCGAGTCGAGGGACGAGATCATGGACCTCAACGGGGACGGCGTGAACGACTTCCGGCGGATCACCGGCATCAGCCTGGCCAACGGCGTGTTTCACGTCAACGTCCACGTCTATTCGACCGAAAGGATCGCCAGCTTGAGCGCGACCGATCTCCTCGCGAACCCGGAACTGTATCGACCCCGGGCCATGATCTCGACGCTCATCGGTCGATAAAGGAGCGCCAGCCGTGAAAACACGTTCGACCTCGATTCCGAAGCGGGCCGCGGGATTCACGATGATCGAGCTGCTCGTCGGCAGCACCATCATGCTGATCGCCGTCCTGGGGGCCCTGTTCATCTACGCCCGGAGCAACAAGGTCTCCGTCGAGCAGCAGATGGTCACGGAGATGCAGAACGACGTCCGGTCCTCCATGTTTTTCGTCAGCCGCGACCTGCGCATGGCCGGGGCCGGGCTGCCCGTCGAATTCGCCGCGTATTTCGTCGAGGCCTGGGACAACGAGGACCAGGGGGGCGAGGTCCACCCCGACCGGATCCGTCTCATGGGCAACATCGACGACCCGCTCAATATCCCCATCAGCAACTACCAGGGCGACTCGGTCGTCCTGGACATCGAGGACTTCAGCTTCGAGCAATACTCCTATCCCGATGAGTTTTACGTCAACAGGCCCGTTCTCGTCCTCCCCAACCCGACATCAGCCTGCCGCGCCGGAGAGATCCGGGTCATCACCCACGTCACCCACAGCACGGGCGGAGCCAACGAGCGCTTCAACTTCTCCCCGGGCCAGGCTCCGGGCATCAACCCGCCGGGCGGCCTGTCGGGAACCTGCCCGGAGTCGGACAATTACGATGGAGGCTCGATCTCCTTCATCGACGTCAAGGAATACTGGCTGGACACGACCGGGAACATCAGCGGGCTGACGGCGGGCGTCAACGGCTACATCGGCGGCGGGGAGGGCGGAATCCTCTACTGCACGCATAACGGTCTCCATTTCCCCGTCGCCCGGAACATCGAGAACTTCCAGGTCGAATTCAACGGCGACATGAACAACGACGGCTTCCTCGACGGCTGGTCGCCCTGGGACGCCAGCTGGCTTCTGGCGCCCATCGCCCGGATCCAGCAGGTCCG
>JBAVUQ010000026.1:0-1698 GCA_049696855.1 Candidatus Aminicenantales bacterium
AATCTCTCTTGGCGCTCAGGTTGCCCAGATAGATGCTCTTTTCTTTATTGGCCAGGATTTGGGCTATGCCCCGGGTGATCTTCCTGGTAACGAAGGTCTCCCCTCTTCTCGGAGATTCGTGGTTAAAAAGGATCCCGTTGCAGGCAAACAGGTTATAGCCCTCGCGATAGTTCCTGACCATCCAATAGGCATAAACCTTTGCCGCGGCGTAAGGGCTTCGGGGCTGGAAGGGCGTATTTTCTTTCTGTGGGGCCGGGGCGTTGCCGAACATTTCACTGCTCGAAGCCTGATAGAACTTGGTCCGGATCCCACTCCGGCGCACGGCTTCCAATAGACGGGTGGTTCCCAGGCCGGTGATATCGCCGGTGTACTCAGACAGATCGAAGCTGACCCGGACATGGCTCTGGGAGGCCAGGTGATATATTTCATTGGGCTTGATGTTATAGATAATCTCCGTAAGCTGCTCGGAGTCGGCAAGGTCGCCATAGTGGAGAAAAAAACGGGCGTCGGGAAGATGGGGATCCACGTAGAGATGGTCGATGCGGCTCCGGTTGAATGAGCTGGACCGGCGGACGATGCCATGGACCTCGTAGCCTTTTGAAAGAAGGAACTCAGCGAGATAAGAGCCATCTTGGCCGGTAATTCCGGTAATCAGGGCTTTTTTCCTATCGGGCATATTCTTACCCCTTCTTCGCTTTGTCAACTTGTTCTGCAACCCATGGGTAGGTGAGCGCGATGCCATCTTTCAGGGAATATTTGGATTTCCAGCCGAGCGAGTAAATCTTGTCGTTGCTGAAATTGCGGGATTGAACGCCGACGGGGCCCTTGATCCACTTGGTTTTCACCTTTTTGCCGGCCACCAGGGCAACCGCGTCGATTAGTTCTTTGACCGAAACATATTGGGGACACCCGATGTTCACGGGGACCTTTAGTTCCGAGTGCATGAGGAGATAGATGCCCTCCAACATGTCGTCGATATAGGTGTAGGAGCGGATGGCCGTCCCATCGCCCCAGGCCTCGATCGTTCCGCCATCTTCGGCCTCGGCGACCTTGCGACAGATCGCGGCCGGGGCTTTTTCACGGCCGCCGATCCACGTCCCTTCCGGGCCGTAACAGTTCTGGAACCGGGCGATGCGGATCTGCATGCCATAGCGGCGTCCGTAGGCCAGGGCCATCCTCTCGGAATAGAGCTTTTCCCAGCCGTATTCATTGTCGGGGAGGGCCGGGTAGGCCTGCTCCTCGGACATTTCGGGCTCTCCTGGTCTCATATCCCGATAAATGCAGACCGATGAGGAAAAGAAATACCGGGGGATGCGGGCTTCGGCAGCCGCATGGGTCATATTGATATTGATGAGAACGCTGTTACGCATGATCTCAGTCTCTGCTGAATGGATGAAACCCATGCCCCCCATGTCGGCGGCAAGCTGGTAGACCTCGTCGAGGGCGCCAGCTACGGCCTTCTCGGCATTGGCCTTCTCGCGCAGATCCAGAAGGAGAAATTCATCCGCAGCCGTGGGTGAGAATTCCGGGCTTTTGATATCGACACCCCTGACCCAATAGCCCTCTTTTTTCAGCTTCTTGACGAGGTGGCTGCCGATGAAACCGCCGGCGCCGCAAACCACTGCTTTCTTCATGCAAGCCTCCTGCTATCTAATACGTTCAACATTCGGGGGTACCTGGCCTTTCTTCGGCCGGCCT
>JBAVUQ010000027.1:0-2172 GCA_049696855.1 Candidatus Aminicenantales bacterium
GGTCGCCAGGTTGGGCTGGTAGCCGACGGCCGAGGGCATCCGGCCGAGCAGGGCCGAAACCTCCGACCCGGCCTGGGTGAAGCGGAAGATGTTGTCGATGAAAAGGAGGATGTCCTGGCCCATCTCATCGCGGAAGTACT
Source organism: Candidatus Aminicenantales bacterium (assembly GCA_049696855.1). Classification (GTDB taxonomy): domain Bacteria; phylum Acidobacteriota; class Aminicenantia; order Aminicenantales; family Saccharicenantaceae; genus RBG-16-66-30. The sequence goes on from JBAVUQ010000027.1 coordinate 141, forward strand.
CGGCGACCGACAGGGCCGTCAGGCCGACCCTGAGGCGCGCCCCCGGCGGCTCGGTCATCTGGCCGTAGATGAGGGCCGCCTTGCCGATGACGCCCGAGATCTTCATCTCGAGCCAGAGGTCGTTGCCCTCGCGCGTCCGCTCGCCGACCCCGGCGAAGACCGAGTAGCCGCCGTGCTTCAGGGCGACGTTGTGGATGAGCTCCTGGATGATGACCGTCTTGCCCACGCCGGCGCCGCCGAACAGGCCGATCTTGCCGCCCTTGAGGAAGGGCTGGATGAGGTCGATGACCTTGATGCCCGTCTCGAACATCTCGCGCCTGGTGCTCTGGTCCTCGAGCGAGGGTGGCAGGCGGTGGATGGGGTAGCGCTTGTCGGTGACGATGGGGCCCATCTTGTCGACCGGCTCGCCGATGACGTTCATGATCCGGCCTAGCGTGCCCTCGCCCACGGGGACCTCGATCGGGCCGCCGAGGCTCTCGGCCTTCATGCCCCGCGACAGGCCCTCGGTCGGGTGCATGGAGACGCAGCGGACGCGGTCCTCGCCGATGTGCTGCTCGACCTCGACGATGATGTCGACGGGCTCGGCGACGTCGAAGCCCTCGCTCGTCACCCGGATGGCGGTGTAGATCTCGGGCAGGGCCCCGCCTTCGAACTTGACGTCGACGACGGGCCCGATGACCTGGACGACGGTTCCGATCTTGGCCTCTTTCTGATCCATGGGTGGTCTCCCTAGTCTTTCTGCTTGAGCGCTTCGACGGCGGTCATGATCTCCAGGAGCTCCTTGGTGATCCCCGCCTGGCGGATCTTGTTGAGCTGGAGGACGAGCTCGTCGATGAGCTCCTCGGCGTTCTTGGTGGCGTTGTCCATGGCCATCATCCGGGCCGCCTGCTCGGCGGCCTGGGACTCATGGAAGGCGTGGTGGATCTGGCTCTCCACGTAGAGCGGCAGGATGAAGGACGCGAGGCGCGCCGCCTCGGGGTCCCAGTCGGGAAGCCACGTCGCCGAGGCCTCCGGCCCGGGCAGCGGCTCGAGGGGCAGGATCCTGGGAGTCATGATCCGCGGCGCCAGGATGGACTTGAACTCGTTGGTGACGATGTAGACGGCGTCGATCTTCTGGAAAACGTACGCCCGCATGAGCTCTTCGGCCAGGTCCCGGAGCTCCTCGCGCGACAGCCGGTCGGTCCGGTCGCCGAAGGCCCGGTCCACGGGGTAGGGCCCCTTCCGGAAGTGGCCGACGGCCTTCTTGCCGATGAGGACGAGCCGGACGCCGGCCGTCGCGGCCTTCCCGGCCAGGAACGCGTCGGCCGCGGCCAGGAGGTTCGAGTTGTAGGCGCCGGCCAGGCCTTTGTCGGACGTGATGACCAGGACCTCGATTCTCTTCTCATCCCGGCGGAGGAGCAGGGGGTGCGTCCCCGCCGCGGCCCAGTAGGCCAGGCGGTTCATCAGCTCGGGGAAGATATGCCAGAAGGGCCGGGCCTCCAGGACCGTCCTTTGGGCCTTGCGGAACTTGGCCGTCGAGACGGTCTTCATCGCCTGCGTGATCTGCTGGCTGTTCCGGACGCTCTGGATCCGGCGGCGCAGGTCGATGAGGGTCGGCATGCTACTTCAGGCTCTCCTTGAAGATCTCGTTGAACGCCCTCAGGGCGGCGCTGATCTCGCCGTCGAGAGCCGTGTCGATGTGCTTCTTCTCGCGGATTTTGGTCAGGATGTCGGCGTGGGTCTTCTCGAAGTGCTCGTAGAGCTTTTTCTCGTAGTTGCGGACCTCGGCGACCGGGATCCCGTCGAGGTAGCCGCGGTTTCCGGCGTAGATGATGATGACCTGCTTTTCGACAGGCACCGGCGAGTACTGGCCCTGCTTGAGGATCTCGGTCAACCGCTCGCCCCGGTCGAGCTGGGCCTGGCTCGTCTTGTCGAGCTCGGTCCCGAACTGGGCGAAGGTGACCAGGTCGCGGTACTGGGCCAGGTCGAGCTTGAGCTTGCCGGCGACCTGTTTCATGGCCTTGATCTGGGCGTGGCCGCCGACGCGCGACAC
>JBAVUQ010000028.1:0-2416 GCA_049696855.1 Candidatus Aminicenantales bacterium
GACCATCGCCCTGAAGCCGACCGACGGCATGGTGCGCGGTATGAAGGCCGAGAGCCTGGGCTGCCCCGTTATGGTCCCGGTGGGCAAGGAGACGCTGGGCCGCGTGCTGAACGTGCTCGGTGAACCCGTGGACCGCATGGGCCCCGTCGACGCGCACAAGTTCTACTCGATCCACCGGCCGGCGCCCAGCTTCGAGGACCAGTCCACCGAGCTGCAGATGTTCGAGACCGGCATCAAGGTGGTGGACCTGCTGGAGCCCTATCTGAAGGGCGGCAAGATCGGCCTGTTCGGCGGCGCCGGCGTGGGCAAAACGGTCATCATCCAGGAGCTCATCCACAACGTCGCCCTGAAGCACGGCGGCTACTCGGTCTTCGCCGGGGTCGGCGAGCGGACGCGCGAGGGCAACGACCTCTGGCTCGAGATGAAGATATCGGGCGTCATCGGCAAGGCGGCCCTCATCTACGGCCAGATGACCGAGCCGCCGGGGGCGCGCCTCAGGGTCGGCCTGACGGCCCTGTCGGTGGCCGAGTACTTCCGCGACGAGATGGGCCAGGACATCCTCCTTTTCATCGACAACATCTTCCGCTTCACCCAGGCCGGGTCGGAGGTTTCGGCCCTGCTCGGCCGGATGCCCTCGGCCGTCGGCTACCAGCCCAACCTGGCGACCGAGCTGGGCGAGCTCGAGGAGCGCATCACCTCGACGAAGAAGGGCTCGATCACGTCGGTCCAGGCCATCTACGTCCCGGCCGACGACTTCACCGACCCGGCCCCGGCCACGACCTTCTCGCACCTGGACGCGACGACCAACCTGTCGCGGGCCCTGACCGACATCGGCATCTACCCGGCCGTGGACCCGCTGGCTTCGTTCTCCCGCATCCTCGATCCGGACATCGTCGGCGAGGAACACTACGCCGTGGCCCGCAAGGTCAAGGAGATCCTGCAGCGCTACCGCGACCTCCAGGACATCATCGCCATCCTGGGCATCGAGGAGCTGTCCGACGAGGACAAGGTCATCGTGGCCCGGGCCCGGAAGATCCAGCGCTTCCTGTCACAGCCCTTCCACGTCGCCGAGGAGTTCACCGGGCGGCCCGGCAAGTACGTGCCCATCGCGGAGACCGTGCGCGGCTTCAAGGAGATCACCGAGGGCCTGCACGACGACAAGCCCGAGCAGGCCTTCTACATGGTGGGCGGCATCGACGACGTGGCCAAGCGGACCGAAGAGCTGAGGGCGGAATGAGCGACGGCATCCCGGCGACGATCCGCCTGAAGGTCGTCACCCCGCGGCGGCTGCTCGTCGAGGCCGACGTCGAAGCGGTCTTCCTGCCGACGCTCGAGGGCCAGATCGGGGTGCTTCCCGGGCACCGGCCCCTGTTCGTCGGCATGGGCAGGGGCAAGCTCATCTATCGCGAAGCCGGCGGCGAGGAATCGTTCGCGATCCGGGGCGGCTATGCCCAGGTCCAGCCCGAGAAGGTCGTGGTCATGACCGAGGTCGGCGAGGATGAGGACTCCGGCGACGCCGCCGCCTGACGGCGAGACCCTCGACGCGTTCTATCGCGGGCGGATCCGCATCGTCCAGCCCAAGAAAGGCTACCGGTTTTCCGTCGACGCGCCGCTTCTGGCCGACTTCATCCGGACCAGGCCCGGGGACGAGGCGCTCGAGATCGGAACGGGGAGCGGCGTCATCTCCCTTCTTCTGAGCGTCAAGCCCTTCAAGAGGATCACCGCGGTCGAGATCCAGCCCGGGCTGGCCGGGCTGGCCCGGCGAAACGTCGAGCTCAACGGCCTGGGCGACGCGATCGAGGTCGTACGGGCGGACCTGCGGACCTACGATCCGGGTCGGACGTTCGACCTCATCTTCTCCAATCCCCCTTACATCCGGAAGTCGAGCGGCTGCCTGAGCGCCTCGGCCGAGAAGTCGGCGGCCAAGCATGAGCTGCACGGCGGCATCGGCGAGATCCTGGGAAAAACGGCCGAGTGGCTGGCGCCGGCGGGCCGGGCCTGTTTTGTCTACCCCGAGAAACGGCGCCCGGACTTCCTGGCCGCGGCGGGGGAGAGCGGCTTGGCGGTCCGCAGGCTGAGATTCGTCCACCCGCGAGCGGGCGAACCGCCGAACCTGTTCCTGATCGAATTGGGGCACGCCGCCCAGCCCGAGCTCATGCCCCCTCTCATCCTCTTCGGCCCCGACGGCAAGTACACCCCCGAGGCTGACGCCGTCTTCGCCGGCCCCTAAATCGGGGACACAATACCAATTTCCGAATTAGCGGAAACCCGGCCCCCATGGTCCGTCGACCGCGCCCGTGTCACCGGGAGCGAATCCGATGACGCCGAGCGCCTCGAGCTGTCTCTTGGCGTCGTCGACTTCGGGGCGCCCGGCATCGGCGTTCTTCCAGAGCTTGAGGAAATTCCGGTAATGGCC
>JBAVUQ010000029.1:0-11401 GCA_049696855.1 Candidatus Aminicenantales bacterium
GACATCTACGCCATGGGCGGCAAGCCGCTGACCGCGCTCTCCATCGTCGCCTTCCCCGTCGAATCGCTCTCCCCCCGGATCATGAACCGGATGCTCCAGGGCGGGGTCGACAAGCTCCGCGAAGCCGGCGTCGCTCTCCTCGGCGGCCACAGCATCAAGGACCGCGAGATCAAGCTCGGCTTCGCCGTGACCGGCGTCGTCGACCCCCGCAAGATGACCGTCAACAGCAAGGCCCGGCCCGGCGACCTCCTCATCCTGACCAAGCCCATCGGCACCGGCACACTGAGCTTCGCTCGCCAGATCGGCCGCGCCCCCGCCGACGGCCTGGCCGCCGCCGAGCGGTCCATGCGCGCCCTCAACCGCGTCGCCGCCGATCTCATGTCCGCGGCCGGCGTCACGACCGCGACCGATATCACCGGCTTCGGCCTGGCCGGCCACCTTTCCGAGATGGCCGCGCAGAGCGGCGTCGAGATCGAGATCTACGGCGCTTCCATCCCCGTCTTCCCCGGCGTCCTCGATCTCATCCGCGACGACGTCATCTCCGGGGCCGTCGAGCGCAACCGCGAGTACGCCGCGCCCTTCGTCAGGCGCGACAAGGCCGCCGGCGAAGACCTCGAGACGCTCCTCTACGATCCCCAGACCTCGGGCGGGCTGCTCATAGCCGTGCGCAAGTCCAAAGCCCCGGCCCTCCTGGCCGCCCTCCACAAGAAAGGCGTCTCCTCGGCCGCGGTCATCGGCCGCGTCCTGCGCCAGGCCAAGCCCCGCATCCTCCTCCGCGCCCGTCCGCCCCGCCCCTGACCATGCCCGACCTCGACCACGTCATCATCGGCACGGCCGGACACATCGACCACGGCAAGAGCGCTCTCGTCAGGGCCCTGACAGGGACCGACCCGGACACCCTGCCCGAGGAGAAGGCCCGCGGCATGACCATCGAGCTGGGCTTCGTCTTCCTCGACGATCCGGCCTATCCGAAACAGCTCGTCTTCATCGACGTCCCCGGCCACGAAAGGTTCGTCAAAACCATGGCCGCCGGGGCGAGCAACATCGACGCCGCCCTTCTCGTCATCGCGGCCGACGAGGGCATCGCCGTCCAGACGCGCGAGCACTTCGACATCCTCAAGCTCCTCGATATCAAGCTCGGCACGATCGCCCTGACCAAGTGCGACCTCGTCGACGAGGCCCGCCTGGCCGGGCTCGCGGCCGCCGTCCGCCGCTTCGTCCACGGCTCGTTCCTGGCCGACGCGCCGATCCTCCCCGTTTCGGCGCTGACCGGGGCCGGCCTCCCCGAGCTCAAGGCCTCCTTGCGCGCGATCGGCCTCCGCGTCGGGCCGCGCCCCGACAGCGGCATCTTCCGCATGCCCATCGACCGGGTCTTCACCATGCACGGCTTCGGGACGGTCGTCGCCGGCACCATCCTGGGCGGCGCCGTCCGCGCCGGCGACCGCGTCGCCGTCTACCCCGAGGGCCTCGAGACCCGCGTCCGCGGCCTCCAGGTCCACGGATCGAAGGCGGACCATTCCGGGATCGGCCGGCGCACGGCCCTCAACCTCCAAGACATCGCCAAGGAAGACCTCCGCCGGGGCCAGGTCGCCGCGGCGCCGGGGTCGCTCGCCCCGACGGCGCGCCTCGACGCCCGTCTCGACGTCCTCGCTTCCGCCCCGCGGGAGATCAAGCACCGCGACCGCGTCCGGCTCCATATCGGCACCGACGAGGTCATGGCCCGCCTCTCGATCATCGGCGCGCAAACGATCCCCCCCGGGGCCTCGGCCGCCGTCCAGCTCGTCCTCGAACGGCCCGCCGTGGCCCTGCCCGGGGACCGGTTCGTCATCCGTTCCTTCTCCCCCGTCGTAACGATCGGCGGCGGCCGGGTCCTCGATGCCGCCCCCGAAAAGCACAAGCGCTTCGGCGGCGGCGTCCTCGAAGGCCTCGAGAAGCTCGGGGGCTCATCCCGAGACGCGGTCGAACAGATGGTGGCCCAAGCCGGCGGCTCGCCGCAGGCTGTCCAGGACATCGCCCGAAAGCTCGGGCGCGGCGAGCCCGAAGTCGACACGGCCGTTGCGGCGCTCGTCGCCGACGGCCGCCTCGTCGCCATCGCCGGCGAGAAGCCGGAACGGTACCTCCACAGATCGGCCTACGCGCGGCTCTCCGACGGGCTCGTCGAAGCGGTCCGGGCCTATTTCGCCAAGAGCCCGTTCCGCCCTTCCATGCCCTACTCGGACCTCCGGGCGGAGTTCCTCGAGACGGGCGACGCGGCCACCCTCAAAGTCGTCCTCGACGCCGTTATCGCCGGCGGCGTTCTCTTCCGAAAGGACGCCGAGATCGGGCTCACCGGCCGGGAGCCCAAAGCCGATCCGGTCCAGGCCGAGCTCCGCGCCCGGATCGAAGGCGCCTTCCGGACGGCCCGCTTCTCCGCGCCGCTCGAAGACGAAGTCCGGACGAGGCTGGGGCTGAATCCGTCCGTGTTCAATCCCATCCTGAGCGGACTCGTTCGTTCCGGCGATCTCGTCCGGCTCGCTCCCAAGGTGATCTACCACCGCGAGACGCTCGAAGCGGCGCGCGCCGCCGTGGCCGGCCTCGTCGAGCGCCACGGCAGCGTCACCATCGCCGAGCTCCGCGACCGGCTCGACCTCTCCCGCAAGTACGCCCAGGCCATCCTCGAGTACTTCGACAAGACGGGATTCACGAAGCGCGTCGAGGACCGCCACGTCCTGGTCGGCCAGCCCGGCGGATAGAACCGCCGGGGATTCTACCCTGATCCCGCGCGGATCGCTGATTTTCGCTTCCAGTTCCGTTCTTGGCAGGATTCTTGCAATCACTGTCATCGAGGAGGCGCGATGAATCGCATCGTTCATTTCGATATCTACGCCGACGACCCGGACCGGGCCGCCAACTTCTACCAGAAGGTTTTTGGCTGGAAAGCCGAGAAGTGGACCGGGGGCATGGATTATTGGCTGATCACGACGGGCCCCGACAACGAGCCCGGGATCAACGGAGGCCTCGGCAAGAGGCGGGACCCGACCGACCACACGACGAACACCGTCGACGTCGCCTCGCTCAAGGAGGTCGAAGCCAAGGTCACCGCGGCGGGCGGCAAGGTGGTGGAGCCCCGCATGCCCATCCCGGGCGTGGGCTGGTTCGCTCTCTGTGTCGATACGGAGGGGAACAGGCTCGGCCTGATGCAATCCGATCCCAAGGCCCAGTAGCCCGGGTCCGTCGTTCCCCTCTGGCAGGAAGCCGTCCTATGGCGCGGGATTTTTCCGCCTCCCCGCGGCGCCGGTCGCCATCACTGCCCCGGCCGTCAGGCAAACCCTGGGCTCCCCCGGGCCATGGCACTTGGCAAGTTTCTTGCCGTTTCTCTCGGTGTCGCTGAACGCCTATCGAGGGAGGGAACATCATGGACCCCATGGACCGCGAATCCTTGACCAGCCCGCCGCCCGGCTCGATCCTCGTCATCGAACGCGTCTTCGATGCGCCGCGCGAGCGCGTCTGGACGGCCTGGACGGACCCTGACCTGGTCAAGCGCTGGTGGGGCCCCAAGGGCTTCACCTCGCCTGTCTGCCGGATCTCGCTCCGCGTCGGGGGCGCCTATTTTCTCTGCATGCGATCGCCGCAGGGCAAGAACTACTGCAACACGGGATTCTACCGTGAGATCGTGCCCTTCGAGCGGATCGTGGCCACGATCAGCTTCGCCGACGAAAAGGGCAACGTCGTGTCGGCGACCTCCTACGGGATGAGCCAGGGCTTCGCCCGAGAGATGCTGCAGACCGTGACCCTCGAAGAGCGCGGCGGGAAGACGAAGATGACCTTGAGCCACGCCGGCATCCCGCCCGGCGAAGACATGACGAGCGCCCGGGAGGGCTGGAGCCAGTCATTCGACAAGCTCGCGGACCTGCTCGCCGCCGGGAAATGAGGTCTGAGCGAACCCGACCGAAAAAGTCGTTCGGCTTGTCCCCGGAGTTCTGCTAGAATCCTCCTGACAGTCATCGATTCGAATTTTGCGGGGAGGTCGAAATGAACACACAAGCGTCCGGCCGCGCGGCACGCCTGGCTCTGGCGATGTTGGTCCTGGTCGCGACCGCCTGGCCCGCCGGGCAGGCCGCGTCACTGTCCCCGGCCGTCAAGGCATTCGTCTCCTTCGACGCTCCGATTTTTGCCATCACGCGCGTCCGGGTGATCGACGGCACCGGCGCGCCGGCCCGCGAGGACCAGACCATCGTCGTTTCCGGCGGCAAGATCCTGGCCCTGGGGGACGCGGGCACCACCGCCATCCCGGCCGGGGCGGAGACCCTGGAGATGCCCGGTCACACGGTCTTCCCCGGGATCGTGGGCCTTCACGATCACATCTTCTATCCGGCCGGCGCCGCCCACTACAATACCCTCGAGTTCAGCGCCCCGCGCCTCTACCTGGCGTGCGGCGTGACGACGATCCGGACGACGGGCAGCCTCGAGCCCTACACCGAGCTCAACCTGAAAAAGGCCATCGCCGAGGGCCGCGTGCCCGGACCGCGGATGCACGTGACCAGCCCCTATCTCGAGGGCCCCGGGGCCTTCACCCTGCAGATGCATGAGCTTTCGGGGCCGGCCGAGGCGGTGAAGTTCGTCCAATACTGGGAATCAGCCGGCGTCGACGATTTCAAGGCCTATACGAACATCCGCCGCGACGAGCTGGCTGCGGCGATCAAGGAAGTCCACAGGCTGGGCAAGAAGCTCACCGGACACCTGTGCTCGATCGGCTTCCGCGAGGCCGCCGCCCTGGGCATCGACGACCTCGAGCACGGCCTGATCGCGGACACGGAGTTCGCGGCGTCCAAGAAACCCGATGTCTGCCCCTCGTCGCGGGATGCCCGGGCGGCGATCATCGATCTCGATCTCTCGGGTCCGGCCGTCCGGGACCTCATCCAGGACCTCGTCGCTCACGGCGTGGCCGTGACGTCGACGCTGCCCGTGTTCGAGATCTCCGTCCCGGGCCGGCCCCCCCTTGACCCTCGCGTCCTTGAAGCCATGTCCACGGAGACGAGGCTCCTTTACCTCACCCAGCGGTCGCGCGTCGGTGAGACCAAGGACTCGCCGATGCCGGGATTGCTGAAAAGGGAGATGGAGTTCGAGCGCATGTTCGTCAAGGCCGGCGGTCTGCTCATCGCCGGCCCGGATCCCACCGGCTACGGGGGCGTCCTTCCCGGCTTCGGCGACCAGCGCGAGATCGAGCTCCTGGTCGAGGCCGGGTTCAGCGCCGTCGAAGCGCTCAAGATCGCGACCTCGAACGGCGCCCGGTATCTGGGCCGTCTCGACGCCCTTGGCACGCTCGAGGCCGGCAAGCTGGCCGACATGGTCCTCGTCAAGGGCGATCCGACGGCCTCCATCGCCGATATCCGGAAGGTCGTCACTGTCTTCAAGGACGGCATCGGCTACGACCCCGCCAAGCTTCTCGAGGCGGTCCGGGGGACGGCCGGACTCCGCTAGCAAATTGACAGCCCGTAATGTTTGGCAGATAATTTCTCTCATATTTCGCTTCGCCCGAGGGGAAGACGGCTCCGCAAGGCCGCCGCACCACCGCTCTTGAGGAGGCTGACGATGAAAGGCCCGAGCATCAAGAACCCACGCGGCAAAAGCGCTGTCCCGGATTCGCCCGAGGCCTCTCCCCAGTACGCACGGAGCCTGATCGAGGCCAGCCTGGATCCGTTCGTGACCATCAGCCCCGAGGGGAAGATCACCGACGTCAACGAAGCCACGGTGAAGGTCACCGGCGTCCCCCGCGGCGAGCTCATCGGCACGGACTTCTCGAATTACTTCACCGAGCCGGAAAAGGCCCGGCAGGGCTACCGCCGCGCTTTCGAGCTGGGTTCGGTCACGGATTACCCCCTGACGATCAGGCACAAGAACGGCCATCTCGTCGACGTCCTGTATAACGCCTCGGTTTACCGGGACGCCCAGGGCAACGTCCTCGGCGTCTTCGCCGCCGCCCGTGACGTGACCGAATCGAAGCGTATCCTGAGCGAGTTCGCCGAGACCAAGAACTTCCTGGACAACATCCTCGAGAGCTCGACCAAGTATTCGATCATCAGTATCGACCTCAACCGCAGGGTCCTGTCATGGAACGAGGGGGCGCGGCGGAATTACGGCTACGCGGCCAAGGAGATCATCGGCCAGGATGCCCAGATCCTGCACGCGCCCGGGGACATCAAGTCTGGCCTCGTCGATAGGCTGCTCACCGAAGCGCGCGAGAAAGGACTGGCCCAGGGAGAGTTCGAGCGGGTTCGCAAGGACGGCACGCGGTTCTCCGCGAGCCTCGTCGTCACCCGCCGCAACGACGCCTCGGGGCTGGCCATGGGCTACCTCCTCATCAGCAACGATATCTCGGAAAAGAAGCAGGCCGACGAGCGGCTGATGGACGCGGCCAGCTATGCGCGAAGCCTGATCGAGGCCAGCCTCGACCCTCTCGTCACCATCAGCCCGCAAGGCAAGATCACCGACGTCAACGAGGCCACGGTGAAGGCCACCGGCGTCCCCCGCGGCGAGCTCATCGGCACGGACTTCTCAAACTACTTCACCGAGCCCGCGGAGGCCCGCAAGGGCTATGAGCAGGTCTTCGCCAAGGGCTACGTCACGGATTACCCCCTGACCATGCGCCACAAGGACGGCCGCCTGGCTTCGGTCCTCTACAACGCCTCTGTCTACAAGGACGCTCAGGGCCATGTCCTGGGCGTCTTCGCCGCGGCCCGCGACGTCACCGCCCAGCGCCAGGCCGCCCAGTATGCCCGGAGCCTGATCGAAGCCAGCCTCGATCCCTTCGTCACGATCAGCCCGGAGGGCAAGATCACCGATGTCAACGAGGCGACGATCAAGGTCACCGGGGTGCCGCGCGACGCGCTCATCGGAACGGATTTCTCGGACTATTTCACCGAGCCGGGCGAAGCCCGCCGCGGCTACGAGCAGGTTTTCGCCAAGGGCTACGTCACCGATTATCCACTGACGATCCGCCACCGGGACGGGCGGCTGACCTCGGTCCTCTACAACGCGTCCGTTTACCTGGACACGCAGGGAGAGGTCCTGGGTGTTTTCGCCGCAGCCCGCGATGTCACCGCCCAGAGGCAGGCCGAGGCCAAAATCGCGGAACAAAGGGCCCGCGAGCAGCAGCAGGCCCGTGAGCTCGAGCGGCTGGCGGAGCTCGAGCGCTTCCAAAAGCTGACCGTCGGCCGCGAGCTCAAGATGATCGATCTCAAGAAGGAGATCGACGAGCTGCGCAAGGAGGTCGAGAGGATTCGCCAGGGCGGACCTGGAGGCCCGGCATCGCCATGATCGAAGGCCTGTCGTTAGTCCCCCAAGCCTCCACCTTTCGCAACCGGGACGACTATACCACAGCGCTCCTCAATGTCCTCGAGGACTTCGCCGGGGAGAAGGTCCGTTTCGAGGAGACGCAGCGGGCCATGCTCAACCTCCTCGACGACTTCGCCAGCGAACGGGAGAGGACCGAGGCCGGCAACCGCGATCTTCGCGACGCCCTCGAATCGCTCCGTCTGGCCAAGGAGGCCGTCGACGCCGCGAACCGCGAGCTCGAGGCCTTCGCCTACTCCGTCTCCCACGATCTCAGGGCCCCGCTTCGGACGATCGGCGGATTCAGCCATGTCCTCCTTGAGGACTGCGGCCCCGAGCTCAACGAGGAAGGCAAGGACTCGCTTCGACGGATCATAGCCGCGATCGAGAAGATGGGCCAGCTCATCGACGACCTCTTGAACCTATCGCGAGTCACGCGGGTCGAGATGCTCCGCGGCCCCGTCGACCTGAGCCGCATGGCCCGCAAGATCTTCGAGGAGCTCCGCAGTTCCCACCCGGAGAGGCGGGCGGAGCTGGTCGTGGCCGAAGGTCTCGTCGGCGCGGGCGACGAGCGCCTGCTGAGCGTCGTCCTCCGGAACCTCATCGACAATGCCTGGAAGTTCACGTCCCAGCGCGAGAAGACCCGGATCGAATTCGGGGCGACGACGGCGGCCGGCGGGCCGGCCTATTTCGTCAAGGACAACGGCACCGGGTTCGACATGACCTATGCCGGCAAGCTCTTCCAGCCTTTCCAGAGGCTGCACGCCATGCGCGAGTACCCCGGCACGGGGGTCGGCCTGGCGACGGTCAAGCGCATCATCGAGCGCCATGGGGGGCGGGTCTGGATCGAGGCCCGTCCCGGCCAGGGCGCCACGGTCTATTTCACGCTCGCCAGCGAGCCGGAAGAAAGAGAGGTCCGATGAATACGAAGAGCATTCTCCTGGTCGAGGACAATCCCGACGACGTCGACCTGACGATGCGGGCCCTGGCGAAAAGCCACGTCGCCAACTCGGTTGATCTGGCCGCCGATGGGGTCGAGGCCCTGGAGTACCTGTTCTGCACGGGCAAATTCGCCGGCCGTGACCCTTGCCTCCTGCCGCAGGTCATCCTCCTTGACCTCAAGATGCCGCGCATGGACGGGCTCGAGGTCCTCCGGCGCATCCGGGCCGACGAGAAGACCCGCCTGCTCCCCGTCGTCATCCTCACGACCTCGAGCGAAGAACGGGACAGGGTCGAAAGCTACAAGCTCGGCGCGAACAGCTATATCCGCAAGCCCGTCGATTTCGCCCAGTTCGCCGAGTCCGTACGCCAGCTGGGGCTGTACTGGCTGGTCCTCAACGAGGCGCCCTGACCTGGAGCGTGAGCGAAGAGAAAACAGGCTGAAGGTTCGAGTGTAACGCAGAGAAGCACGGGAAAGCGAGGCGTCCGATCATGGCCACGACCCTGAATGTCCTGATCGTCGAGGACTCCGAAGACGACGCCTTGCTCGTCGTCAACGGACTCCGCCGGGGCGGCTACGACCCCCGCTGGGAACGCGTCGATTCCCCGGAAGGCATGCGGGAGGCCCTGGCCCGGCGGACTTGGGACCTCGTCATCTCGGACTATCTCATGCCCCAGTTCGACGGCTTCGCCGCGCTCGACAGCTTCAAGACGAGCGGCCAGGATGCGCCGTTCATCATCGTCTCGGGGAACATCGGCGAGGACATCGCGGTCGATGCCATGCGGGCGGGCGCCCACGACTACATCATGAAGGACAACCTGAGGCGCCTGGTTCCCGCGGTCGAGCGGGAGCTCCGTGAGGTCGACGTGAGGCGAGCCCGGAAGGCGGCCCAGGACGAGCTCATCGAGGCCACGGCCCTGCTCGAGAAGGTCTTTTCCATCACCCAGGTCATGGTCGCCTACATGGACGCGTCGTTCGACTTCTTCCGGGTCAATCCCGCCTACGCCCAGGCCTACGGCCGGGAGCCGCAGGACTTCCAGGGCAAGAACTACTTCGCCTTGTTCCCTGACCCGGCGGACGTGACGGTGTTCCGGGAGGTCATCGAAACGGGCCGACCCTCGTTCGGTCACGCCATGCCCCTCACGTGCGGGGCCGTCCCCGGGAGCGGGACCGTCTACGTCAACCGGAGCGTTCATCGCCTGACCGGACCCGACGGCCGCGTCAGGGGGATCATCCTGATCCTCCTCGACGTCACCCGCGAGGTCCTTCTCGACGAGCACGCCCGCCAGGCTCAGAAGATGGAGGCCCTGGGCACGCTGGCCGGGGGCATCGCCCACGATTTCAACAATATCCTGGCGGCCATCGTCATCAATGCCGAGCTCGCCCTTGAAGACGGGCAGGAGCCGGGGGCGGCGCGGCAGTACCTGCCGCTCGTGCTCGACGCCGCCGAGCGGGGCAAGGAGCTGGTCAAGCAGGTCCTGGCATTCAGCCGGAAGAAGAGCCGGGAGCCGAAGCCGGTCCGGCTGGCCCCGGTCATCACCGAAGCGCTGCGCTTCCTGCGGGCCTCGCTGCCGGCCACGATCGAGATCAGGGACACGCTCACGGCTGAGCACGCCGTGACACTGTCCGACGCGACCGAGATCCACCAGGTCCTCATGAACCTGGGCAGCAACGCCGCCTACGCTATGCGGGAGGCGGGAGGGATCCTGACTGTCAGGCTCGACGCGGTCGACATCGGTACGGAAGCCGCTGCGCGGCTGCCGGGCCTCAAGGCCGGTCCCTGCGTCAGACTGACCGTAGAGGACACGGGAGCCGGCATCCCCGCGGACATGCTCCCGCGGATATTCGACCCGTTCTTCACGACCAAGGGGCAGGCGGAGGGCACCGGCATGGGCCTGGCCGTCGTCCACGGGATCGTCACGGGCAGCGGGGGGGCCATCTCGGTCGAGAGCAAGGTCGGCAAGGGAAGCGTCTTCCAGGTCTATCTCCCGCGCGTGAAGAGAGAGCCCGCGCCCGCCGAGGACCAGTCCGGTCCCATTCCCGGAGGGCGCGAGCGGATCCTCGTCGTCGACGACGAAAGGAGCCAGGCCGAGAGCCTCCACGACATCCTGGAACGTCTCGGCTACGAGGTGACCTTCGAGACGGACAGCGTCAAGGCCCTCGCGCTCATCCGCTCCCGTCCCGAGGCCTTCGACCTCGTCGTCACCGACCAGACCATGCCCCACCTGGTCGGCACGAGGCTCGCGGAGGAGGCGATGAGGGTCCACCCGGACCTTCCGGTCGTCCTGTGCACCGGGTTCAGCGACTCCGTCAACGAGGGGACGGCCGCCGGCCTGGGGATCCGCGAGCTCGTGATGAAGCCCTTCACCATCCGCGAGATGGCCGTCGCGATCCGCCGCGCCCTCGAACGGCCGGTAGGCTAGCATCAATCGTTCGACAGACCACGAACTCCCGGAGGATGCTCTCCGCCGACGGCAAGACGTCGAGGGGAGGGGCACGGCCGAGATCGGGGCAGCCGAAGACCAGACCGTTGACCTGATTCCTTGTATCGCATATACTGCCCGTCGGGTGCGCAGCGCATAGGGCGTTGCGTAGGTTTCAAAAGACGGATGGTCGGGCCGCCATCCATATCGTTCAGGGCGTTTCACGCATATCGCCTTGACGTAAGCGCCTGCTAAAGGCGCCGATATGGAGGCGGCAGTGACTATTCCCAATCAACAAGTTCCAGCAAAACCCGAATCCTCTGGCGGGTGCCTATCAATCTTGGTTCGCTTGATTTGGATATTCGGGGTAAGTCTTCTGGTCTTTGGCGCCATCTTTATAATCCAGGGAAAGGCCCCTGACCTGGCCGACGCAATATTTTGGCTGTTTACCCTCGTACTCATCTTGGTCCGCTATGTTGATATCAGGTACTTAAAGGGAGAGACATCGGATAACAAACCGGCGACGCTCAAGCATTGGCGCCGATATTCGGTGATGGTGCTGATAGGGGCCGGATTGCTCTATCTCCTGGCGAAGATCATCCGACCGTTGAATCTTCTGTGATGGGTCTCCGGCTGGCGATCCGGTTTACCGCACTTTTCGAGGAGGTCCCATGACTCAAGGCTTGACGACCGGCGGTTGGTTTTTCCTCATCTTCGGCTGGGGTTT